>NZ_JBFAZB010000017.1:0-134366 GCF_040681575.1 Kitasatospora sp. NPDC051702
CGCCGGCAGCAGCAACCACCGCCGCCGCCGTCGGGCTGCCGGCCCTCGCCCGCGCGGCGCCGTTTTCATGTTCTGGGGGCGGGACGGGGCGGATCCGGACGGGCCGGTGGGCCGCCGGGCGGCTGACCGCCGGGCCGGGGCAGCCTTGGCGGTCAGCCCAGCAACTCCAGCAGAGCGGCCGCCACCGGGCCCGAGGAGGACGGGTTCTGACCGGTCACCAGGTTGCGGTCGACGACGACGTGCGGGGCCCACGGCGCCCCCTCCCGGAAGTCCGCACCGAGCTCGACCAGCCGGTCCTGGAGCAGCCAGGGCGCCCGGTCGGCCAGCCCCGCCTGGACCTCCTCGGCATTGGTGAAACCGGTCAGCCGGTACCCGGCGAACGGCGAGGAGCCGTCCTCCGCACGGGCGGCCAGCAGCGCGGCCGGACCGTGGCAGACGACGCCCAGCGGCCGCCCGGAGGCCAGCACCCCGGTCAGCAGCCGGCCCGAGTCGGCGTCGACCGCCAGGTCCTCCATCGGGCCGTGGCCGCCCGGGTAGAACACGGCGTCGTAGTCGGCCCGGTCGACCTCCGCGAGCTTCACCGGCCGGCGGAACGCGGCGATCGCGTCCAGCTCCCCGGCCACCGCCGGATCGGTCAGGCTGGCCGGGTCGGCGACCGGGACGACGCCGCCGGGGGTGGCCACGGTCACCCGGTGCCCGGCCGCGGTGAACGCCCGGTACGGGACGACGGCCTCCTCCGCCCAGAAGCCGGTCGGGTGCTCGGTGCCGTCGTTCAGCGTCCAGACGGTCGCGCCGGTCATGACGAACAGGATCTCGGCCATGGTGCCTGCCTCCAGGGTCTGCGGTCTCCGCCGCGACGGCCTCGCCGCGGCGCTCACCCCGCCGAAGCTAGCCGCGGCCGGCCATCGGGGACCAATGCGCACGCCGATCCCCGCCATCGGGATTCCGATGGCTTCCCGGGACCGCCGAGCCATCGGGATCCCGTAGGCTCGCCGTCATGACCGATCGGCCGACACCGGGCTCGGGCCCGCCGGACCTCAACCAGTTGCGGACCTTCCTCGCGGTGCACCGCGCCGGCTCCCTCACCGCGGCCGCCCACCACCTGGGCCTCTCCCAGTCGACGGTGACGGCGCAGATCCGGGCCCTGGAGCAGCGGCTCGACCGCGAGCTCTTCGAGCGGCGCGCCCGCGGGGTCACCCCGCTGCCGTACGCCGACGACCTCGCGGCCCGGCTCTCGGCACCACTGGACCAGCTGGCCGCCGTCGCCGACGCCCGTGACGGCGGCGCACCGGAACCGGTCCACCTCGCCGGACCGGCCGAGTTCCTCGGCACCGTCCTGCTCGGCGCCCTCGCCCCGCTGGTCGCCGACGGCGTCCAGCTGCGGGTGGCCACCGGACTCACCGACCCCCTCCTGACGGAGTTGCGCGCCGGACGCCACGACCTGGTGATCGCCACCCGGCGCCCGCGCGGCCGCACCCTGCTCGCGGAACCGCTCGCCGACGAGGAGTTCGTCCTCGTCGCGGCCCCGGTCTGGGCCGACCGCCTCACCGGCCGGGACCTCCCCGCCGCCCTCACCGAGGTCCCGCTGCTCAGCTACGCCGAGGACCTCCCGATCGCCCGCCGCTACTGGCGGCACGTCTTCGACCGCCGGCTGCACACCCGGGCCGCCGTCACCGTCCCGGACCTGCGCGCCGTCCTCGCCGCCGTCACCGCCGGCGCCGGCTGGAGCGTCCTGCCGAGCTACCTCTGCCGGGCCGAACTCGCCTCCGGCGCGCTGCGCGTGCTCCACCGCCCCACCGACCCGCCGATCAACACCGCCTACCTGGTCCGCCGCCCGACCGGCTCCGCCAACCCCCACGTCGCCGTGGTCCGCGACCACCTCCTCGCCGCCGCCCGCCGCCTCGACCAGGACGCCGACCACACCCGAGGAGCACCCGGGGGCGCCCCCGCCGCCGGGCCGGACCGCACCTGACCAACGATCACCCCGTGCGCGGGCCGGTGGGAACAGGGCATGATCGGGCCATGGGAACGACCGTTCAGGGATCAGTGGAGTGCCGCACCTGGGGCCCGGGGCTCGGCGTCGGCGAGACGGCGTGGTACCCGGCCATCGAGCTGCCCATGCTCGGCGTCCCCAAGGACTACGACGCCTTCGCCTGCCTCTTCGGCGTCCGTGACCTCGGCGGCCACTGGCGCCCGGTCGCCGCCGACCGGGGCCTGCCCGCCGACGTCTCGGAGCGGGTCCGGGCCGAGCACGCGTCCTGGGGCGAGGTCGCGTTCGGCGCCAGCTGGCTGGACTGGAACGAGGTCCTCGCCGTCGACTGGGACGAGCCGGCGGTCCCGCGCGCGACCCGCATCGCCCGGTACCGGCGGCTCGCGGACGGCACGCTGGAGCTGGTGCACCGGGCGGACTGGAGCCGCGGGTTCGCACGGGCGAGCGGTGTCGACACCCTGCGCGTCGACCCCGGCCGCATCGGCGAACTGTGGGCCGAGGGCACCGAGTGGGACACCGGGGCCACGGTCTACCGCGCCGAACGCGCCAGGCGCCGCGACGCCGTGCCCGCCGACGGCCCGTGGCAGCCGGTGTGGACCGTCATGCGCGCCCTCGCCGGGGTGCACGGCGACGGGAACGTCCGGCTGGTCGTCTGGTTCGAGGAGTAGTCCTCGCCCGCCGCCCGGCCGGTGACCGCCCGGACTCCCGGCGCCCCCGGAGCGGGAGCGGTGCCTGCCACCGCGGCGAGCGGGTGGCCCGAAACGGGTGGCCGGGAGCGGCCCGCCGGCGCCACCATGGTGGCGTGCACACGGACCTCCCCCACGGCTGGACGATCGAGCGGGTCCGTTCCGCGTCGGGCGACGCGGCAGCGGAGCTGCTCCCCCTCGAACGGCTCGTCGTCCTCGAGGAGCACGGCGCAGCCGACTACGAGGTCCTCGCGCCCGACGTCATCCTCTCCTTCCACGGCCTCTGCCTGGCCCGCGCCGCCGGCGAGTGGTTCATGGGCGAGCTCGACGGGGACGGCTCGCTCGTCTGCTGGTCCTCCTACGGCCCCGACCTGGGCGAGGCCGTCCGGGCGCTGTGACGGACCCCGGGGCCGGCCGGTCCGGCGGTCTGCCTAGATCGCGAGGTCCCGGTGCTCCAGGATGCGGAAGGCGGCCAGCAGGCCGAGCAGGCCGACGCCGGTGAGGACGGCCAGGGACAGCCAGGGGACGTCGCCGTGGGCCAGGGCGTCGCCCGGGGTGTAGTAGTGGAACGGGCTGAGGTAGCGCAGCGGGGCGGCCGGGGACCACGCCAGGGCGACGAAGTTGAGGGCGAAGCCGACCGCGCCGAAGGCGACGGCGGCGCCGACGACGTGGGCCCGCCGCCGGCTCAGCGCGGACACCGCGAGCACCGGCCCGGTCAGGCAGAAGGCGAGCGCACAGCCCAGCAGTCCGGCGGCGAACACGCCGCCCTCCGGTACGGCGGCGCGCAGGTCCGGGGAGAACGCCACCCCGAGCGCGACGGTCAGGGTGGCGGCGGCGTTGAGCAGGACGGAGGCGGCGACCAGGGCGCCGGCCCGTTCCGCGAGCAGCCGGCGGCGGGAGACCGGGCGGGTCATCAGGAGTTCGACGGTTCCCGACTCGACGTCGGCCGCGACGGCGGCGGCGCCGAGCGAGCCGATCACGGTCAGCTGCATCGCGATCCAGAACGGGTGGGTGAGCCCGGCCCCGATCAGACCGGGGTAACTGGCGATGGAGACGGCGCCGTTGGAGCCGCTGAAGGCCTTGAACGCACCGGGCGGGGTGCGGCCCGCGCCGAACAGGTCGGTGGGCGGGACGGTGCCGGCGATGACCACGATCAGCGCCTCGAAGACGACCACGCCCAGCAGCAGGCTGAGCAGCATGCGCCGCCGCCGGTGCAGGGCGAGCCACACCAGGGGCAGGCGGCGGCTGACGGTCGCGGGGCTCATCGGCGCTCCTCCGGGTCGGTGCCGGCCGGGGTGTCGGTGCCGGCCGGGGCGCCGGCCTCCTCGGCGGCCGACGCCCGGTAGAGGTCGAGGAAGGCCTCGTCCAGCCCGGCCTCCTCGACCGTCAGGTCCGCGACCGGCAGCGCGGCCAGCAGCCCGCGGACGGCGGCGACCACCTCGTCCGGCGGTACCAGCAGTTCGACCCGTTCGCCGTCCCAGCGCGGCGACCAGCTCTCGGCGGCGCCGAGCGGCCGGGCGCCGAGCCCGTCGGTGAAGACCAGCCGGACCCGGCGGGCCCTGGCCTGGCGCAGTTCGGCCACCGAGCGCACCGTGACCAGCCGGCCCCGGCGGACGATGGCGACCCGCCCGCAGGCCCGCTGCACCTCGGGCAGCACGTGGCTGGAGAGCAGGACGGTGCGACCGGCCGCGGTCTCCTCGGCGAGCAGGTCGAAGAAGGTCTCCTGGACGAGCGGGTCGAGGCCCTCCGTCGGTTCGTCCAGCACCACGACGGCGGGCCGGTGCTGGAGCGACTGGACGAGCCCGAGCTTCTGCTTCATGCCGCGCGAGTACTCCCCCACCGGCCGTGCCAGGTCCGCCGGGGAGAGCCTGAGCCGCTCGCAGAGTTCGCGTTGGCGGGGCACCGGGGCGCCCTGGAGGGCGGCGAGCAGGTCCAGGGTCTGCTGCCCGGTGAGCTCGGGGTAGAGCCGCAGCTCGCCCGGCAGGTAGCCGATCGAGGGGGCGAGCGTGCGGTGGTCGGCGACCGGGTCCAGGCCGAGCACCCGGACCTGTCCGGCGCTGGGGCTGAGCAGGCCGACCAGGCAGCGCAGGGTGGTGGTCTTCCCGGCGCCGTTCGGGCCGAGCAGGCCGAACACCTCGCCGGCGGTGACGGCCACGTCCAGCCGGTCGACGCCGACCGTGGCGCCGTAGTGCTTGGTGAGCGACCGCAGTTCGATCACCGGCCGGTCGCCGGTGCCGCTGTCGGTGCCGCTGTCGCCGCCTGGCATCGCCCACCTCCGGAGTCGGGTGCGACGGACATCCAAGCGCGTGCGGCCCGGCTCGTCGAGGGACACGACCGAACCGGCGGCGCCCTTTTCCGAACGAGCCCGGGCGCGCCCCCGGGACCGGGTGACCGGGAGGCGGGTCCCGGCGGAGCCGGCGGCGGCTAGCGGCGCAGCCCGTCCGTCTCGTCCGCGCGCACCTCGGAGAGGTAGGCGGCGGTCAGGTCGGGCGAGGCCAGCCAGGCGGCGTGGTCGCTCGGTTCCGCGTAGGTGTTGGCCAGCCGGCGGGCGACCGCGTCGTGTTCGGCGGCGGCCGCGAACACGGCCTGGACGTGGTCCGGCACGGTGAGCATCGCCGCGGTGAACGCGACCGTGTGCCGGGCGTGCCGGCGCCAGAAGCGCTCGGCGGTGCGGCACATCCAGTCCGCGGTGAACGGCGCCGCGCCGTGCTCGACGATCGCCTGCAGGTAGGCCTGCGCCGCCCGGGCCGCGCTGTTGGCGCCCTGTCCGGCGATCGGGTCGTTCACCACCACCGCGTCGCCGATCCCGAGCACGTGGACGGCGCCGACCCCGGCGCCCAGTTCGGCGACCGGCCGCCGGACCACCGGGGTCACCGCGCCGGACAGTCCGGCCCCGGCGTCGGTCGGCTCGGCCTCCCGCCACAGCTCCGCCTCCCACGGCAGGTGCGCGCGCATCAGCGTGCGGATCCGGGCGAGTTGGACGGCGGGGGCCGGGGCGTCGCCGAAGACGTCCAGCGGGCCGCCGGGCAGCGCCTCCCAGAGCAGGATCGAGCAGGGGCCGGAGTGGGTCAGGGCCGGCTGCAGGTAGAGCTCGCCGAGGCCGGGCAGCGCGTGCATCCGGGCCCGGGGTTCGGTGGCCGGGTCGGGCGAGCCGACTCCGTGCACGTACAGGCAGGACAGTGCCCGCTGCGGACGGTCGAACGGCGAACGGGCGGCGTCGCGTTCGAACAGCCCCGCGAGTTCGCCGCGTCCGGCGGCGACCACCGTGAGCTCGTGGCGGCGGGCGAGGTCGGTCAGCCCGTCCCGGTCCAGCGAGCGGTACTCGATCCGCCCGCCGCGCCCGGCCAGCAGCTCCAGCCAGCCCGCCAGCTTGATCCGCTGGTCCACCGACTGGGCGGGCTCGTCGAGCGTCATGGTGAACTCCAGCGCCTGCACGCCGGGCGGCACCGTCAGCGCGCCGCGGACGGCGTGGACGGACGGCGCCTCGGCCGCCCACAGGTCCAGCCCGGCCGCCGCCTCGATCCGCAGCGCCGGGCCGAACATCGCCTGGGTGGACAGCACCCGCCCGCCGCGCACCTGTTCCGGCGTGCGCTCGGCGACGAGTGTCACCTCGTAGCCGGCGGCCACCAGGCCCAGCGCTAGCTGCAGGCCGGCCTGGCCCGCTCCGACGACGGCGATCCGGCGCATGGGCGGCCTCCCGGTGACGACTGCGGGTGGGGGTGGTGCCGACAAGTCCGTTGACGACCCGTCAATCAGCGACAGTAGCCCAGCCGCTGCGCTCCGTCACCGGGGCCTCGGGCCCGTCCGGCGTGGTGCGGCCGGGAGGATCCGCCGGACGGGCCCCCGGCCGTCCCGGCCCGCTCAGCCGCGCAGGTGCGCGGTGAGCAGCTCGACGACGGCCGCGGTCTGCTCGGCCACGTAGAAGTGCCCGCCGGGCAGGACCCGCAGGTCGAAGGCCCCGGTGGTGTGCCCGCGCCACGGCGCGGCCTGGTCGACCGTGGCGTTCTCGTCGGTCTCCCCCACCAGGGCGGTGATCGGCTGCGACACCGTCGCGTCCGGGGCGCAGCGGTAGGTCTCGATGGCGGTGTAGTCGGCCCGCAGCGCCGGGAGGATCAGCTCGCGCAGGGCCGGGATCTCCAGGATCCGCTCGTCCGTCCCGCCGAGGCCGACGATGGTGGCGAGCAGCTCGTCGTCCGGCAGCTGGTGGACGGTGGTCTCGCGGGGCAGCGAGGGCGCGCGGCCGGCCGACACGAACAGCCGCTCGGGGCCCTGGAGGCCGTCGCGGGCGAAGCAGCGCGCGGTCTCGAAGGCGACGGCCGCGCCCATGCTGTGCCCGAAGAAGGTCAGCGGCCGGTCCGTCCACGCGCGGAGCTCCCGGTAGACCTGCTCGGCGAGTTCCGGCACCGAGTCGATCGCGGGTTCGGCGTAGCGGTTCTGGCGGCCGGGGTACTGCACGGTGAGCACGTCCGCGTGGGGGGCCAGCGCGTTGGCGTGCTCCATGTAGTAGCTCGCGGAGCCACCGGCGTGCGGGAAGATCACGATCCGGGCGGGCGCGGAGTCGGACGGGCTGAACCGGCGGAACCACGGGTTGTCGACGACGGCGCTGCTGGGCATGCGGATGCTGACCTCTCTCCGTGACGGACTCTGCTGGCCCCAGTCTCGCAGGGCCCGGGCCCGGGCGGGCCGGGAACCCCCGGTTCGATGATCTTGCATCTCCCGGACGGCCGGGGCCCCGGGCCGTCCGGGCCGTCGGCGGCCGGGGAGCTACGGCGCGTCGGCGGCCGGGGCCCGCCCGGCTCCCGCCCGCCCGGCCTCAGCGCAGCCGGCCCAGGTACTCGTCGCGGGTCAACTCGTGGACGCGGACGGCACGGCCGGTGCCGGGCGTGACGGTCTCCCGCTCCGGGTGCAGGCCGAGCTTGGCCATGACGCGCTCGGAGGCGGTGTTGCCGATCTGGGCGATGCTGACCACCCGGTCCAGCCCGCGCTCCGCGAACCCGAAGCGCAGCGCCGCCGTCGCCGCCTCGGTGGCGAGGCCGCGGCCCCAGAACGACCGGCCGAGGCGCCAGCCGATCTCCACCGCGGGCAGCACCTCGGGCAGGAAGCGCGGCACGGCGAAGCCGGTGAAGCCGGCCAGCTCACCGGTGGCGCGCAGCTCCACGGCGAACAGCCCGAAGCCCTCGGCCTCCCACTCGTGCTCGAACGCCGCGATGTTCCGCCGGGTCAGGTCCTCGCTGCGCACCGCCCCGTCGCCGATCCAGCGCATCACCTCGGGGTCGCCGTTCACCGCGGCCATCGGCGCGACGTCGAGCTCGTGCCAGCGGCGCAGCAGCAGTCGGGGGGTCTCGATCGTCACCATCCGCCCATCCTCCCCCGGGCCCGGCCCGCGGTCACCCCCTCCGGACGGCGAGGACGGCGGAGCCGCCGGGCATGACCGGCGGGACCGGCGGGACCGGCGGGACCGGCGGGACCGGCGGGACCGGCGGACGCTTCCCGCCGAGCGCCCGGCCCGGCCTCACGGACGGCCGATGACCCGCGGCGACGCACCGGTCCGCATTTGACCGATCGCGGACCGGGCGGCCATGGTCGCCTCATGTCGAACACCAGCCCCGGCCTCCCCCCGGCAGCCGCCGAGGCGGGAACCACCGAGCAGTCCGCCCCCGGCGCCGGCCCCGGGACCGCCGGCGAGACCGCGGCCGACCGGGTCAGGGCCCGCTGGTCCGAGCCGCCCGCGCCGGTGCCGCCCCGGTGGAGGCGGGTACGGCGGGCGACCTGGATCAGGGCGGGCGCCGCCGTGGGCGCCGTCCTGGTCGTCGCGGCGCTGGCCGTGCCCGGGCACGACGAGCCGAAGAGCTTCCGGCTCGACCCGCCCGAGAGCATCGGCGAGCTGGCCCGGGCGGCCGACGACACCGGGCGGTACGCGGAACTGGACCGGGAGGTGTTCCCCGACGTGCCCGGGACGATCCGCTACCACCGGCACTTCGTCACCGGCTACCGGCTGCCCGGCAGCGACCGCGCGGACTTCACCGTGGCCGGCGCCACCGGCTCCTTCGGCAGCCCCGTCGACGAGCTGGAGCGGCTGCTGGGCGGCATGGACCCCGCCTACGGCCCGAACCCCGGCCACGACCCCTCCGCCGCCGCCCGGTACACCGTCCTCCCGCCGGGGCCGCTCGGCGGCTACCTCAAGTGCGCGGACGGCGGGGCCGGGCTGGTGGCGGCCTGCGCCTGGGCCGACCAGAGCGGGACCACCGTCGGCGCCGTCGCCGACCGGCGCGGCGGCTCCGGCCCGGCCGACCTGGCGGAGCTCGCCGACCGCGCCCGGACCATCCGCGCGGCGATGACGCACCGGGAGCGGTAGCCCGCGGGCCCGTGAGGTCCGGCACGAACCACGCGCGCCGTGGCACCGTCCACTGTTCGAACGGTGGGGATGACCCCTCGTCAGGCCGCCGACTTCTTTGTGTCATCCGCCAGTACGGCCGCCGGGGCGCTCGGAGGAGACTTTCCGCCACGACCGCGGCCCCGAGGGCTCCGCCGCCGGCGGAAGTCCGGGAGCGGAGCACCCGCACGGCCGCGCACACGACGGCGTCCGCGTCAGGACGGCGTACGGGACGACGTCAGGAGGGGGCAGCACATGGGCGTGCAGCAGTACGACGGGATCGGCGAGGCCTTCGAGGGCTTCAAGGCACTGCCGTTGACGCGCTTCGGGGAGGTGCCGAGCTTCCTCGGCCTGGTCGGGGACGTGAGCGGCAGGTCGGTCCTCGACCTGGCCTGCGGAACCGGCTTCTACAGCAGGGAGTTCAAGCGACGCGGCGCGACGGACGTGTTCGGCGTCGACATCTCCGGGGAGATGATCGCCGCCGCGCGGGCGATCGAGCAGCGCGAGCCGCTGGGCGTGCGCTACGAGGTCGGCGACGTGGCCGAACTGCGGCCCCTCGACGAGCGCTTCGACATCGCGCTGGCGGTGCAGTGCCTCAACTACGCCGAGGACGTCGCGGCGATGGAGCGGATGTGCCGCAACATCCACCGGAGCCTGGTGCCGGGCGGCGAGTTCTTCGTGTTCGCCCAGAAGCCCGACTACGGCTTCGACTGTCCGTCCCTCGAGGACTACGGGTTCCGCTGCGAGCGGCTCGACGAGGAGGCCGAGACCGGCCCGCGGGTGCGGGTCACGGCCCTCCTCGAACCGCAGCCGATCAGCATCGTCGGCACGGCCCCGCGCCGCGAGGTCTACGAGAGCAGCCTGCGGGCGGCGGGCTTCACCGAGCTGGAGTGGGTCCCGCTGCAGATCTCCGAGGCCGGCATCCGCGAGTACGGCAAGGACTTCTGGGCGGACCTCTTCGCGTACCCGCCGCTGGAGATGCTGCGCTGCCGCGCCTGATCCGGCACCGGCCGGGGCCCGGCTCCCGACGCTTCGGAAGCCGGCCCCGGCCGTGCGCGCCCTCTCCCCCGGGCCCGGGATGCCCCCCGGTTAGGCTGAACCCGCACGTCAAAGGCCGTGGACGGCCGGGGAGGGCAGGGGCAGTGACGAGGATGGGCGAGCTGGACGAACTGCGGGCACGGCTCGCGGCGCTGGAGGCGGAGGTCGGCCGACTGCGCGAGGAGTCGGCGGTGGCGCGCTCGGCGGCGGAGCCCGCGCCGGCGAAGGCCCCGAGGGCGACGACCCAGGCGGCGACGCCCGCGCCGACACGGCGCCGGAGGACGACCGCCGGCCCGCGTACCGAGCAGGCCCCGCCGGCCGTGGACGGCCTGGCCGGGGAACCCGAGGCCGTCCTCACCGGCCGGGTCGAGCCGGGCCACTCGATGACCAGCCTCGCGGACGTCCTCGGCATCATGGTCTCCGACCGGGCCGAGCGGACCGGGGTGCTGCGGGCGCCCGTCCCGGCCCTGGAGGCCCGGACCCGGGAGGCCGGGGCCGGGGAGGCCCGGACCCTCGTGACGCGGGCCCCGGAGGCCCGGACCCTCGTGACGCGGGCCCCGGAGGCGGCGGCCGGGGAGACCGGGCCCCGGGAGGCCAGGACCCTGGAGGCGCGGACCGCGGCGGCCCGGAGCACCTCGCTCCCCCGGCACGGCGAGTTCCTGGAGGGCCTCCTCGCCGGGCGGCCGCCGCTCTCCCCGGAGCCGGCCCCGGAGGGCCCGTAGGCGCCGGCCCCAAACGGCACGGCCCCGGTCGCGTCAGCCCGCCTCGTCCCCGAACAGGGCCGTCAGCATCGCGTCCAGGGCGTCGTCGTCGAGGGCGGGGACGGTCCAGCCGTTCCCCCGGGCGTGGGCGAGGAAGGCCGGGTCGAGGGCCACGTGGTGTTGCCGCACGTCATGGGCCAGGTCGGAGTACCAGAGCCAGGTCCCGTCGGTGCACAGGTGCAGCCCGCCGATGACGGCGCCGGGGGCGCCGAGCACGTCGGGGACGGCGCTGGGCGTGGCGAACAGCACCGAGCCGCCCTCCAGGTACGCGAGCAGCTCGCGTTCGTACTCCGGCGCCTCGGCCCTGACGGCGTCCCGCAGCGAGGGGCCGTCCGGCCGTCCGCGCTCCAGCTCGCGGAAGTCGCCGACGAAGGGGTGGGCGTGCGTGTTCATCGGCCGGCCGGGGGTTCCCCGAACCGCACCTCGGCAGCGCGGGAGCGGGAGACCGCGTCCAGCAGGAGGACGGACGCGGCCTCCGGGGTGGGCGTCGGCGCGCCGGTCCGGACGTGCCGGGTGAAGGCCGCGAACAGGCGGTCCAGGCCCCGGCGGTGACGGGCGAAGGCCCGGGCGGAGGCGTGCCGGCCGCGGGCCCGCTGGCCGTCGAGGGCGGTGGCCGCGCCGACGTCGAGCAGCACCAGGTGGAGGAGGCGGCCCTGCCGGGCGGCCTCCCGGGCCAGCCAGCGGCGCATCCAGGCCCGGCTGCCGCAGTCGTGCACCAGGAGCGGGCCGCCGCGCCGGACGGAGGAGCGCAGCAGCCGGAAGTGCTCCAGCCGGGCCCACGGCCGGTAGACCGCGTACGGCAGGCTCGCGGGCATGACGGCCTCGCAGGCCTCGTGCACGGTGCGCGGATCGACGGTGGGCACCGCGCCCGCGCCGGACCACCGCCGCAGCAGCGTGCTCTTCCCCGCGCCGGGCAGGCCCGACACCACGACCACCGCGCCGGCCGGGTAGCGCACGGTGAAGGCCTCCCCGGCCTCGCCCCGCAGGTCGACGACGCCGCGCGGCCGCCGCTCGGCGCCGTACCCGCCCGGCGCCTCGGCCGTGTCCATGCTGGTGCTCACCCGTCCCCCGTCCGTGTCCGACCGCGAACCCTAACAACATCCGGCCGCCCGCCGCTCCCGCCGGGTGCCCCGCCCCCGGGCCCGGCGGTGGCGGCATCCGCCGCATCACGCCGCCGGACCCGCCGCCACGCCCTAGGCTGACGGACCACCGGACAGGAGGCTGGAGCGTGGCGGAGGCGGAACCGACGTACACCGCACTGGTGTTGGCGGGGCTGGAGCGGGATCCCGGGCGGGTGGCGATCCGGTTCGGCGAGGCGGCGCTGACGGCGCGGGAGTGCCTGGACGCGGTGTACCGGACGGCGCGGGCGCTGGCGGCGGCGGGGCTCGGACGCGGTGACGGTGTGACGGTGCTGTCCGGGAACCGGCCGGAGGCACTCCTGGTGCGGCCGGCGGCCAACCTGCTGGGGTGCCGGGTGGCGGTGCTCCATCCGGACGCGCCGCTCGCGGAGCTGGTGGAACTGGCCGGCTTCGCCGGCACCTCGGCGCTGGTGTTCGATCCGGTGGGCTGTTCGGCGGCGGCCGCGGCGATCGGGCGGGCGCTGCCGTCGGCCGGGCTGTTCGCACTGGGCCCCTCGGCGCTCGGGACGGACCTGTCGGCGCTGGCCGCGGAGCATCCGCCCGAGCCGGTGGCACCCCGGTACCGGGCGCGGGACGTGATGGCGGTGCGGTTCACCGGCGGGACGACCGGGCGGCCGAAGGGCGTGCTGCGCCGCTTCGCCCGGCCGCCGCGGCCGCCGCTGCCGGCCGGCTCGTCGTTCCTGCTCTGCACGGCGCTGTGCCACGGGGGCGGGACGACGGCCGATCTGGCGCTGGCGGCGGGCGGCACGGTGGTGCTGCAGGAGGACTTCGCGGCGGGGGCGGTGCTGGCGGCCGTCGAGCGGTTCCGGGTGTCCCGGGTGTACCTGCCGCCGCACCTGCTGTACCAGGTGCTGGACCATCCGCTGCTCCCGGTGACGGACACCGGCAGCCTGCGCCGCGTCACGTACACCGGCTGCCCGCCGTCGCCGCGCCGGCTGGCGGAGGCGACCCGCCGGCTGGGGCGGGTGCTGCACCAGACGTACGGCCTGACGGAGTGCGGCCCGGTGACCAGGCTGGGCCCGGACGAGCACCTGGACCCGCGGCTGCTGACCACCGCCGGGCGCCCGTTCCCGGACACCTCGGTGCGGATCCTGGACGAGGACGGCGCGGTGCTGCCGCCGGGCCGGACCGGGGAGATCTGCGTGCGCACCCCGACGGCGATGGCGGGCTACTGGCGCGACCCGGAGCTGACGGCGCGGGTGCTGCGGGACGGCTGGCTGCACACCGGCGACCTGGGCGCCCTGGACGCCTCCGGCTACCTGACGGTGGCGGGGCGGCGCGACCCGATGGCGATCGTGGCCGGGCACAACGTGTTCCCGAGGGACGTCGAGGAGCCGCTGCGCGCGCATCCGGGGGTGCGCGAGGCGGTGATGGTCGCGACGGCCGGCCCGGACGGTCTGGAGCGGGTGCACGCCGCGGTGGTCGCCGCGCCGGGTTCGGGGGTGTCGGCGGAGGGGTTGCTCCGCTGGGCGCGGGAGCGTGCCGGGGCCCGGTGCGCCCCGGACTCCGTGCTGGTCCTGCCGGGCATCCCGCTGACCGGCGCGGGGAAGCCGGACCTCGTCGCGCTCAGGGCGCTGGTGGGCGGCCCGGCTGGGCTGCCCGGAGCCCCCGTGGGGGCGCGCAGAGGCGTGTGACGCGCTCCGTCGATGCCTCGAGCGCCCGCGCGGGCGACCTCTCGCGCGGCAGACGACGGGAAGAACCGCCTGTGGACACTCGACCGTGCAGGCCGAACTGCCGATATCTCTCCCGGCGGCGTTCGTCCGCACCGTCCCCAGGGAGGCACTACTTTGACCTGGCTACGCGTCCTGACCGCCCTCGGAATCCTCGCCGTCGCGGCCAGTGCAATTCTCGTCTTCGCCCTCTGCACCGCCGCCGCCCGGGGTGAGCGCGCCGACCGGGAGGCACCCGACCTCCGGACGGATGCCGAGGACAGCGGGCTCTTCCAGCGGATGGGCGGCGACGGGTAGCCCGGGCCCGCCGGCCTCCGCCCGCCCGTCGCCCCCAC
Source organism: Kitasatospora sp. NPDC051702 (assembly GCF_040681575.1). Classification (NCBI taxonomy): domain Bacteria; kingdom Bacillati; phylum Actinomycetota; class Actinomycetes; order Kitasatosporales; family Streptomycetaceae; genus Kitasatospora; species Kitasatospora sp. NPDC051702. The sequence continues at coordinate 13,993 of NZ_JBFAZB010000017.1, forward strand.
CACCCCGCTCCCCCCGCTCCCGCCCCCGCTCGCCCGCCCACGGCTCCCGCCCGTCAGTGCCCGCCCTCAGTGCCCGACGATGTCGTCGGGGCGCACCTCGATGTGGTCCGCCGCGAGGTCGACCGCGACCCGGTGCTCCATCCCGAGCGCCTCCAGGAACTTGACCGGCAGCTGCACCCGCCCGGTGCGGTCCAGCATCACGTACTCGCGCTCGTTGACGGACTCCTCGCCGTGCTCGTCGGTCACGGTGCGGCGCAGCACCTCGCTGCTGGTCCGGCCGTCCCGGATGGCGACGGTGCGGCGGACCTCGCCCGCGACCATCGGGTCGTGGGTGACGATGACGACGGTGGCGCCGAGTTCCCGGTTGACGGTGCGGAAGGACTCGAAGATCACCCCCGCGGTCTCCGAGTCCAGCTCGCCGGTGGGCTCGTCGGCGAGCAGCACGGGCGGGTTGTTGGCCATCGCCACGGCGATCGCGACCCGCTGCTGCTGGCCGCCGGACAGCTGGTCGGGCCGGCGGTGGGCCAGGTCGCCGATCTCCAGCGCCTCCAGCAGCTCCGCCACCCGGGCCGCCTGGCGCCGCGTGCCGCCGGCCCCGCTCCGGCGGCCGCGCAGCTGCATCGGCAGGGCGACGTTCTCGGCGGCGGTGAGGAAGGGCAGCAGGTTGCGGGCGGTCTGCTGCCAGATGAAGCCGACCACCTCGCGGCGGTAGCGCAGCCGTTCGCGGGCGGACATCTCCAGCAGGTCGCAGCCGGCGACGGTGGCGGTGCCGGCGGTCGGCACGTCGAGTCCGGCGAGGATGGTCAGCAGGGTGGACTTGCCGCTTCCGGAGGCGCCGACCAACGCCACCAGATCGCCCTGCCGGATGGTCAGTTCGAGGCCCTGCAGCGCCTGGACCTCGATCCCCTCGGCGCTGAAGATCCGGACCAGTCGGTCGCAGACGATCGCCGCGCCCTCGCCGTGGGCCCTGGGCGCCGCGGCGGCCAGCGCCCGCTCCTGGAGCTCCTGCAGGCTGGGGGCGTCGGCGGTCGGCCGCTCCTTGGGGGTGCTCTTCACCGCTCGTCTCCTGTCCTGACTGTCCCAGCCGTCCTGGCCGGCCCGGCGGTCCCGGCTGTCTCGATGGTCTCGATGGTCCTGATCGTCCCGGCCGCCCGGCAGGGCCCGACCGCCCTGGCCGTCCCGGCGCCCGGCGCCGTCACCCGTCTCACTGGTCCCCCACCCGCAGTTCGGTGGCGATCTGGCGCCGGCCGGTGACGACCGTCTCCAGCACCACCCCGACGACCACCAGCAGCGTCAGCCCGGCCGTGGGCAGCAGCACCGGCAGCAGCGCCGCGCCGAGGCCCTCGTCGACCTTGGCGCCGACCAGCGCCGACAGGTCGACGGCCGGTCCGAGCAGTCCGGCCGCGGCGGCCGCGACCAGCCCGCCGCCGACCGCCGCCGCAAGGGTCTGCGGGATCGTCTCGGCGATGATCAGGGCCAGTCCCTGGCGGGGCCGCAGCCCCATGGTGCGCAGCCGGGCGAGCAGCGCCGCGCGGTCGGGCGCGGCCCGGAGCAGCGTCAGCATGACGGCGAGCAGGGCGAATCCGGCACCGGCGGCGATCGCGGCCCAGAACAGCCGCCCCGCGGAGCGCTGCAGCGGGTCGGCGGCCAGCTCGGCGGCCGCCTCGCGGCTGGTGCGCACCTTGTACCCGACGGGTACCCCGCCCGGGTCGTGACTGGCCGCCGTGGCCTCGTCGCGCAGGCGCTTCGCCATGCCGACCGCCTCCCCCATGCCGTGCTCGGCGAACAGCGCGCGGAGCCGGCCGGGGTCGACGTCACCGACGGCGAGCCAGTTGTTCATCCGCTTGAGTTCGGGCAGCCGGGCGGTGGCGGGGCCGGCCGGCAGCACCACGAAGGCGTTGACCGCGTCCGGGATGGCGGGGGTGTCCGTGACGGTTGCGGCGACGGTGGTGAGCAGCTCCCCGCCGTTGGGCGTGCGCAGCCGGTACGGGCCGCCGGAGAGCTGCTTGGCGAGGCCCGCGCTGAACAGCGCGGGCACCGGGGTGTCCGGGCCGCCGGGGGCGCCGGCCAGCACCGCGGGGTCGAACCGGCCGAGCCCGACGGTCCTGGCGATCTCCGCGTACGCCGCGGGTTCGACCACGACGGTGGTGGCCTGGGTGGCGCCGCGGTCGGTCCCGAGGATGAACGTCTGGTTCTCGATCCAGATCCCGGTGGCGGCGCGCACCCCGGGCAGCGCGGCGGCCGCCGTGGTGAAGGCCTCCGGCAGGGTCGTCGAGATCGGGACGCCGACCGCGGCGTCGCCGCCGACGGAGACCCGCGCGGCGCGCAGCCGCAGGTTGTCCACGCCGTCGAGCACGGTGGCGCCGAATCCTGCCGTGGTGACGGCGAGCAGCAGGGCGAGCAGGGGCAGCGCGGAGGGCCGGCGGCGCCCCGCGGTGTCGCGGGCGGCGCGGGCCAGGCCGAGGAAGCCGACCAGGCCGCGACCGCGCCCGGCGAGGGCGGCGAGCCGGCCGATCACGAGCGGCTGGATCCGGGCCAGCAGCAGCCCGCCGGTGAGTGCGAGCAGCAGCGGTGCGGTGATCAGCAGCGGGTCCAGTCCGGTGCCGGCCGGGGCCACGCCGCGGTGGCGGACCTCGGCGACGGCGGCGACGGTGACGGCCAGCACGGCGAGTTCGCCGACGACCCGGCGCCGGCCGCCCGCGCCCCGGGGGCCGGAGAGCAGCACGGCGGCGCGCACCGGGAACGCCAGCACCGCGAGCAGGGCGGTGGCCAGGGCGGCGAGCACGGCGGCTCCCCAGCGCGGGGTGGGCAGCAGCACCAGGGCGAGCGTGGTGGCGAGGACGGCGGCGGGCAGCACGGCGACGGCGCCCTCGCCGAGCAGGCGCAGCAGGATGCCGGTGCGCGAGCCGCCGCGGGCGCGCAGCAGCCTGACCTCGGCGGTGCGCCGGTCGCCGGTGAGCGCGGCGGCGAGGCACAGGACGACGGCGGCGACGCCCGCGACGCCGACCGGGCCGATCGCGGCGAGCGGGGCGGCGGCCTCGTAGCGCGCGATGGCCCAGGTGAAGACCTCGGGCATGAAGGAGACGACGTGCAGGTCGGGGCGGCCGGTGGCGGCGACGATGGAGCTGGCGCCGGGGCCGGTCATGAAGGAGCCGAGGGACGTGCGGGTCGCGGTGAGCCGGTCGGCGCGCAGGGCGTGCGGGTCGAGCGGCAGGCGCCAGAAGTCCTCCCCTCCGTTGCCCCAGGCGAGCAGGGCGGAGCGGCCGTCGCCGCCGGCGAATCCGGTGGTCCGCCAGGAGGCGGCGCCTTCGGAGTTGACGACCAGGCAGGCGCGTTCCGGGCAGTCGATCGCGTCCCAGAACCGGTCCGCGGTGTCGTCGGGCCGGTAGATCCCGACGACCTTGGTGCGGGCCTGGCCGCGCAGGCTCTCGCCGTTGTCGACGAGGTCGCCGACCTTGATGTGGATGGTCTCCGCGGCCTGCTGGCTGACCACGATCGGGAGGGGGCCGTCGCCGGGCGCGCCGGGCCAGCCGCCGTCGACGAGGGTGGCGTGTTCGGCGAGGCCCTGCAGGTAGACCAGGTTGAGCCCCGGCGGGAGCAGGTTGGGCCGGTCGTACCCGTCGTTGAGCATCGGGTGGCCGGCCTTGGCGCGGGTGCCGACCTGCTCGCCGTCCCGGGTGAGCGTGAGCTCCTGGCCGATCCGCTCGACCATCCGGTCGCGCACGGCGTCCAGGTCGGCGGCCCGCGCCTCCGGGCTCGCCTTGGTGGTGGCGTGCAGGCTCGTGACGTTGACGCCGCGGTCGTGGACGAACCGGCGCAGCGCGTCGTCGGCGCCCCGGTCGGCGGCGCGCGGGAAGGCGGCCGCGAGGAAGACCGTGACGAGGGTGAGCGCCGCCATGAGCAGGGCGGCCACCGGGGCCGAGCGCAGCCGGGTGCGGACCCAGGGCGCCGGGCGGTGGTCGGTCGACGGTTCGGGCACGCTGGTGCCGGCCTTGGTGGTCACATCTCCTCCACGTGGCGCAGTCGGGCGGCCACGTCTCGACGGCGGCGTCCCATCAGGAAGGCCGACAGCAGGGGGACGACGGCGATCGCGGCCGCGAGCAGGAGCGCCTGCCCGTACGGCAGGTCGATCAGCACCTCGGGCATCGGGCGCCGGGCGGCGGGGGTGAGCACCACGAGCGGCACGATCAGGTGGACGAGGAGCGCGCCCAGTCCCAGGCCGACGACCCCGCCGAGAGCGACCAGGACGGCCTGTTCGGCGGCGACGGTCCGGGCGATCTGCCGGCGCGACGTGCCCAGCGCGAGCAGCAGCGCGGAGTCCCGGGAGCGTTCGCGGGCGGAGCCGGCCACGGCGGCGCCGAAGCCGATCGCGGCGAGGACGGCGGTGACCACCGCGATGACGGTCAGTGCGCTCTGCGGGGCGGCTCCGACCGGGTCGCCGAGGAGGTCCCCGACGGCCTCGTCGTAGAGCCGGACGTCCTGCGCGCCGGGGGCGGCGCGCAGGACGGCGGCGGCCTCGGCGGGGGTCCGGTCACCCGGTCCGTCGGCGGGCAGCCACCATTCGGCGCGGCCGGGCATCTCCCGGCCCTGGGCGGCGATCAGTCGGGAGACGGTGGCGAGGTCGACCGCCACGGCGCTGCGGCCCGAGACCGGGAGGGCGTCGACCGCCGCGGTGATCCTGACCGGGATGATGATGCCGGCGAACGGCACCTGGACGGTGTCGCCGACGGAGGCGCCCGCGGCGGTCAGGTAGTCGTGGGTGGCGACGCCGTCGACCTTCGACGGCGCGGTCGTCCCGGCCGGGGCGAGGGTGGCGCGCAGGGCCTCGCCGCGGCCGTCGGCGAAGCGGTAGCGGACGGTGAACAGCCGTTCGGCGCCGGCCGGTTCGGCGCCGACCTCGGCCGCCGGTCCGGCCTTGACCTCCGGGTTGGCGTGCACGTCGGGCGCCACGGCCGTCCAGCCGAACCCGGTCGGCACCGGCACGGCCGTCGCGGGGCCGTCGGCGGTGTCCGAGACGGCGAGGTGGCGGATGGTCAGCTCGCCGTCGGCCGAGTCGCTGAAGGAGACCAGGGCGCCCACCAGGGTCAGCGGGGCGGCGGGCGAGCCGATCGGGGCGTCGACCAGGGTGGCGAGCGAGGCCGAGGCCCTGCTCTCGCCGTCGGGCAGCACGGTGCCCAGCGGGGCCTTGTGGACGAAGCCGAAGCGGTCCCGCAGCAGCAGCCGGACCTCGGGGCGGACCACGGCCATCAGGCCGACGTGGTCCTGCTGGCGCACGGAGACGTCCGCGTCGATCCGCAGCGGCGTGCCGGGCAGCGGCAGCCCGGCCTGCGTCCCGGTGGGGGCGGGCTGGGCGAGCGGCGGGAAGAGCTCCTCGCGGGTGTGTCCGGCGAGCAGGTCGGGGCGGACCGGGACGCGGGCGGCGAAGGCTGCGGCGTCCACGGCGAGCAGCTCTCCGGCGCCGTTGGGCAGGGACTGCTCCTCGCGCACCACGGGGACGAGCCGGTCGCCGCCGGGCAGCGCGCCGTAGCGGCCGCCCTGGCCCATCAGGGAGTTGTGCGACGCGGAGATCCGCAGGCCGCCGAGCGTGCCGAAGGCGGCCTGGTCGCGCTGGGAGGCGGTCCAGGTGGCGTGCTGGCCGAGCGCCAGGACACCGGTGGCCACGGCCATCACCAGCAGCAGCACCGGTCCGGTGGCGCGGGCGGGCCGGCGGGCCAGGCCCCAGCCGACCAGGGCGGGGCCGAGGCCGCGGCCGCGGGCGGCCACCCGGGCTCCGAGCCGGGCGACGTAGGGCAGCAGGCGCAGCACGACCAGGGTGCCGGCGCACAGTGCCAGGGTCGGGGTGGCCACCAGCAGCAGGTCGACGCCGAGCCGGCCGGAGGAGTCGGGGGACAACCCGCCGCCGTACTGGGTGAGTTGCTGGTACGCGAGGGCGGCCAGGGCGAGGACGGCGAGGTCGCCGCCGTTGCGGGCGACGCCGGAGACGAGCGCCTGCCGGCCGCCGGCCCGGCGGCGCAGCGCGGCGCCGGCGCCGCGCACCAGGCCGGGCACGGTGGCGAGCAGGATGCAGGCGAGGGCGCAGGCTCCGGCGACCGGCCAGAGCTGCCAGTGGACACCGGTGTCCATGGTCACCGTGCGGTTGTGGCCGACCCCGGTGAAGGCGCGGACCAGGAGCGGGGTCAGCACCGGTGCGGCCAGGGCGGCGGGCAGGGCGAGGAGCAGCGACTCCACGGCGGTGAAGGCGCCCAGCCGGGCGCCGGAGGCGCCGCGTGCGGCGAGCAGGGCGTCCTCGCCCTCCTGCCGGGTCGCGATCAGGTGGACCACCAGCAGCAGGGCGGCGGCGGCGAGCACGGACAGCTGCAGTGCGCCGATCAGCAGGGTGGACCGGGCGACCACCAGACTGTCGGACAACTCGCGTATGACGTCCGGCAGTTCGGTCCTGGCCTGGAGCCCGGCGCGGGTCCGCAGGTCGTCGGCGAGGGCCCGGGCGCGCGCGCCGGTCGCCTCGGCTGCGGACTGCGAGACGCCCGTGAAGTCGGCGTCGAGCAGCCAGCCGCGGCTGTTCTGCACGAGTCCGCCGGTGGTGAAGGCGCTCTCGTCGACCATCATCGGGCCGTAGGTGGTGAAGCCGCCGACCTCGACCTCGTGGCCGCCGACCGGGTCGGTGCGCCAGTACGGGTCGCCCGGGTCCGTGATCCGGTAGACGCCGGTGACGCGGACGGTCAGCGGTGTGCCGTCGAGCCGGTCGGCCAGCCGGACCTCGGCGGGCAGCGACTGGGCGGTGAGGCCGAGCCGGGCCAGCGTGGTCTGGGGGACGGCGACCTGCGGGGCGGCGGAGCGGACGGGGCCGGAGGCGGCGGCGGGCCAGTCGCCGCCGACCAGCCGGGTGCGGCCGCGGTCGACGGTGGCCAGCAGGGTCAGGTCGGGCTGCGCCGGGTGGCCCTGCCCGCCCGCGGCGGCACCGTCGGCTCCGGTGGCGCTGCCGGGCAGGCCGTAGGAGCGGCTGCGCAGCATGCCGTCGGTGTGCACCGGCAGGTCGCCGAAGAGCCGGCCGCGGTAGGCGGCGAGCTCCGCCTCGTCCTGCGCGCGCCGGTCCAGGCCGTGTTCGGCGGTCACCACGACGGTGGTGCGCGCGTGGCCGGGGCCCTGGAGCGCCTGCCGCAGGCCGGCCTCGCCGACGCCGCGGTCGAACGCGACCAGTGCGGTGAGCACCGCCGTGGTGATCAGCACGGTCAGCAGCACGGCGCCGGCCAGCGGCAGTCGCCCGCGCAGTCGGCGCACGACGAAGCCGAGCATCTCGTTCCTCCCCCGGTTCTACGCCCCCGGTAGCACCCCGGCCCCGTCCACCGACCCGATCCGAACACGGACTGGTCACAGATGGACACAGAATGGGCACATCGATGAAGTGATCACCGGCATTTGATCACCGGATAGCGGACGACTCTGTCAGATTCGATCCAGGAACGGAAGGGACTTGCGCGAATCAAGTAAGTGATGAGCAAATTCCTTGCACCGGCGGGCATCCGCATCCGCGGCGGCTCTCGGTACACCATGAACACATCACAACTGCGGCCCCGCGAAGCCCCCTTGGCGGAGCGAATCCGGACTCCCGGAATCGACTTCCCGAGGGGTGAACCCCGGGCGCCGCGACATCCGTTGACACTGGACAGAGAAGCACACGGGGGGACGCCGTATGACGCAGCACCAGGCCGCCACCACCACGCCCATGGTGGAGGTCACCGGCCTCCGGCGGAGCTTCGGCACCGGCGAGCGGACGGTGCACGCCCTGCGCGGCGTCACCTTCGCCGTCGGCCGCGGCGAACTCGCCGCGCTCAAGGGCCGGTCGGGCTCCGGCAAGACCACGCTGCTCAACCTGGTCGGCGGCCTGGACGCACCGACCGGCGGCACCGTCGCCCTGGACGGCACCGACCTCGCCGACCTCGACGAGGACGGCCGGCTCGCCCTGCGCCGGGAACGGATCGGCTTCGTCTTCCAGTCCTTCGGCCTCATCCCGATGCTCACCGCCGCCGAGAACGTCGGCGTGCCGATGCGGCTGCGCAAGGTCCCCGCCGCCGAGCGCGAGCGGCGCGCCCACACCCTGCTGGCCCTCGTCGGCCTCGCCGACCACGCCGACCAGCGGCCCGGCGAGCTCTCCGGCGGCCAGCAGCAGCGCGTCGCCATCGCCCGCGCGCTCGCCAACGAGCCCGGACTGATCATCGCCGACGAGCCCACCGGCCAGCTCGACTCGGAGACCGGCCGCTCGATCATGCAGCTGCTGCGCGCCGTGGTGCGCAGCGAGGGCGTCACCGTGCTGGTCGCCACCCACGACCCGACGCTGATGGAACTCGCCGACCGGGTGATCGAGCTCCGGGACGGCCGGATCGTCGAGGAAGCGACCGAGCAGGCCGCGTAGCGGGGGCCCACGGGCGGGCGGGGCGGGGCCGGACGGGGCGGGGCCGCGGGCCCGGCAGGCACGCCGTCCCGGCCGGGGGCCGCGGTCAGGCCGCCCTGAGCGCGGCCTCGCAGTCCCGGCAGCGCCGGGTGCGCTGGGACGGCGGGTACCACGGCTCGCCCGGCCCGGCCGGCCGGTACGGCTCCCGTTCCAGGCCCGCCGTGTCCACCCCGCAGAAGGTGCGCGGCCCCGGGTCCTCGGGCACCTCCGGATCGGGTGGCGCCGCGTGCACCCAGCGCACCCGGGCACCCACCTCCACCTCGCCCGCGTCCAGCACCTCGGTGGACGGCTCCAGCTCGACCAGCACGATCACTCCGCCCATGCTCCCGCCTCACTCCGCCCGGCCGGGCCGTCGTCCACGCACGCCCCTCGGCGGGGCCGCTTCGCCCGCGCCTACCTCGACCCTGCGCCCCGCCACCGGCTCGCGCATCCGGTGGCGGGCGGGCGGGGGCACCGGCGGCCCCGGGGCCGCGCCGGACGCCCCCCCCTGTTCGCACCCGTACGGCAGGGCCGACCCGGGCGGGCGGGAATTCGGGGCGTCGGCGGCTCGACGGCCCCTTGTCGGTGACGCGGGCCGCATTCTCGGCGACGGCCCGGTATCGCTCCCCCGCGAGGTTCGACGACGATCCACCGCCGAATGCGCGGCACGATACTCCGGGCGCCGTTTCCCGGTCCGCCGTATTTCGCGCGGCGGCCTTCCGCGGTGCCGTGCGGAGAACACGGACGCGGTGGCCGGCGGGACCGCCGACCACCGCGTCCGCCCGCACGCGTCTACCGTGCGGGGGTGGCCACCGCTCAGACCGCCGGGAAGATCTCCGCGTCCGGCTTCAGCAGCTGGCCCGGCTGCGGCGCGGTGCCGTCCACCAGGTAGCGGGTGACGAGCGCGTTCAGGGCCTTGCTGCGGCCGACGGCGCAGTGCTCGATCGAGTCCACGCTCACCAGCACGGCGTTGCCCAGCTCCTGCTGCATCCGCTGGGCGAACTTGTACTGGGTGGCCGGGTCGTAGAGGTTCCCGATCACCATCACGGTGTTCGAGGTCTTCTTGTTCCACGGGCCGGTGAAGCGCTCGGCGTCCCGGGCCGGGGCCGGCCAGCTCGCGCAGGCCGGCGCGTCGAAGGCCTGGTAGCGGCCGAAGGTCGGCGAGGCCTTCTCCCAGGCCTTGGCCACGTTGGCGAAGGTCCGGTCGTTCGACGGGTACGGCTTGTCCTGGCAGTTGACGCCCATGTAGGAGTCGTCGGCGGTGTACTCGGAGTCCGCCGGAGCCTCCCGCAGCGCCCGCGGCGCGTTGACCGCGAGCAGGTTGGCGTCGTCGTCCGCGACGTTCGCCTTCGGCGCCACCAGGGCGGCCGCGGCCGGCTTCTGGGTCAGCTGGTAGGTCGCCTGCAGCGACTTCGCCAGCGGCGCCAGCTTGGCCTGCGAGTACAGCGCGCTGGCCACCTCGCTGGTGAAGGTGCTCAGCGTCACCTGGCTGCCGTTGGGCAGGTTGACCGGGCTGGTCCGCAGGTGGTCGCGCAGCTGGTCGAACTTGGCCCGGGTGTCGCCCTCGCCGAAGGCGCAGCGCGGGGCACCGGCCGCCTGGCAGCGCTTCAGGAACTCGTCCAGGGCCAGCTCGAAGCCGCCCGCCCGCTGCCGATCGTACTCGAGGCCGTCGTGCAGGCGCAGGTCGGGGTCGACGTTGCCGTCGACGATGATCGCGCGCACCTTGTTCGGGTACATGTTGGCGTAGGTCGAGCCGATCAGGGTGCCGTAGGAGAAGCCGGCGAAGGTGAGCTTGGAGTCACCGACGGCGCGGCGCATCCGGTCCAGGTCGCGCACCACGTTGATGGTCGACATGTGCTCGATCAGCGGGCCGGCGTTCTTGCTACACGCGTCGGTGTAGTCCTGGTCGGCGTCCAGCGTCTCGGCGATCTCGGCCTTGGTGACCGGCACGCCGACCATGCGGTTGTTGACCGCGTCGGCGTCCTCCTGGGTCTTGAAGCACTTGAGCGGGTTGCTCCGGGCCACACCGCGCGGGTCGAAGCCGACCAGGTCGAACCGGGACTGCACCTCGGTGCCGAAGCGCGTCGTGGTCGCCCACAGGTAACCGCTGCCGCCGGGGCCGCCGGGGTTGAGGAACAGCGAGCCGATCCGCTTCGACGGGTCGCTCGCGCGCCGCCGCATCATCGCGATGCCGACCTTCTCACCGGACGGGTTGTCGTAGTCCAGCGGCACGGGGTAGACGGCACAGTCGTAGATGCCCGGGTCCGGCTTGGTCGGATCCGGGTTGCACGGGGTCCAGTTGACAGGGTCGACCTTCGCCTCGGCCGCCGCACCGGGTATCTGGTCGATCGGTGCCGCCGACGCCGCGACGGCGGTTCCGGTGACGAGGGCGAGGGCGCAGGTGACTGCTCCGGCCAGCGTGGATATACGGGACAAGGAACCTCCTCCGTACTGAAAAGGGCGGCCCCAGCCTGTCAGTCTGAGAAGTCCGTGTGAAGACCTGGAAGCACCGCAAATCTTTTGCGCACCACCCCTTAGGGCGCCCGATTATTCTGTGAATGGCGCAACTTGACGGTTGATTGACCTGATGATGACTCAGCCGACCGACCGTCAGCGATCGCCGCGGGCGGCCGCTCGGCGGAGCTCGGCCCTCCTCCCCGACGCGCCGGACGGCCGGACGCGCCCCGGCGTCCGGCCGTCCGTGGGGCGGCGCCTCCCGGGCGGCCGCCGTCCCGTCAGGTCAGGATCAGGATCAGGATCAGGATCAGGCGAGCGTCGCCGCCAGCAGCTCGGCGGTGGCGGCGACCAGCGGTTCGTCCGCCCCCGCGGTGGCGTCGCGCTTCGTGGAGAGGACCGCCAGGACGATCGGCGCGCGGCCGGGCGGCCAGGTGAGGCCCACGTCGTTGGTGGTGCCGTAGCTGCCGGTGCCCGTCTTGTCCGCGAGGACCCAACCCGCGGGCAGCCCGGCCCCGAAGCGCTTGCCGCTGGTGGTGTTGCCCCGCAGCCACCCGGTCAGGCGCTGCCGGTCCGGCCCGTCGAGGGCGTCCCCGAGAGCGAGCCGCGCGTAGGTCCGGCCGAGCGCCCGCGGGCTCGAGGTGTCCGTCACCCGCCCCGGCTCCGCCGAGTTCAGGGCGGGCTCCCACCGGTCGAGCCGGGTCACGCCGTCCCCGATCGAGCGGCAGAAGCGGGTCACCGCGTCCGGTCCGCCGAGTTCCCGGAGCAGGAGGTTGGCCGCCGCGTTGTCGCTGTGGTCGATGGCCGCGGCGCACAGCGCGGCCACGGTCATGCCGCCGGCGAGGTTCTCGGGCAGGCCGGTCACCGGGCCGTAGCCGGAGTCCGCGACGTCCTGCGCGGTGTAGGTGATCGTCTCGGCGAGGAACTCGCCGTCGCGGTCGAGGTCCCGCAGCACCGCGGCCACCGCGACGGTCTTGAAGGTCGAGCACATCGGGAACAGCTCGTCGGCCCGGTACGACACCGTCCGGCCGGTGCCGGTGTCGTGCGCGAAGACCCCCAGCCGCGCGGAGTGCGCCTGTTCCAGGGCGCGCAGCCGCCGCCCGACCGCGTCCCCGTCCGCGTTCCCGTTCCCGTCCACGCCCCGGGCGAACGCCCGGCCGCCGGTGGGGAGGGCGACGGCGAGGGCCGCCGCGGCCGCCCCGGTGAGAACGCCGCGCCGGCTCGCACTCGAATTCATCCCTGTCTCCCGCTGTCCTCGTCGCCACCGGGCGCGGTGTCCGGGTGCCCGCAGGGCCGTTCACGCCCGTCGGCCGGGCCCGGTCCACGCCCGTTCGTCCCCTGTCGAGACGCGACGCGGCGCCGATCCGTTCCCGTACGACTCGATCCCGCTCCCCCGCACGCCGCCCGGGCCGTGCGGTGAACTCCGGCGGACCACGGTGAACTCCGGCGGACCCCGGGGGCCCGCGACGGGCTCAGGAGAGCATGGCGACCCGGTACTGCATGATCCGGTAGTTCGTCGGGTCGTACCACTGGCTGACGACGATGTGGAAGTCCCCGAACGTCGAGCCGGGGACGACGAAGCCGCCGTACGGGCTGGCGACGAGGTTGCCGACCTCCTGCCCCGGGGTACCGGGGAGGATCATGGTCTGCTCCAGCGTCCTGGTCAGGTCCGAGGTCGGGAGGGGGAAGACCATCGCCCTGATCGACAGCGGGGCCGTGTTCAGCCAGGTCAGGACGTACTTGCCGTCCATCGCGCGGAAGCACGTCTCGCCCCACCTGCGGGTGCCGAGGACGGTCGTCGGGGCGGGCGCGCCCCACCTCCACCCGCCGTCGGCGAAGCCCCACGGCTCGTAGGCGCCCGGATCGCCGAGGCCGTCCTGCCGCACCCGGTGCAGCAGCATCCCCGACTCCACCTCGCGGTTGAAGACCGTGGACAGGACGTAGCAGTAGCCGTCGTCGGCCACGGCGTACGTCTTCTGCTGGAACTGACCTCCGTACAGGTCGCCCGGCCACTGGCAGAGGTACTCCCAGGTCTCGCCGTTGTCGGTGGAGCGCCAGAAGTCGGTGTGGTGGGTGTCGTAGATGACGCCGCGCATGAGGTGCATGTACAGCACGCCGTCGACGACGAAGACGTCGGACGGGATCGCCGTGGTGAACCCGTCGCCGACGGGGTTGTGCGGCTCGTCGACGAGGCTGTTCGCGTGGCCGCCGCCGACGCTGCCGTCGATGCGCAGGTTGTTCGGGTCCGCGCTGCTGGAGCGCAGGCCGACCGGGGCCCGCCAGTCGGCCGAGCCGACCCGGTCGCCGTCGAAGGTGTCGCCGCAGACGAAGAGCATGGTGCCGTCCGGGCAGCGCACGGGGATCCCGAGGTCGGTCCACGGCGCGGCGAACGGACCGGTCTCGACGGGGCCGCTGAGGTTCTTCACCTTGACGGCGATGGTCGGGCCCGTCGGGTCGTTGGGGCCGCCGGCGAGCGCCGCGGGGGCGCCGGAGCCGAGGGCCCCGGCCCCCACCGCGACGCCGATGCCGATCTTGAGCAGCCCGCGGCGGGAGGGCCCGCCGGCCGGTGCGTCGTTGCTGTCCGAGGAGCGTGTCATTCTGTCGACGACCCTTCCGGTGCGGCGAGTTCGGGCGGCTCCGAACCGGATCGCGCAACTCGTCGCGCCGGGTCGGCACTCGAGGCTACGGCGCCCGCCCGCCACTGCGTCGCCCGGTGGACGAACCTTCACCCGAATCGGGGACACCCCGCGGACCGGGGTCCGGAGGGGGCCGCCGCCCTCGCCTCACTCCTGCCCCGGGTCCGGTCCTCGACGGCGGTCTCCGGGGCGTTGTACGCGGTCTCCGGAGCGTTGTGCGCGGACGCGACGCGCGTACCCCACCGCCACCGCCCGCCGACCGTCCCCCATGGTGACCGATCCGACGCACCGCCGGAGGCCCTCCGTGGCGTGCCGGTGGGCCCGCCCGGCCACCGCGTCGACCGCCACCGCCTCCCCCTCGACCGGAGGTCCGGACCGGACCCGAACAGACCCTGACGGCACCGGAGTTCGCCGACGGCGGCGGCACGGGCCCTGGCGGTCTCGCACTGACCGCCGCGGCGGGCGCTGCGGTCGAGGCCGTCACCCCCGGGCTTGACCGGATATCTGATTAGGCGCCATACTACTTCCATGACGCAGCACCCCGGCACCGGCACCGGCGCTCCCACCCTGGACCAGGCACGCCGCCAGATCGCCCGCTACGGCCTGACGGCCGACCCGCAGGCCGTCCTGGTGGCGGCCCGGCTGATGGCGGCGGGCGCCCGGATCGGCCAGGCCGGGGAGGTGCACTTCGCCCGCTTCGGGCTCTCCACCGGCCGCTACCGCCTGCTGGCCGATCTGGAGGACCACGGCGGCGAGAAGTCGCCCTCCCAGCTCGCGGCGAGCCTCGGCGTCTCCCGGGCGACCGTCACCGGCCTGGTCGACGGCCTGGAACGGGAGGGCCTGGTGGCCCGCCGCCCGTCGACCGAGGACGGCCGCGGCAACGTGGTGGTCCTCACCGCGCGCGGCGCGCAGAAGCTGCGCGACCTGGCCCCGGAGCACTTCACCCGGATGCAGGCCCTGGTCGGCGACCTCTCGGTCGAGGAGCGCACCGTCTTCCTCGACCTGCTGGCCCGGGTGGTCGCGGGTGCCGACGCGCTGACCGCGGACTGACCGGACCGGCCACCCGGACCCGACGGACCGAACCGGCCGAACCGGCCCCGGCCGCGCCGGCCCGGGCCGACCCGGCGGGCCCCCTCGGGCGGCCCGCCCTTTTCACGCCCCAATAGTTAGGCACCTAATCAATAATGGCCAGGCAGCCCATCACCCCGAGGAGTCACCCGTGAACAAGAAGGCACCCGCGAGCAAGAAGGCACCCGGCGCGCCGCCGCCGTTCACCCTGTGGCGCGAGGTCCTGGTCTCGTACGCGATGCCCGCCGTGACGGCCGGCATCGGCGGGGCCGTCTCCCGGCAGCCGGAGCTGGTGGTCGCCGCGGCCACCACGATCGGCGGCACCTCCGCCCTCGTGGCGGCCCTGGTCGGCGCCGCGCTGCGCAGGCGGCCCGCGCACTCCTGGACCCGCCGGCCGCCGCGCGCCCTGCTGGCCGCACTGTTCGCCCTGCCCGCCACCGCGCTCGCCCTGGCCGTCGGCCTGGCCGCCGCGCACTGGCTGCCCCAGCTGCCGGCGCTGGCCGACAGCCCGTGGCCCGGCCGCCTCCCGGTCGACCTGCCGCTCTCCTCGGCGATCGCGACCACCGTGATCACCTGGCGATGGCGCGGCAGCCGCCCGGCCCGGCCCCCGCAGCACCGGATCCCCACCCACCCCCAGCCCGAAGGACAGACCTCATGATCGTCATCATGGGCGCCGGCGGCGCCACCGGCGGCGCCACCCTGCGCAGCCTCGCCCACCTCGGCGTGCCGACCCGCGCGCTCAGCCGCGACCCCGCCCGGCTCGCCGCCGGTCTCGACGACCGCACCCTGGCGCTCACCGAGACGGCCCACGCCGACGCCGCCGATCCGGACTCGCTGCGCGAGGCCTTCCGCGGCGCCCACCAGCTGTTCCTCACCATGGCGAACGGCCCGCTCCAGCTGGAGCACGAGCTGACCGCCATCGAGGTGGCGCTGGAGAGCGGCGTGGAGCACGTCGTCAAGGTCTCCGCACCCGCCGCCGAGCCGGACTCCCCGGTCGCGGTCTCCCGCGGCCACCACCTGGTCGAGGAGCGGCTGCGCGCCTCCGGCGCCACGGCGACCGTGCTGCGGCCCTACGCGTTCATGCAGAAGCTGCTGCTCCTGGCCCCCGGGATCGCCGCGGCCGGGGTGGTGCACGGCGCCCTCGGCCAGGCCCGCTGCAACTACGTCGACGTCCGGGACATCGGCGACGCCGCCGCCGAGGTGCTCACCCGCCCGGAGCTGGCCGGCCGGACGTACCCGCTCACCGGCGGCCGGGCGTACGGCTACCCGGAGCTCACCGCACTGCTGGGCCGCCTGCTCGACCGGCCGGTGCAGTACGTGGACCTGACCCCGGCCGGACTGTACGCCCACCTGGTCGAGCGGGGCGGGATGCCGCCCTGGCTGGCGGCCCACGTGGTGGAGATCCAGCAGCTCGCGGTGGTCCGCCCGGAGGCCCCGGACGACACCTTCGCCCGCCTGACCGGACGCCTCCCGCGTACCATGGAGGCCTTCCTCCATGAGCACCTGCACCACTTCGGCTGACCGGCCGGAGCCCACGGAGCGCCCGTCGGAAGGCCCCCTCCGGGGCCGGCCGGCGGGCGCAGCGCGGGGCATCCACCCG
This sequence comes from Kitasatospora sp. NPDC051702, assembly GCF_040681575.1. Classification (NCBI taxonomy): domain Bacteria; kingdom Bacillati; phylum Actinomycetota; class Actinomycetes; order Kitasatosporales; family Streptomycetaceae; genus Kitasatospora; species Kitasatospora sp. NPDC051702. The sequence continues at coordinate 30,179 of NZ_JBFAZB010000017.1, forward strand.
AAAGGAGCAGCATTCACTGTGGTGTGGATCACGATGGAGAATTCGATCTGACGATCCGTCAATTCGACTGACGCGTCGTCACATCACTCACGGTAAGCCTCAGTTGTTGACTGACGAAGCGTCAGATTCGGCCAGTTCCAGCCCAGTTGGGTCGAGTGTCGACCCAGACGGATCGTCCGGGGCAGGACTACCATCGGTCGGGTTGTCCGCTCCGGCCCCGGAGTGGGGTCACCCGACCGGGTGAGTTCTCCCACCGCCCCCCAGGCCGGACATCGGTCGGAACGGGGCGAGGACGAGGAGCGCACGGCTGTCATGACCGCTGAACCGAACCATCCGGAGCAGTACGCCACGCCGCCCCGCACCCTGCCGGAACGAGCCGTGCTGCCGGGCCGCCCGGCCCCCGCACCGCGCACCCTGGTCGACGTCCTGGACGCCACCGTCCGGGCCCACCCCAACGAGCCGGCCCTGGACGACGGGCGCCGCGTGCTCAGCTACCGCGCCCTGGTCACCGAGGTCGAGCAGCTGCGCCGCCGGCTGGCCGCCGCCGGGATCGGCCCCGGCGACCGGGTCGGCGTGCGGGTGCCCTCCGGCACCAACGACCTGTACGTCTCCATCCTGGCCGTGCTCGCCGCCGGCGCCGCCTACGTCCCGGTGGACGCCGAGGACCCGGACGAGCGCGCCCAGCTGGTCTTCGGGGAGGCCGGGGTGGCCGCGGTGCTCGGCGCCGACCGCGCCCTCAGCGTCACCACGGAGCGCGCACCCGCCGACGACCGCCTCCCCGCCCCGGCCGACGACGCCTGGATCATCTTCACCTCCGGCTCCACCGGCCGCCCCAAGGGCGTGGCCGTCACCCACCGCAACGCCGCCGCCTTCGTCGACGCCGAGGCCGCGCTCTTCCTCCAGGACGAGCCGATCGGCCCCGGCGACCGGGTGATGGCCGGCCTGTCCGTCGCCTTCGACGCCTCCTGCGAGGAGATGTGGCTGGCCTGGCGGCACGGCGCCTGCCTGGTGCCCGTCCCGCGCTCCCAGGTGCGCAGCGGCGCCGACCTCGGCCCGTGGCTGGCCGAGCAGGAGATCACCGTCGTCTCCACCGTCCCCACCCTGGCCGCGCTCTGGCCCGCCGAGTCCCTCAACGAGGTCCGGCTGCTGATCTTCGGGGGCGAGGCCTGCCCGCCCGAACTGGTCCAGCGGCTGGTCACCGAGGGTCGCGAGGTGTGGAACACCTACGGCCCCACCGAGGCCACCGTGGTCGCCTGCGCCGCCCTGCTGACCGGTGAGGGCCCGGTGCGGATCGGCCTGCCGCTGGACGGCTGGGACCTCGCCGTGGTCGACGAGGCCGGCGAGCCGGTCGAGGCCGGCGGCACCGGCCAGCTGGTGATCGGCGGGGTCGGTCTGGCCCGCTACCTCGACCCGGAGAAGGACGCCGAGAAGTACGCCCCGCTGCCCTCGCTCGGCTGGGAGCGCGCCTACCGCAGCGGGGACCTCGTCCAGGCCGACCCGGCCGGCCTGCTCTTCCTCGGCCGCACCGACGAGCAGATCAAGCTCGGCGGACGCCGGATCGAGCTCGGCGAGGTGGACGCCGCCCTGCAGGCCCTGCCCGCCGTGGCCGGCGCGGCCGCCGCCGTGCGCACCGCGCGCGGCGGAAACCAGCTGCTGGTCGGCTACCTGGTCGTCCAGGAGGGCTTCGACCGCGAGCAGGCCGTCGAACGGCTGCGGGCCGAGCTGCCGGCGGCCCTGGTGCCGCTGCTCGCCCCGGTCGACAGCCTGCCCACCCGCACCTCCGGCAAGGTCGACCGCAACGCCCTGCCCTGGCCGCTGCCCGAGCTGGAGACCACCGGCCGGAGCGAGCAGCTGTACGGCACCGAAGCCTGGCTGGCCGAGCAGTGGTCCGAGATCCTCGGCGTGACGGTCGGCGGCCCGCGCGACGACTTCTTCGCCATCGGCGGCGGCAGCCTGGCCGCCGCCCGGCTCACCACCCTGCTGCGCACCCGGTACCCGAACGCCGCCGTGCTGGACGTCTACCAGAACCCCACGCTGCGCAAGCTCGCCCGGCACCTGGAGCGCACCGCCGCCGAGAGCGGCGAGACCCGCACCGTCACCCTGGTCCCCACCCGGGCCAAGCTGCTGCAGCTGCTCCTGCTGATCCCGCTGTTCACCGTGGTCGGCCTGCGCTGGACGGTGGCCCTGCTGGCCGCCGGGAACCTGCTCTCCCACCTCGGCGACTACCCGTGGGCCCCCACCGCCTCCTGGTGGGCGGTCGGCGCGGGCGCCCTCGCGCTATACACCCCGGCGGGCCGGCTGGCGATCGCGGCCGGCGGCGCCCGGCTGCTGCTGCACGGGCTGCGCCCGGGCAGCTTCCCCCGCGGCGGCGGCGTCCACCTGCGGCTCTGGGCCGCCGAGCGGCTCGCCGAGCTCAGCGGCGCCACCTCGCTCTCCGGCGCGTGGCTGGTGCGCTACGCCCGCGCGCTGGGCGCCAAGGTCGCGCCCGAGGTGGACCTGCACTCGCTGCCGCCGGTCACCGGGATGCTGAAGCTGGGCCGCGGCTGCGCGGTCGAGTCCGAGGTGGACCTGTGCGGCTACTGGCTGGACGGCGACCGCCTGGAGGTCGGCCAGGTCAAGGTCGGCTCCGGCGCCGTCGTCGGCACCCGCTCGACCCTGCTGCCCGGCGCCCGGGTCGGCAAGCACGCCCAGGTCGTGGCCGGCTCCAGCGTCACCGGCCAGGTGCCCACCGGCCAGCGCTGGGGCGGCGCGCCCGCCGTCAAGCTGGGCCGCGCCGAGCGGGCCTGGCCCAAGGAGCGCCCGCACCGCCGGGCCCGCTGGGCCGCGCTGTACGGCGCGGCCGGCACCGCGGTCGGCCTGCTCCCGGTGCTGCCCGCGCTGGCCGCCCTCGCCGTCCTGTCCGGCTTCGTCCAGCAGGGCGGCGACCTCGGCACGGCCCTCGGCGACGCCCTGCTCGGCCTGCTGCCGGCCACGCTGGCCTTCGGCGCGGTGTACGCCGCGCAGCTGGTGGCCGCCGTCCGCGTGCTGAGCATCGGCCTCACCCCCGGCGTGCACCCGTTGCACGGCCGGATCGGGTGGCAGGCCTGGACCGTCACCCAGCTGATGGACCGGGCCCGGGAGGTGCTGTTCCCGCTCTACGCCGGGCTGGTCACGCCGCTGTGGCTGCGGGCGCTCGGGATGCGCGTCGGCCGCGGCGCCGAGGTCTCCACGGTGCTGGCCCTGCCCAGCCTGACCACCGTCGGCGACGGCGCGTTCCTGGCCGACGACACCCTGATCGCCCCGTACGAGCTGGGCGGCGGCTGGGTGCGGCTGGGCGAGGCGAAGATCGGCGAGCGGGCGTTCCTCGGGAACTCCGGGATGACCGCGCCCGGCCGGTCGGTGCCCAAGCGCGGCCTGGTCGGCGTGCTCTCGGCGACCCCGGCGAAGGCCAAGAAGGGGAGCTCCTACCTGGGCATGCCGCCGATGCGGCTGCCCCGGGCCGCGGACCAGTCCGACCAGAGCCTCACCTACGAGCCGCCGGCCCGGCTGCTCTGGGCGCGCGGGCTGGTCGAGCTGGGCCGGCTGCTGCCGGTGCTGGCCTCGGGGGCGCTCGGACTCGTCACCGCCGCGGCGCTGTCGCGGCTGTCCGCCGCGTGGTCGGTGGGCGCGGCCGCGCTGCTGTCCGGCCTGGTGCTGCTGGCCGCCGGCACGGTGGCCTGCCTGGTCGCGGTGGCCGCGAAGTGGCTGCTGGTCGGCCGCTTCCGGGCCGTGGAGCACCCGCTGTGGAGCGGCTTCGTCTGGCGCAACGAGCTCGCGGACACCTTCGTCGAGGTGCTGGCGGTGCCGTGGCTGGTCGGCGCGGTGCCGGGCACCCCGGTGCTCAACCTCTGGCTGCGGGCGCTCGGTGCCCGGGTCGGGCGCGGCGTGTGGTGCGAGAGCTACTGGCTGCCGGAGGCGGACCTGGTCACCCTCGGGGACGGCGTGAGCATCAACCGGGGCTGCGTGGTGCAGACCCACCTCTTCCACGACCGGATCATGCGGATGGATACTGTGGTCCTCCGCGAGGGCGCCACCCTGGGCCCGGGCGGGATCGTGCTGCCCGGCAGCACGGTCGGCGCGCGCAGCACGCTGGGCCCGGCCTCGCTGGTGATGCGCGCCGAGTCCGTCCCCGCCGACACGCGGTGGCTGGGCAACCCCATCGAGGCGTGGCAGACCACGTCGTGACCACCCGTCCCGGCCCTCAGGAAGCGCACGTCCCCGTGAAGTCCAAGCACGTCCCGGCGGCCGCCGGCACCCCGGACCCGTACTTCCCGCAGAGCGGGGACCACCGCTACCGGGTCCACCGCTACGAGCTGGCGCTGGACTACCGGCCCGGGCCGAACCGGCTGGCCGCCTCGGCCCGGCTCAGCGCCGTGGCGGACACCGGCCTCGCGGAGTTCGCGCTCGACCTCGCCGACTTCCGGATCGGCCGGGTGCTGGTGGACGGCCGGGTCGCGCGCTACACCCACCGCGGCGGCAAGCTGCGGATCCGCCCGGCCAAGGCGCTGGCGGCGGGCGCGGCGTTCACCACCGAGGTGCACTACACCGGGAACCCGCGGCCGGTGCGCAGCCCCTGGGGCGGCCTGGGCTGGGAGGAGCTGACCGAGGGCGCGCTGGTGGCCAGCCAGCCGGTCGGCGCGCCGTCCTGGTTCCCGTGCAACGACCGGCCCGCCGACAAGGCGACGTACCAGATAGCGGTCACCACGCCGTCCCCGTTCACCGTGGTGGCCGGTGGCCGGCTGCTCACCCGCACCACCCGCGCGTCCAGCACCACCTGGGTCTACGAGCAGAGCGCGCCGACCTCCACGTACCTGGTGACGGTGTCGATCGGCCACTACCGGCCGGTGCCGCTGGCCGCCCGCCCGTCCGTGCCGCAGACCGGGTACGTCCCGGACCGGCTGGTCCCCGCCTTCACCCGGGACTTCGGCCGCCAGCCGGAGATGCTGGCGTACTTCACCGAGGTGTTCGGGCCGTACCCGTTCGGCGAGTACGCGGTGGTGGTCGCGGACGAGGAGCTGGACGTCCCGGTGGAGGCGCAGGGCGTCTCCACCTTCGGGACCAACCACCTCGGCGGCGGCTGGGAGCGCGAGCGGCTGATCGCCCACGAGCTGTCCCACCAGTGGTTCGGCAACAGCGTGACCGTCGCGAACTGGCGGCACATCTGGCTCAACGAGGGCTTCGCCAAGTACGCGGAGTGGCTCTGGTCCGAGCACGCCGGCGGCCCCGTCGCCGCCACCCACGCGGCCGCCGCGCACGCCCTGCTGGCCGGGCTCCCGCAGGACCTCAGGCTGGCCGACCCGGGCCGCCGGCTGATGTTCGACGACCGGCTCTACCAGCGCGGCGGCCTCGCCGTGCACGCGCTGCGGCGGGCCCTCGGCGACGGACCGTTCTTCGCGATGCTCCGGGACTGGACCAGCGTCAACCGGCACGGCGTCGTCGGCACCGCGGACCTGCTGGCCCACGCGTCCCGGTACACCACCGCCCCGCTCGGGCCGCTCTTCGAGGCCTGGCTGCAGCGGCCCGAGCTCCCGCCGCTGCCGGACTGACCGGCCCACCGGGGCGTCCCCGGCCGCCACCCCGATAACGAGTGGATCCCCCCGGGCGGCGTGACTAGGTTGGCTCCGTCCGGCCCGGGCCGATTCCCTCGCCCCGGGCCGGCCACCGTCCGACCGCCCTCCGCGCCGAGACCCAGGGGACCAGATGACCGACCAGCCCGACGAGCTGCTGCCGACCACCCGGCGCGCCCTCCTGCACCACATCGCCGTCGCCCAGGCCGAGGGCCGCACGCCCTCCCTGGTCGCCGGAGTGGTCCGGGACGGCCGGCTGGTGTGGAGCGGCGCCCGCAGCATGGTCGACGGGCACGCGCCGACCCCGGACGTCCAGTTCCGGATCGGCTCGATCAGCAAGACCTTCGTCGCCGTCCTGGTGCTGCGGCTGCGCGACGAGGGCCTGCTCGACCTCGCCGACCCGCTCGGCCGTCACCTGCCGGGCACCCCCGCCGACGGCGCCACCGTCGCCCAGCTGCTCGCGCACTCCGCCGGGATCGCCGCCGAGACCCCCGCCCCCTGGTGGGAGCGGACCGACGGCGCGCTGCGCCCCGCCCTCGGCGACCTGCTGGAGCCCGACGGCGCCCACAAGCACCCGGCCGGGCGCCGGTTCCACTACTCCAACCCCGGGTACGCGCTGCTCGGCGCCCTGGTCGAGCGGCTGCGCGGCGAGCCCTGGGGCGAGGTGCTCCGTCGCGAGGTGCTGGAACCGCTCGGCATGGACCGCACCACCCTGCTGCCGGAGCACCCGCACGCCGGGGGCTTCGCCGTCCACCCCTGGGCCGACGTCATGCTGCCGGAGCCGCTCACCGACACCGGGCTGATGGGCCCGGCCGGCCAGCTCTGGTCCACCCTCACCGACCTGGCCCGCTGGGCCGCCTTCCTCGCCGCCGGCGACGACAAGGTGCTCGCCGCCGCCACCGTCGCCGAGATGCGCCGGCCCGCCGTCGGCCCCGACGACGCCGACTGGACGTACTCCTACGGCCTCGGCCTGCAACTGCGCCGCCACGAGGGCCGGGTGCTGTACGGCCACTCCGGCTCGATGCCCGGCTTCACCGCCGGACTCTGGGTCAGCGAGGAGGACGCCCTGGCCGGGATCGCGCTGTCCAACGCCACCACCGGCGCCGCCACCACCCTGATCGCCTCACAGCTGATCACCCTCACCGCCGCGCACGAGCCCCGGCTGCCCGAGCCCTGGCGCCCGCTGTCCGAGGTCGACGAGGAGCTGCTGGCGCTCACCGGCCCGTGGTACTGGGGGACCTCGCCGCAGATCCTCCGGCTGCGCGCCGACCGCGCCCTGGAACTGGCCCCGGCCACCGGCGACGGCCGCGGCTCCCGCTTCCGCGCCGAGGCCGACGGCACCTGGACCGGCCTGGACAACTACTACGCGGGCGAGACCCTCCGGGTGGTCCGCGCGGCCGACGGCACCGTCAGCCACCTCGACCTCGGCTCCTTCGTCCTCACCCGCGCGCCCTACGGCCCCGCGGACGCCGTCCCGGGCGGGGTCGACCCGGCGGGCTGGCAGGCGTACTAGGACGGGTCGTGGACAGCCCCGGGGCACCGCGCCCCGGGGCTGTCCACCCATGCCCGGCGAGCGCCCGGTGCCCGGCAGATGACCGGGAGGCGACGGGTGGTCCCATTCAGCAGCTGCACATCTGCGCTCCGCCACGCCGCAACGTGGATGCCAACCGGCTCGGAGAGACATACGGGGACCGGTTCGCGTGCAAGCCCAGCGCCCGCGAACCGGCCCGCGCCCTGGCGACCCAGGGCGCCGCCGATCGTGCTGCCCTGGAGGGTCCGCCATGACCACCGTCCCCACGTACGCTCCGACCGCAGTCGCCCCCACCCACGATGCCCCGGCCGTGCCCGCCCCCCGCAACCGCCCGGCCCCGGCCACCGGCTACACCGTCTCCCTCGCCCGCGACGCCGACGACGTACGGGCCGCCCAGCGGCTGCGCCACCAGGTCTTCGCCGCCGAGCTCGGCGCCGTCCTGCACAGCCCGGTCGCCGGCCTGGACGTCGACCCCTTCGACGAGTACTGCGACCACCTCCTGGTGCGCGAGGGCGAGCACGGCGCCGTCGTCGGCACCTACCGGCTGCTGCGCCCCGAGGCCGCCCGCCGGGCCGGCCGGCTCTACTCCGACGGCGAGTTCGACCTCTCCGGCCTGGCGCCCGTCCGCCCGGGCCTGGTCGAGCTCGGCCGGTCCTGCATCCGCCCCGACCACCGCGGCAACGGCGCCGTCATCAACCTGATGTGGGGCGGCATCGCCCGCTACCTCGCCGACACCGGCAACACCTGGGTGGGCGGCTGCTGCTCCATCGGGCTGGAGGACGGCGGCGCCACGGCGGCCCGGGTCTGGGACACCGTCAGCGCCAAGCACCTGGCCCCGGAGCAGTACCGGGTCACGCCGCGCCGCCGCTGGGACGCCACCGGCGTGCCGCGCGCCGAGCGGGGCGCGCTGCCGGCCCTGCTCCGCGGCTACCTGCGGCTGGGGGCCTGGGTCTGCGGCGAGCCGGCGTACGACCCGCACTTCGACTGCGTCGACCTGTACGTGCTGCTGTCGCTGGAGCGGACCGACCCGCGGTACCTGCGGCACTTCCTGTCCGGGGCGGCGGGCCTGTCCGGGGCGAGCCGGTCCGGCGTCGGCCTCTCCGGGGCCGGGCTGTCCGGGGCCGGCGGTGTCTCCGGGGCGGCGGGCCCGTCCGGGGCCGGTGTCTCCCCGCTGGCGCCCTCACCACTCGGCGCGTCGGCATGAGCGTCTGGCTGCCGACGGCCACCTGCCGGCCCGAGACCTGCCTGGCCGACCCCGCGCCGGCCGTGGCCCACCCCCGGCGGGTGCTGCGGCTGACGGCCTGTCTGGTGACGGTGCTGGCCGGGGTCGTGCTCAGCCTTCCGGTCCGGCTGCTCCCGCAGGACACCCGCGACCGGCTCACCCGGTGCTGGTCGCGCCTCGTGCTGCGCGCCCTCGGGGTCACCGTGCACCTCGGGACGCCGGGCGGCGGCGTCCACCCGGGGAGCGCGGTCGGCGGCGGGACGCTCGTGGTCGCCAACCACGTGTCCTGGCTGGACATCCCGCTGATCGCGGCCGGACGGCCGGGCCGCTCGCTGGCCAAGACCGAGGTCCGGCGCTGGCCGGTGCTCGGACCGCTGGTCGCCTGGGGCGGCACCGTGTTCCTGGACCGCGACCGGCTGCGCACCCTGCCGGACACCGTGACGGCGGTGGCCGAGGTGCTGCGCTCCGGCCACCCGGTGATCGTCTTCCCGGAGGGGTCCACCTGGTGCGGGCGGGAGAGCGGCCGGTTCCGGCCCGCGCTGTTCCAGGCCGCGGTGGAGGCGGGCGCCTTCGTCCAACCGGTGACGATCCGCTACCGGCTCGCCGACGGCCGGCCGACCAGCGTGCCCGCCTTCGTCGGCGACGACGGGCTGCTCACCTCGCTCGCCCGGGTGGTCGCGGTGCGCGGCCTGGTCGCGGAGGTGACGTTCCTGCCTCCGATCCCGCCGCCGGCCGCGCCGGGGGCCGGGCTGTCGGGGGCCGGGCCGTCGGGCACCGGGCGGTCGGGGGCACGGCGGGAGCTGGCCCGTGCCGCGCAGGCGGCGGTCGAGGGCGTCCGCTGACGGCGGGGGCCCGCGCCGGTGCGGCCGGCCGGTGTTGCCGGGCGGTGCGACCGGACTGGCTTCACGGGCCGGTCCGGCCGCCCCGGCCCGGGCGGCACCCGTGCCCTGGCCCGTGGCCCGCGTCCCCGTCCGCTCGCGTCAGGTCCGCTCCCGACCGGTCGACTCCCGCCGGGACGGCGGCGTCGGGGCCCGGGCCTTCCCGCCTCACGGCCGTCAGGCCCGAGCGGCCTCGGCCGGCGCCTCCGCCTGCGCAAGCCCGCTCCCGGCCGGGGCGACCGGGCGGGCCCGGCCCAGCAGGACGGCCACCAGGACGGCGGTGACGGCGAGCGCCGCCGAACCGCAGCGCACGGCGAGGTGGATGCCGTCGATGAACGCCCCGTCCACGGCCTCCTGGACCGGGCCGGGCAGCGCCACCGCCGGACCCCCGGCGCCTCCGCCCGCCGCCCCGGCGGGTGCGTCGGCGATGGAGCCGACCGCGCCCGGCGGGACTCCGAGCCGGTGCAGGGCCGCGGTCAGGGTGTCGGTCATCCGGTTCGTCAGCACCGCGCCGAGCACGGCGATCCCGAGGACCCCGCCCAGCTCGCGCAGGGTGTTGATGGTCGCCGAGGCCATCCCGGTCTGGGCCGGGGAGACCCGCTGGAGCACCGCGATCGACACCGGGGTGAAGGTCATCCCCATCCCGAGGCCCATCGCGAACAGGGTCCACAGGTACTCCGGGTAGCGGGCGTGCTCGCCGTACAGCGACAGTCCGCCGAGGCCCGCCGCGCACAGCAGGAGGCCCAGCACCAGCGGCGGCCGCGGCCCGTGGCGGGCGGTCAGCCGGCCGGAGAGCGGGGCGGCCAGGACGATCATGCCGGTCATCGGCAGTCCGGCGTAGCCGGCGTCGGCCGGGGACCAGCCGAGCGGGCCCTGCATCAGCAGCGGCAGGAAGAACAGCGCGCCGAAGATGCCGAAGCTGACCATGAACCCGCTGAGCAGCGCGCCGCCCAGGGCGCCGTCGCGGAACAGCCTCAGCTCCAGCATCGGCTCGGCGAGGCGCAGTTCGAGCACCAGGAAGGCGACGAGCAGCAGGGCGGCCGCGGCGCCGCAGAGCAGCACCCGGGGGTCCGTCCAGCCGCGCGACGGCCCCTCGATCAGCGCGTAGACCAGCAGGCCCAGGCCCGTCGCGGAGAGGGCGAGGCCGCCGAGGTCGATCCGGCGGGCGCGCGGCGGGATGTCCGGCAGGACGCGTGCGGCGAGCACCAGGCCGAGCACGCCGATCGGCACGTTGATCCAGAAGACGCTGGCCCAGCCGAGGTGTTCGACCATCGGCCCGCCGACCACGGGCCCGATGGAGAGCCCGAGCGCCGAGACGCCGGACCACAGGCCGATGGCCTTGGCTCGCTCGCGCTCGTCGGTGAAGACGTGGCGCAGCAGGGCCAGGCTGCCCGGGGTGAGCAGCGCGGCTCCGACGCCCTGGACCATCCGGGCGCCGACCAGCGTGCCGATCGTCCCGGCGAGGGCGGCCAGCGCGGAGCCGACCGTGAAGAGCGCGAGGCCCAGCCGGAAGACCCGGGTGCGGCCGTGGCGGTCGCCCAGCGCACCGCCGGTCAGCACGAGTGCGGCGTAGACGAGGCTGTATCCCTCGGCCACCCACTGGAGGCCGCTGATCCCGGCGTCCAGGTCCTGCCCGATGCGCGGCAGGGCGTTGTTGACGATGACGTTGTCCAGCATGGACATGAACATGGTGACGCAGAGCGTCAGTAGCGCGAGCCGTTTGCGCCGGGCGCTCGACTCCTCCATGAGACCCTCCCGATCCTCGAAACCCGACAGCCGGCCCCGGCCCCGGCGCTCCGACAGCACCCGCGGCGACACCCCTAACAGTGTTAGGGGCAGGCGCGACAGGCACAGGGTGCCCCTAACGGTGTTAGATTGCAAGCGGGATTCCTGAGAGCACGGGAGGCATCCGCACCGCCATGCCGGACAACGACGACACGACACCCCCGCTGACCAGGGAGGCGCTCACCCGGGCCGCCCTACGGGTCCTCGAACGGGACGGCCTCGCCGGACTGTCGATGCGCAAGGTCGCCAGCGAGGTCGGCGTCAAGGCCGCCTCGCTCTACTGGCACGTCCGCAACAAGCAGGAACTGCTGGACCTGCTCACCGACGCCCTGATGGCCTCCGCCGAACCCCCGCCCCGCGAAGGCAGCTGGCGCGAGCAGTTCCACGAGTACTGCCGTCGCTACCGCCGCCTCCTGCTCGACAACCGCGACGCCGCCAAGGTCGTCTCCGGCCGCCTCGCCCCCGGCCCCCACCTGCTCGCCCTGATGGAGGACCAGCTCGACCGCCTCCGCACGGCCGGCTTCTCCGACGCCGACGCGGCCATGGCCACCTACCTGCTCGGCGCCTTCGTCCAGGGCTTCGTGCTCCAGGAACAGTCCCCGATCTCCGCCGCCGAGGTCCTCGGCACCAGCCGCCGCACCATCGTCGACGCCGCCGGGGACCGCTTCCGCGCCCTGCCCGCCGAGGACTTCCCCAACCTGGTCGCCCTGGCCGGCGACCTCACCGAACCCGGCATGGACGCCCGCTTCGACTTCGGCGTCCACCGCATCATCGACGGCCTCGCCACCCTGCTGCCGCCCGAACGGGCCTGACCCGACGACGGCCCGCCCGCCCACGGAGGAGCCCGCCATGCCCGGACCGCGCCCCCGCCCGGAGCCGCACCCGCACCCGCGCTCGGAGCCCTACCCGCCCTACCAGCCCTACGCGCAGGGACTGCTGGACGTCGGCGACGGCCAGCAGATCCACTGGAACGCCTCCGGCAACCCCGCCGGCCGGCCCGCCGCGGTGGTGCACGGCGGGCCCGGCTCCGGCCACCAGCCCGGCGCCCGGCGGTACTTCGACCCCGAGCGCTACCACGTCGTCCAGTTCGACCAGCGCGGCTGCGGCCGCAGCCGACCGCACGCCGCCGACCCGGCGACCGGTCTGGAGCACAACACCACCGACCGGCTGATCGCCGACATGGAGCGGCTGCGCGAACACCTCGGCATCGAGAAGTGGCTGCTGTACGGCGGCTCCTGGGGCTCCACGCTGATCCTCGCGTACGCCCAGACCCACCCCGAACGGGTCTCCGCGATCGTCATCTGCGGCGTCACCACGACCCGCCCGGAGGAGACCGACTGGCTCTACCGGGGCGTCGCCCGCTTCCTGCCCGGCCCGTGGCAGGCCTTCCGCGCGCACCTCCCCGCCGAGGACCGGGACGGTGACCTCGTCGCCGCCTACAGCCGGCTCCTCAACAGCCCCGACGAGACCGTCCGGCGCGCCGCCGCCAACGCCTGGGCCACCTGGGAGGACGCCGTCATCGCCCACGAGGCGCTCGGCAAGCCGAACGCCTACACCGACCGGCCCGACGACGACCTGATGGCCTTCACCCGCATCACCGCCCACTACTTCGCCCACGACGCCTTCCTCGCCGACGGGCAACTGCTGCGCGACGCCGGCCGCCTGGCCGGCATCCCGGGCGAGCTGATCCACGGACGCCTCGACCTCGGCTCGCCGCTCGACACCGCCTGGGAGCTCGCCCGGGCCTGGCCCGACGCCAGCCTCACCGTCGTCGACGAGTCCGGGCACACCGGCAGCCCCGCCATGCGCACGGCCGTCCTCGCCGCCCTCGAACGCTTCGCCGCCCAGGAGGACTGAGCGACGGGCCACCCGCGACCGGCCTGCCGGCTTACGGTACGCCGGGGACGACGGCGGGGGCCGGGGCCTTCGCCGCTGCGGCCCCGGCCCGGACGGCCGCCGCCACGGCGACCATCCGGTGCATCACGGCTTCCGGCACGGCCGGGTTCCCGGCCGCCTCCTCGGCGGTCCGCTCGTCCAGGAGCAGCGGCACCAGGCACGCGGTCGGCAGCGCCGGGTGCCGACGGGCCAAGGCCCGGACCGAGGCGTCGGCGTCGTCGAGCAGCCCGGCCACGGTCTCCGGCGACAACCGCGGATCCTTCGCCGCCCGGGCGCGCACCTCCCGATCGGGATCGCGGCAGAACCGCTCGGCCAGGGCCGCGGTCGAGGACGGGTCGTCGAGGGCCAGCAGGCGCAGCCTCGGCTCGGGGGCGTCCGCGAAGCGCAGCAGGTCGTGGCGCGGGAAGTTGGGGTGGTTGCGCGGCCGCCCCGGGAACGAGAACGAACCCGACCACCAGCACCACACGTCGAGCAGCACCTCCGCCGGCGCGTCCTCGCAGGACTCGCTGAGGAACAGCCGCACGGCCCGGTCCTCGTCCCGGGCCAGCCGTTCCAGCACGTCCGGTGGCAGCCGCCGTGCCCGGGCCACGCTGCGGCGGACCCAGAGCTTCGGCGAGGACGCCAACTGCCGCATGGCGTCCGGATCCTCGTGCAGCGCCGCCACCCACCACAGTGCGTACGTCCGGTGCCCGGGCTCGATCGCGGGCACGGCCTCCGCCATCGCGGCGATTTCCTCCGGCGTCGCGGGCGGCCGCGACCCGGCGCTCGGCGGCCGCTCGATCCCGACCCCGACCCGGGCCCGCCACAGCCGGTCCGCGCGCAGGTCGGCCGCCACCTCCGCCAGGGTCTCGCGGAGTGCCCCCGGAGGTCTCGCGGCCAGCAGCCGCTCCCACTGCGCGTCCGAGAGTCGACCCGAGTCCGCCGCCATGCCCCAGACCCGGCGCAGCGGATGGTCGACCGCGGCGTCCAGCACGCCCGCGGGCAGGTTCGTCCGCAGCAGGAACGCCGACGTGCCCGTGTCCAGCAGCGAGAGCAGCACCGCCTCCGGTGCCCCGGTGTTGAAGCCCAGCCCCCGCAACCACGCCCCGGCCACGCACGCCGACGGCTCCGCCCGGAACAGGCCGGCCCAGCCCCCGTCCGCGGCCGTGTCACCGACGCCACCCCCGACGGCACCCGCCGCCCGCACACCACTCATCCCCGTAGCGTAGCCACCGCGCCCGACCGCACCGGCCGCGCCGGCGGCGCCGGCAGGAGGCACCTCACGGGCCTCACGGGCCTCACGGGCCATCGCCGGGAGGGCCGTTCGAGGTCTCCGGCGGGGTGCGAACGAGGGGACCCTACGATACGAGGCATGATCGCCTATGCCCCAGCAGCCCTGTTCTTCCTGCTCTTCGGGATCGGGGTACTGCGCGACCGCCGCAGGTTCAGCAACGCCGTCCTGCTCGGGATCGCCGTGACACTGCTCTGCCTCACCCTGCTCGCCGAGCTGCGCAGGGCACCGACCCTGGTGGCGGAGGTGGCAGCCGTGGCGATCATCCTGCTCCCGGCGCTGGGCACCGTGGCACTGGTCTGGTTCCTGATCTCGAACGGCCTGACCATGATCCGCAAGGAGGGGACGCGGCCCGCCAACCTGCTGTCGCTGCTCGCCGGGGTGGGCATCCTCGGCGTCATCGCCCTGCTGGTCGCGGCCGTGGCCACCAAGTCCCCCCGTGTGGGGATCATGGCGGGAACCGCCGTACTTGTCGTCGGCTACGTCTCCTTCCTGTTCCTCTGCTTCGTCGGGTACGCGTTCCTGTACGGCCACCACCGACCGCGCCGGGACGTGGACTTCGTCGTGGTGCTGGGCTCCGGTCTGATCGGCGGCGAGCGCGTCCCGCCGCTGCTGGCCAGCCGGCTCGACCGCGGCCGTGAGGTCTACGACAAGCAGGCGGCGCGCGGGAACCCGCCCGTCCTCATCACCTCGGGCGGGCAGGGCCCGGACGAGAAGCTCCCGGAGTCCCACGCGATGGCCGACTACCTGGTCGAACGCGGTTTCCCGGCCGAGCACATCGAGCGCGAGGACCGCTCGCGCACCACCGAGGAGAACCTGCTGTTCAGCAGGGCCATCATGGAGCAGGCCAAGCCGGACTACCACTGCGTGGTGGTCACCAACAACTTCCACGCGTTCCGCGCCGCGCTGACCGCCCGCAAGACGGGCGTCAACGGGCACGTGTTCGGGTCGCCGACCGCCGCCTACTACTGGCCGAGCGCGACGATCCGGGAGTTCGCCGCCGTCTTCCTCGCCCACAAGCTGGTCAACTTCGGCATCTGCGGCCTCCTCGCGCTCTGCGGGGTCCTCGCCGCGCTCTGAACCGGCGCCGCGGTCCCGAGTGCCGTGGCCCGGAGCACCCGAGTCCCGGGCACCGAAGTCCCGCCCGTCGCCGTCCGGAGCACCGCGGTCCGGGCCGGCCGGGTGCGGGCCATGGCGGTCGGTGCCATGACGGGGCAGTGGAGGCCGGGTGGCCGTCACATGGCGTCGCGGCGGGTGGCGCGGCACGCTGCACGGCAGCCGCTCCCACTCCTCCCCCACCCAGGAGCCACCATGCGCCTCCGACCCGTCCTCGCTGGGCTGTTGACGGCCGTCGCACTCACCGTCGGCGCCCCGGCGCCCGCCCCGGCCGGCGCCGACACCGCGAGCGGGACCTTCCAGCAGGTCACCGGCTTCGGCGCCAACCCCGGCAATCTGGCGATGTACTCCTACACCCCGGCCGGTCTGCCCACCGGCGCACCGCTGGTGGTCGCCCTGCACGGGTGCCTGCAGAGCGCCGCCGACTACTACCGCGACTCCGGTTGGACCACGTTCGCGGACCGCTACGGCTTCGCGGTCGTCTTCCCCCAGACCGGCAGCGCCAACAACAGCCTCTCCTGTTTCAGCTGGTTCGACGCCGCCAAGGACGCCCGGGGCGTCGGCGAGGCGGAGTCCGTCGCCGAGATGGTCGCCAGGGCGAAGTCCCTCTACGGCTCGGACGGCAACCGGGTGTTCGTCACCGGCCTGTCCGCCGGCGGCGGGATGGCCGCCGACCTGCTGGCCGACTACCCGGACCTGTTCGCCGGCGGGGCGATCGACTCCGGCCTGCCCGCCCGGTGCGCCACCACCCAGGCCGCCGCCTCCGGCTGCCAGAACTCCGACCAGGGGCTCACCCCGGCCCAGTGGGGTGACAGGGCCCGGGCCGGCTACCCGGGCTACTCCGGGCCGTGGCCCAGAGTCGCGATCTGGCAGGGCAGCGCCGACACCGTGGTGAAACCGGTCAACGCGACCGAGCTTCGCGACCAGTGGACGGACGTCCAGGGCGTCGGCCGACGCCCGACCGGCACCCGGAGCCTGCCGGGCGGCACCACCGAGGACGACTACGCCGACGCGGCGGGCCGGCCCGTCGTCGCGGTGTTCACCGTCGCCGGCATGGGTCACGGACTCGCCGTCGACCCCGGGTCCGCGGCGGACCAGTGCGGGGCGACGGGCGCCTACTTCCTCGACGCGATCTGCTCCAGCTACCACACCGCACGGTTCTGGGGCCTGGACGGCGGCGGACCCACCACGCCCGGCCTGCCCGCGCCGTCGGGACTGACCGCCGCCCCCGCCGGGGCGAGCTCGATCGCCCTGGCCTGGCAGGCCGTCAGCGGTGCGGCCTCCTACCGGGTCTACCGGGACGGGGCCGTCGTCGGCGGCACCACCGGTCCGTCCTTCACCGACGGCGGGCTCGCCCCCGGGACGGCGTACGGCTACGCCGTCGCCGCGGTCGACGCCGCCGGGGCGGTGGGCGCCCGCTCGGCCACCGTGACCGGAACCACCGGCGGCGGCGCACCCCCCTGCTTCACCGACGACAACTACGACCACGTGCGGGCCGGCCGGGCCACCCAGAGCGGTGGCCAGACCTACGCGCTCGGCTCGGGCCAGGGCATGGGGCTCTGGAACACCTTCGTCACCCACACGTTGCGGCAGACCGCGCCGGGCTACTTCGTGCTCGCGGACGGCCAATGCTGATCCTCCCCTCCTGAACGGATCCCCGCGAAGAGGTCGGTCTCGACCGCTCCGCCCACCGGTGGGCCCCCGACCGAGCCGGAGGGACCACGCCCGCCCCCACCGGGCAGCAGGCTCCGGGCGAGGTGGTAGTCCTCCGTCGGCCAGACCTCGCGCTCGACGTCCCGCGGGTGGGCCATGAAGGCCACCCCGGGCTCGACCTGGGTGGCGTGCGCCAGCATCGCGGCGTCCCGCACGGCGAACCGGTCGGCGCACGCTATCCGGGTGGTGGTGGCGAGGGCGGGCGGGGTGTCCGGCCAGTCGGCCAGCAGGCCGCCCATCCCGGACGGCAGGCCCCTCGCCGTCAGGGCGTCGTGGAGGGTCTGGAACCAGGCCCGGGACAGGGCCAGGTGGTAGTAGAGCTTCACCGCCTGCCAGGGCTCCCCCGCCTCCGGGTGGCGGCCCGGATCCGCGGCCGCCTCGAAGGCCTCGACCGTGACCCGGTGGGTCATCACGTGGTCCGGGTGCGGGTACCCGCCGGTCTCGTCGTAGGTGACCACCACGTGCGGACGGAACTCCCGGATCAGCGCGATCAGCGGGGCCGCCGCGACCGCCACCGGGAGGGCCGCGAAGCAGCCCTCCGGCAGCGGTTCGCCGGGCCCGGGCAGGCCGGAGTCGACGAAGCCGAGGAAGCGCTGCCGGACCCCGAGGACCTCCCGGGCCGCGGCCATCTCCTCCCGTCTGATCCTGGCGAGGTCGGCCCGGACCTCCGGGCGGTCCAGTGCCGGGTTGAGCACGGACCCGCGCTCGCCGCCGGTGCAGGTGGCGACCAGGACGTCGACCCCCTCCGCCGCGTAGCGGGCCAGGGTGGCGGCGCCCTTGCTGGACTCGTCGTCGGGGTGGGCGTGGACGGTGAGCAGGCGCAGACCGCCGGGGTGCTGGGTGAACAAGGGCCCTCCCGGGCGGTGGTCGACGGGATCGTGCGCGCCGGAACGGCGGTCGATCCCCCGGTGGACGAGCGGCCGGGCGGCCCCCCGAGGAAGAACTTAGGACGGACCCATCGAGTGGGTCAAGCCTAATTACTGTGCCCGACCCAGCGAACCGCGCTAGGCTGCCGCCATGACCGAGACCCGGGCGACCCCGAACCTGCGCGAGCTCAACAAGCGCCGCACCCGCGAGGCGATCTCGCACGCCGCGACGAGGCTCTTCATCGACCAGGGCTTCGAGCGCACCACCATCGCGGAGGTCGCGGCCGCCGCCGGGGTCGCCAAGATGACCGTCACCAACCACTTCCCGCGCAAGGAGGACCTGCTCCTCGACCTGCACGAGGAGCTGGTCGGCCGGCTCGCCCGGGCGGTCCACGAGCGGGCGCCCGGCGAGTCCGCCCTCGCCGCCCTGCGCCGCGACTGCCTGGGCGGGCTCGACCGGCACGACCCCCGGCTCGGCTTCTCCGGCCGGGCCTTCGCCCGCACCATCACCGACAGCCCGGCCCTGGTCGCCCGGCTGCGCGAGCTGCACGAGCAGGGCGAGGCCGCCCTCGCCGAGGCGCTGGCGGCGGCCGGCGCCGCCGGAAGCGGCACCGCCGACGGCGACAGCACCGGCAGCACCGGGAGTCACGCCACCGGGGCCGCCACCGACTCGACCGCGATACCGGGCGGCGCCCCGGTCGACTTCGAGAGCCGGGTCGCCGCCGGGCTGCTCGCCGCGGTCGACCGCGCGGTGTTCACCGAGGTGTTCCACCGCGTGCTGGCCGGCGAGGAGGCCGGTGCGATCGCGGCCGCGGTGCGCCCCTCCGCCGTCCGGGCCTTCGACCGCCTGGAGGGCGCCCTGGGCACCTTCGCCGTCCGCCCCGGCCCCTGACCTGCCCGGGAGCACCCGCCCGCCGCCGGTCCGCACTTGACGAAAGGTTGACCTGCTCACGGCAGAAGGTTGGTGATGCCCACCCCTATCGTCGGCCCATGCCCTCACAGCCCATCAGGCCCACCACCCTGCCGGTCCTGCCCTACCGCAAGCCCACCCGCGGCCGGGACTACTGGGTCCTGGACAACGTCCTCACGGACCCGGACGCCGTCCGCGAGCGCGTCCTGTCCCGCGGCGACTGGACCGAGGGCTATCCGCACCGCCCCGAGACCTGGCCCGGCCTGCGCACCATGCCCGGGCTGGAGCCGGACGAACTGGCCCGCGTCGAGGCACTGGTCCGCAAGGCCACCGGCGCCCCCCGGCTCTGGGTCCAGAGCACCCCGGGCGGGGGCACGCTCAACCACAACTGCGTGCAGGTGGTCGGCGCCGGGGAGTCGGAGTCCCGCCCGCACACCGACTCCCGCGCGCTCTGCCGCTACGCCGCCGTGCTCTACCTCAGCCCCGGCGCACCCAAGGACGCCGGCACCAGCTTCTACCGGCAGCAGTTCCCCGGCGGCCGGCTCGGCGGGAACCACGTCAACGCCCCGCACAACAACCTGGTGGAGGCGCTCGGTACCCGGCACGTGCCCGCCGACCACTTCACCGAGGACGTCCGCGTCCCCAACCGGTACAACCAGCTGCTCCTCTACCACGCCAACCTGATCCACAGCGCGACCACCTACTACGGCACCGAGCTGCCGGAACGGCGGATGACGGCCGTCTTCTTCTGGATGGCCTGACGGCGCCCGACCGCACGCCGGAGCCCGCCCGATGACCCGACCGCACGTCCTGCTGCTGGACGCCGCCCCCGGAGAACTGCTGCACCGCGAGCTGGAGCGCCTGCTCGGCCACGGCCTCGACGTCACCCTCAACCTGCGCCGGGTCGACGACCGGGCGGGCGCCCATGCGGCCTGGGGCGGCCGGGTCGGGTTCGCCGACCTCGACGCCTTCGACGAGGCCGCCCTGGTCGAGGAGTTCCGGCGCGGCGCCGGCTACCACGCCGTCAAGTCGCGCGGCGGTGTGCCCCTGCACGCCGCCGTCCTCGCCGCGGCGACCGACCCGGGCCGGCCCGCCCGCCTGCGGGTGATCGGCCGGGCCGGGGCCGGTACCGACCACGTCGACCTCGCCGCCGCGGCCCGGCACGGCGTCACCGTCACCCACACCCCCGGCTCCAACGCCGCCGCCGTGGCCGAGTTCGCACTCGCCCAGCTCCTCACCCTCACCCGCGGCCTCCCCGCCCATGACCGGGCCACCCACCAGGGCCGCTGGGGCGCCCCCACCACCCCACCGCGCGAACTCTCGGAGCTCACCCTCGGCATCGTCGGCCTCGGTCGCACCGGCCGGGCACTCGCAGCCCGGGCCGGCGCACTCGGCATGGCCGTGCAGGCCCACTCCCGCCGACCGCCGGCCCCGCCGGTGCGGTCGGCCGCCTCCCTCGACGCCCTCCTCGCCGGCAGCGACGTCGTGTCGTTGCACGTGCCGCTCACCCCGCAGACCCGCGGCCTGCTCGGCCGGCGCGAACTCGCCCTCCTGCGGCCGGGATCGATCCTGCTGAACACCGCGCGCGGCGGCATCGTGGACGAGCGGGCCCTGGCCGAGGCCCTGCGCGACCCGGCGCACCCGCTCGCGGCCGCCGCGGTCGACACCTTCGAACGGGAACACGCCGCGTTCGACTCCCCGCTCCTCGGGCTGCCGAACGCCCTGCTCACCCCGCACGTCGCCGGGATGACCCGGACGGCGATGGCCGAGGCCGCCGTCCGCTGCGCCGACCACCTCGCCGCACTCCTCTACGGCCGACCGGAGGGCATCCCGGTGGCCACCCCTTCGGCCACCCCTTCGCTCGCACCTTCGGCCACCCCGGCCGCGCCTCCGGCGCAGGCCGACAGCTGAAGCAGCCCACCCGCAGCCCCGGACGGTCAGAGAGACGGCGGTGGCGTCCAGCCGAGACCGCTCCGGTCGACCTGGCGAAGGATCCAGGCCCGCCGCTCGGGACCGCTGACGTTCCAGACGTGACTCATCGGTCGCTCGGTCAACGCCCGCTCACGCGGGCTGCGGAGGTCCCCCAACCGCCGCCGCCGGCGTGTTCCGGAAGCCGCCAGCAGCTCGGTGCAGAACTTCGCCCAGGCGTCGATCTCATCGACGACCCCGGCGGCAGGTGCTTCGTCCGGGTGCCGGGCTGCACGAACGGCGAGCGAACGGATCTCGAACAGGGCTTCCCCCGCAAGACGGGCCGCGAGCTCCCTGTCCTCGTTGCCCGCCGCCCGCAGGCGCCATCGCGACATCAGCATGCGCGGAGTCTGCCACGAGGCCACCCGCCGGCCGGCGAGCGCACCTCCGCTGCAGGAGGACCACCGGGCAACGTGCCACCGGTGGGAAGCCTGAGCAGTCCTCACCCATGCGGGGGAGGCCGGTGGAGGCATCGACCAGCACCCATCGTGGGCGTCCTCGTCCGGGGGCGCCCGGTGGGGAGCAGGCGACGGGCCGGCCGCCCTCCTCCCGGGTGCCGGGCCGGATTGGCCGTCGTCGCCCCCGGGGACGCTGGCAGGCATGAACCAGAACGCCGTGCCGCCCACCGAGACGATCCGCGCCGACTGGGCCGGGATCGACCGGCTGCCGACCGTGGACCTGCTACGCCTGATGAACACCGAGGACCGGACCGTCCCCGCCGCGGTGGCCGGGGAGCTGGACCGGATCGCCGCCGTGGTGGACGCGGCGGCGGCCCGCATGGCGGACGGCGGGCGGCTCGTGTACGCGGGGGCGGGGTCGGCCGGGCGGCTCGGGGTGCTGGACGCCGCCGAGTGCCCACCGACCTTCGGCACCGAACCGGCCCTGGTGGTCGGGCTGGTCGCCGGCGGGCCGGCCGCCGTGACCGCGGCGGTCGAGGGCGCCGAGGACCGCCCGGAGCTGGCGGAGGCCGATCTGGCCGGGCTCGGCCTGACCCCCGCCGACACCGTGGTGGGCGTATCCGCCTCCGGTCGCACGCCGTACGCGGTCGCGGCCGTACGCACCGCGCGGGCGGCCGGGGCGCTGACCGTCGGTCTGGCCTGCAACCGGGGCTCGGCACTGGTGGCGGCGGCGGAGCTGGGGATCGAGGTCGAGGTCGGCCCGGAGGTCCTGGCCGGATCGACCCGGCTGAAGGCCGGCACCGCGCAGAAGCTCGTGCTCAACATGCTGTCGACCGCGGTGATGGTCCGTCTGGGCCGGACGTACGGCAATCTGATGGTCGACGTCCGCGCCACCAACGCCAAGCTCCGCGAGCGGGCCCACCGGATCGTCACCGAGGCCACCGGCGCCGACGAGGCGGCGGTCCGGCGCGCGCTCGCCGCCACCGGAGGCCGCGCCAAGGACGCGATCCTGGTCCTGCTCGCGGACGTCGACGCCCCGACCGCCGCCCGACGCCTCACCGCCTCCGGCGGGCGGCTGCGCGAGGCCCTGCACGCGCACCGCCCCTGAGCGTGCTCCAGGAGGCGGGACGGAGCCCGGGCCCGCGGTGCGAGGAGGTCCGCGACCCGGCCGTCAGGACACCAGCCCGAGAGTCACGCCCACCGCGCCGAGTGCGGCTTGACACGCTCCGATGCGCTTCATCGTCCGCAGCGTCACATCGGCGCCGCGGTACTGGTGGTTGATCAGCTGCCACCACTTGGCGGCATGACGGACGTCGAAGGCGGTGGCGAGCCCGTTGAGGGCGAGCGCCGCCCCGGGGACGATCAACTCGGTGGTCACAGCGCGAGCATAGGGCTGCGCCCGACGGGCTCTCCTCACCCGCTGCCGGCTCCGGATCCGCCGTCCGCCGTCCGCCGTCTCGCGCGATCTCGGCACGGAAGCCCTCGATCAGGACGCGCAGTCAGCCCTCCCCGGATCCCGGCGAGGACCGCGCCCCTCGCCGGATCCCACCCTGGACCCCGCACCGTGAGCCGCGCCCCGTGAACCCCGCCGGCAGCAGGGCGCGCACCTGCCCCGCCCGCCCGCTCCCCGCCCGGTGACGCGAATCCGCCGCTGCCGCCGCCGCACCCGTTGACCGCGGACGCCGGCGACGGTTGGCTCGGCCGGAGCCGGCCATCCAGTCGGCCGCCGGTGCGCCCGACGGGGAGGTCGACGCGAGCCGGCGCGATCCCAGGGGAGGGACGACAGATGACCCGAACGACCTCCGTGCCGCGCCTGCTGCGCGCGGCCTGCGTCCTGGCGGCGGCCGCACTGGCCGCCGTCACCGCCGCGACGCCCGCCGGGGCCGACCCGTCCCGCGGCCGCACCGAGCGGGTGTCGGTCGGTTTCGGCCAGTCCGCGCCCGGTGGCGCCGCCCAGCCCGACGGCGCCTCGTACGCCGCCGGGCTGAGCGCCGACGGCCGCTTCGCCGTCTTCACGTCGGAGGCCACCAACCTGGTGCCGGGCGACTCCAACGGCAAGTCCGACGTCTTCGTCCGCGACGCGTGGAGCGGCCGCACCGAGCGGGTCAACACCGGCCCGGGCGGGGCGCAGGCCGGCGACCACTCCTACGACGCCGCGATCAGCGGCGACGGCCGCTACGTGGCGTTCAGCTCCTACGCGACCAACCTCGCCCCCGGCGGGAACCTCGGCTTCGAGGACGTCTACGTCCACGACCGCTGGACCGGGAGCACCGAGCTGGTCTCCACCGGCCACGGCCCGGCGGTGCCGCAGACCGACCGCCAGTCCGGCCACCCGTCGATCAGCTGGGACGGCCGGTACGTCGCCTACCAGTCCAACCGCTCCGACCTGGCGCCCGGCACCGTCACCTGGACCGGCGGCAACATCTACGTCACCGACCGCTGGACCGGCCGGACCAGGGTGGTCAGCCTCGGCGCGGACGGCGCCGAGGCGAACGCCTCCTCCGCAGAACCGGTGATCAGCGCCGACGGCGGATCGGTCGGCTTCGTCTCCAAGGCGACCAACATCATCGGCCAGGGCCGGCCCGGCGCCCTCGCCGCCGAGGCCACCGCCCGGCTCGACGCCGTCTCCGACGAGGAGTTCGTCCGCGACTCCTTCCGGCACGACCGGGGGGCGGCGATCCTGAAGCCGCGCCTCTACCCCCTGTACGTGCGCGACCTCCGCGCCGAGCAGACCGTCCTGGCCAGCCCCGACGGCGCGGGCGGCTACCGGGGCGCGGCCCGGCCCGCGCTCGGCGCGGACGGCCGGTACGCCGTCTTCTCCACCCTGGTCAACGACGGTGGCGACCCCTGGGCGCGCCACTACGAGGTCTATGCGCGCGACCTGAAGCGCGGCACCGAGACCCTCGTCAGCGCCGGGCTCCCCGGCACGACGACCACCGCCGACTCCCTCGGCGCGCAGATCACCGCGGACGCCCACTGGGTCTACTTCGGCTCCGCCGCGGAGAACCTGGTGCCCGGCGACACCAACAACACCCGGGACGTCTTCCGGCGCGACCTCTGGACGGGCCGCACCGAGCGGGTCAGCGTGGCGGGCGACGGCTCGCAGACCGCAGGCGCCTCGGACGACCCCTTCGTCGACGCCCTCGGCACCACGGTGCTGTTCACCTCGGAGGACGGCACGCTCGCCCCGGGCGACACCAACGGCGTGACGGACGTCTTCCTGCGCCGGCTCTCGCTGTTCTGACGCCGCTCGGCGCTCACCGGACGCCGGACGCCGCCCCGCCCGCACCGGGTGGGGCGGCGTCCGGCGTCCGTCCTCACCACCCGTCGGGACCGGCGCCACCCACCCGTTCACCGCCCGTCGAGCCGCGCGCCACCCGGCCGACCGCCGCCCGTCCACCCGGGCCGACCGGCGCCGCGTGGGCACCGCACTGCCCTGCCCCGTCAAGCCAAGAACACCCAAAGGATCATTGACTGACGCTTGGTCAAATATTCACCACTTCCGGTCTACCCGCATAGACCGACCGGTGATGGCATGGACACACCGCTTGGCCGACCGAGCCGAGCCCCTTCAGGGAGCCCCCATGCCTCGCCCCCACCATCTCGCCCCCGCCCTGGCCACCGCCGTGCTCGCCGCGGCCGCCCTCGCCACCGGCGGCACCGCGCACGCCGCCCCCGCGGCCCACACCGCCGGACGCGCCGCCACGGCCGCCACCTGCTCGCAGGCCTACCTGCCGCTGCCCGACCCGGCCTGTACGCCCGGCGCCACCAACCCCGACGTCACCCAGGACACGATCGACGACACCATCTGCGTCGGCGGCTACAGCACCTCGATCCGCCCCTCGACCAGTTACACCAACCGGCTGAAGGTCCAGCAGATCGCCCAGTACGGCTACGCCGACACCAGCACCGCCGACTACGAGGAGGACCACTTCATCCCGCTGTCGCTCGGCGGCCACCCGACCGACCCGCGCAACCTGTGGCCCGAGCCGCACTACGCCACCGGCTCCGGCGACGGGACGTCCCTCGACAAGGACTCCGTCGAGTACAAGCTCTACCGGGCCGTCTGCAACCACCAGGTGGACCTGGTGCCCGCCCAGCGGGCGATCGCCACCGACTGGACCACCGCCCTGTCCGTCCTCGGCCTCGCCTGAGCCGCGCGGCGGCCCGCTCCTACGGCCCCGCGCCACTCCGAAGCCCCCGGCCGGTACCGGTCCCGGCCCGGTGCACCGCACCGGGCCGGGTGGCCCGACGACCGGAGGGACGGCGGTCGCACCTCAGGACGCGGCCGCGAGGGAGGCGGCGGGCTGCCAGGCGAACCCGTCGGGGTCGGTGAACGACGTGCCGGAGCTGCCGATCACGAGGCCGTGCGGCCCGTCGCCCTCCGGGGAGACGCCAGCGTCCTTGGCGAGCGCGCGACGCCGGTACAGCGCGAGCTTGACCGCGCCCCCGCCGCCGTCGAACTCCACGTACATCTTGCTGAAGCTCTTCGCGACGGTGAGCCCCTGCTCGACGTAGAAGCGCTTGCTCGCGCCCACGTCCGCGACGCCGATCAGGATCACGAACTGGTCGATCTTCCGGGTGACCGGGCCGGTGTCCTTCTTGGCCGAGGTCGCGATCTTCCAGATCGCCCCGTCCGGGGCCTGGAGGACGGCGCCGTAGCCCCAGAGGGACTTCGCGGCGGGCTTCAGGGCGGTGGCGCCGTTCTCCAGGGCGGAGCCGACGAGGCTGTCGACGTCGCCCGGCTGGGCCACCGTGAGCGAGAGCGTGAACCCACGGTAACCGTCGGTCGGGGCCTGGATGCCCTGTACCCGCAGCTGCGCGTCCAGGCCGAAGGCGGTGGTGTAGAAGTGCTTGGCGGCCGTGGGGTCGGCGGCCTCGAGGATGATGCTTTCGATGGAGGTCATGTCCATCAAGCTAGTTGCAGCCCGCTGACCGGCGCTTCTCGATTCCTGACCGGTCTCGCCGACTGCGCGGGCAGCCGTACCGGCCCCTGCGCCGCGCCGCCCGACGTGCGTCGGAGGTAGGCGCCGGGGGACATCCCGACCAGCTCGGTGAAGCGCGCGCTGAAGCTGGCCGGCGACGAGCAGCCGACCGCGGAGCAGACCTCGGTGACGCTGAGCTCACCACGCCGCAGCAACGCCGCGGCACGCTCGATCCGGCGCGCCATCAGGTACCCGTACGGCGATTCGCCGTACGCGAGCCGGAACGCGCTGCTCAGGTTCCCGGTCGACATCCCGGCGCCTCGGGCGAGCGCCTCGACGTCCAGGGGCTGTGCGTACTCCCGATCGATCCGGTCACGGACGCGGCGCAGCAGCGCCAGGTCGTTCAGGCGCTGCGCCGCGGCGCGGGCGCGCCCCCACCCGGGGTGACACATGACAGAACTCCTCTCGTCGACGTCGACACGTGCCTGGGGTGACTTCCTGCTCGGCGGCGGGGTGCCCGCCGGTCCGCGCCGGCGTCGGGCTCAGCGCACCTCCTGGATCCGGATCATGTTGCCGGCGGGGTCGCGGAACGCGCAGTCGCGGACCCCGTAGGGCTGGTCGGTCGGCTCCTGGACCACCTCGGCCCGGCTGGCCCGCACCTTCTCGAAGGTGGCGTCGAGGTCGGGGGTGGCCAGCTGGATCCAGCCGTAGGTGCCCTTGGCCATCATCTCGGCGATGGTGCGGCGCTCGTCCTCGGTGATCCCGGGGTCGGCGGCCGGCGGCGCCAGCAGGACGGACGTGCCGGGCTGGTTGACGGGGCCGACGGTGATCCACCGCATCCTGCCGTGTCCGACGTCGCTGCGGACCTCGAACCCCAGGGTGTCGCGGTAGAAGAGCAGCGACGCGTCGGGGTCGTCGTGCGGGAGGACGGTCGTGAAGATGGTGATGTCCATACTGCCCATGCTAGGGGCAGCCGCGGGGCGGGCGCTTCTCCGCGTCTGCCCGTTTCGGCACCGTTCTCCGGCCACCGCGGGGCCGTGCCGTGCCACCCCGGCCGCGGCGTCAAGTGGCCGACGGGCCCGGGCCGGTGGACTGATCGGCGGGAGCCCGCGGCCGGCGCGCCAGCCGTGCTCGTCCGGCCGGAACACACCGGCCATCCGGAACACACCCGGAACGACGACGCCGGGGGTGCCGTGGCGGCACCCCCGGCGTGCGTCGAGGGCGAGGAAAGCGAACGGACTAGTTCAAGTGGAGTGAGAAGGAAGCCCGTTCATGGCCTCACCGAGGTCCACCGTAGCAGTCAGGCGGGGATCAGGTCGCGCAGGTTTTCCGGCGTGACCACCACGGAGTCGGGGTGCAGCCCCTCCGGCCGCGCCAGACCGACGTAGGTGACGGGGCCGGGCGGCACCGCCCCGCCGTCCCAGAGCGTGGTGGCCGCGGCCCGCTCGCCCAGCAGGCCCGCGAGATGACGGACCGTCAGGAAGTCCCGTTCGACGATGCCGCGCAGCAGTGTGGCCACCGACACCCGGTTCCCCTCGACCTGGTTGGCGCTCGGGGTGCCCCGGAGGTACAGGTGCAGCCACTTGGCGTGCCAGCGGCCGTCCCCGTCGCGCAGGAACGCCAGCGGCAGCGCGACCCGGCCCGGGCCGCGCAACTCCGACTTCATCCGGACGGTGCGCGCCTCGAACGGCATGCCCTGCTGCTCGGACTCCCGCAGCATGAAGCCGAAGAAGGACTCCTCGACCTCCTCGAAGCCCTCACCGTCGTAGATGTTGACCTGCGGCACGATGAAGGAGCCGCGCACTGCGCCCAGGCGCAGGTTGATGAACTCCGAGGCGCCGTGGGTGGCGTCCGTGATGTCGCCGGAGTGCTCGCCCTCGACCTGGGTGAGCGTGGTGTACGACAGCCAGCAGACCGTCCGGTAGGCGCCGTCCAGCATCAGCGCGGACAGGTCGAAGTCGGTGCTCGTCCTGGTCTGCTTCCAGTACACGAAGAACCGCAGCAGCTCGCCGTCGACCGGGGAGAGCGAGCCGCGCGGCAGCACGCCGAGGCCGCCGGTCGTCGCCCGGCCGCTGAGCGGCAGCGCGACGTCGAGGACGGCGGGGTCGACGAGCAGGTGCCCCGGGGCGGGCAGCCGGCGGCCGGTCTCCGCGTCCAGCGCCTCGATCAGCCGCTTGCGCTCGGGCTCGGGCAGCGGCACGCGGGTGTCCGCGGCGGCCCAGGCGCGGCCGAGCCGGTTCACGAAGAGCCGGCGCCCGTCCGTCGCCCCGGTGCGGTTCTGCAGGTGTTCCCGGAGCGAGAGGAGGACCCGGCCGGAGACCTGCGGGGCGGCCCGCTCGACGGCGGCGACCACGGCGTCCCGCTCGTCCCGGGTGCGGCAGGCGCGCAGCAGGTGGTCCAGGGCGCGGAACAGCCGGCCGGGGGCGGCGGCCAGCAGTCGCACCGCTCCGGTGACGTCGCCCGCGCCGAGCAGCTCCTGGACCAGGCTGTCGAGGGAGCGGGCCGCCCGCTCGCCCCTGGCGACGGCGAACACCTCGGCGGCGTGCGGCCAGCGCGGGTGCTCGTGCGGGTGCAGGCGCTCGCCGAGCCGCTTGAACGCCTCGCGGTGCGCGGTGACGTCGGCGAGCTTGGCGGGTGCCGCGGCGACCACCGCGTCCAGGCCGGCCAGCAGCGCGCGGCGGACGGGGCGGGGCATCGACCGGAACCTGGTCGGCTCGACCAGGGTGACGTCGCCCCCGGACAGCGCGCAGGCCAGCCGGAGCACGTCGGTGACGGTGTCCAGCAGGAGGTCCGCGCCGGCGTCGAGGCGCACGCGGTTGACGACGGCGCGGTTCTCCCGCACCGGTATCTCCGCGGGCTGCGGGCCGGCGACGCAGTGCCCGGCGAGCACGCCGAGGTCGCGCAGGTGCTCCTCGCCGAGCGGGCTGGCGCTGCCGGCCAGGGCCAGGTAGAGCGCCGTCACCTCGTCGTCCGGGGCGCCGCCGAGGTGCAGGACCGTCAGCCGGTCGCCGGCGGCGGCGATCAGCTCGTCGTGGGCGGCGAGCACGTCGGCGTACGCGTGCCCGTAGACGCCGTACCCGGGGAGGGTCAGCAGGTCGACCGTGCCGGTGCTCAGTTGCGCGAGCACGCCCTCGCGTGAAGCTTGGTCGTCGAGCGCGCCGACGATGCACCGCATCCAGAAGTCGAGGGTGTCCGGCACGTGGCGCGGGAAGTCGACGAAGTAGACGTTGTGCGCGACGTGGTCGCCCACCATGGCGCGGACGGTCGCCAGGGTGCGCACGGCGGTCTCGCGGACGGCCTCCTCGGCCGTCCCGGACAGCCGTTCCAGCAGCTCCGCCGACAGCTTGAAGCCCACGGACATCAGTGCGGAGTCGAACTGCCGCGCCGCGGTGGCACCTTCGCCCGCCGGGCCGGGCGGCACCGGGACGCGGTGCGTGTGACGGAGGACCATGGCCTCCAGGAGCTGGGACATCCCGGCATGGTCCCAGACCGGCGCGGGCCGCCGCACCCCGGTTTCCCGCACCCGCGCCCGGACCCTGACGCGGCGGGGGCGAGGACGCGGACAGGGCGAGCGCGCGGACGGCCCGCGCCCGGCTCAGTGCGCGGCGAGCGGGTAGTGGTCGGAGAGGTCGGTGTAGGTGTAGCTCTTGCCCCAGCTGCTCACCGTCCACGGCGCGCTGTGGGTGCGCACGACCTGGTTGGTGTACTGCTGCGGCCGGGCGTGGTCGGCCCGGTAGAGCACGTAGTCCAGGTCCTCCTTGGGCTCGCCCGGGTAGCGGTAGGCGGCGATGGAGTTGTCCGCGGTGTCGAAGGAGTACGGCCAGCCGGTGCGGGCGGAGGCCGGGGCGAGGTTCCCGTTGTCGAGCAGGGCCTGGTACTCGGAGCCGTGCGAGTCGATGTTGAGGTCGCCGGCGAGCAGCACCGGCTCGTCCGCCGGGATCCGCTTCGCGTCCAGGAAGTCCCGCATGGCGGTGAGCTGCTTGGCCCGGACGTCGGCCGGCTGGCCGCTGGAGCAGCCGGAGTCGGTGGACTGCAGGTGGGTGCCGACCACGTGGGTGCGCAGCCCGTTGACGTTCAGCACGGCGTAGACGAAGCCCTTGTTGGACCACCAGTCGGATCCGCAGGCGTCCTTGAAGACGTACTGCTCCTTGCGCAGGATCGGCCACTTGCTGAGCAGCGTGACACCGCCGTCCTCGGGGGTGGTGGAGCTGTAGCTGCCGGAGGTGGCGTCCCATCCGCCGGTGGAGCGGCCCACCACGGGCGTGTGGTACGGGTACGCGGCCGAGGCCCCGGCGGTCAGCGCGTCGGAGGCCGCGTTGTCGAAGGCCTCCTCGAGCACGACCACGTCGTGGCCCTGGAAGAAGTCCGCGGCGGCGATCGCCTGGGCGCGGTGGTCCTGACCCCAGTTCGGGTAGAGGGACTTGCTCATCAGGAACACGTTGTACGTGAGGACGTCCAGGGCGGGCGCGGTGACCGGGGCGCTCTCGGCCGCCACGCCGGTGGCGGCCGTGGCGGGGGCGGCGGCGACGGTGCCGAGCACGGCGGCGGCCGCGCAGACCGCGGCGGCCTTGCGGGTGGCGTGGCGGACGGACGACAGGGGCATCGGGGCTCCGTGACAGGTGACGTGAACGCGACGGACGGCGGAATGTCGTCCATCCAACGTCGCCGCCCGCACACCGCACAAGACGTCGGGCGAGCATTCGGTGAACGCACCCGGAACAGTGCGCTCGCGCCGTCCTGAACGGGCTGGTCAGCGCGCTGGTGGGACGGTGGCGTGAGCGGACCCGTGGTCGCGGTCGTTCTTCCGGTCCGGCCCCTGTCGTCCGCCCCCGTCGTCCGCCCCTACCGTCGACGCGGCACGAGTCCGGTGTCGAAGGCGATGATCGCCAGGTGGACGCGGTCCCGGGCTTCGAGCTTGGCGAACAGCCGCGCGACATGGGTCTTCGCGGTCGCCGCGCTGATCACCAGGCGCTCGGCTATCTCGGTGTTCGACAGTCCCTGTCCGACCAGTGCCAGCACCTCGCGCTCCCGGTCGGTGATCCCCGCGAGGGGACTCGGGTCCACGGCGGGCCCGTCGTCCGGTCCGGGGGCCGCGGGGCCGGACGTTCCGGCGAAGTCCGCGATCAGCCGTCTGGTCACGCTCGGCGCGATCAGCGCGTCGCCCGCGGCCACCACGCGGATCGCTTCCAGGATCGCGTCCAGGGCCATGCTCTTGAGCAGGAATCCGCTGGCCCCGGCGCGCAGTGCGCCGTAGACGTACTCGTCGTGGTCGAAGGTCGTCAGCACCAGGACCTTGGGCGGGTCCGGCTCGGCGGTCGCCTGCCGGGTCGCCTCGATCCCGTCCACGCCCGGCATCCGGATGTCCATCACCACGACGTCCGGCCGCAGTTCGCGCACCAGGCGCACCGCCTCGCGGCCGTCGCCGGCCTGGCCGACCACTTCCAGGTCGTCGGTGTCGCCGATCAGGATCCCGAGCCCGACCAGCATCAGCGGCTGGTCGTCGACCAGCAGTACCCGCACGCTCATGCCGGGAGCCTCGCCGTCACCCGGAATCCGCCCTCCGGGCGCTGGCCGGCGCTGAACTGGCCGGACAGCAGCGTCACCCGTTCGCGCATGCCGAGCAGGCCGAAGCCGCTCCCGCCGGCCGCGGAGGGCCTCGGACGGCCCGGCCCCCCGAGACCGTCGTCCCCGTCGTCCACCACCTCGATCGTCACCCCTTCCGGCTCGTAGCCGACCGCGACCCGGCACATCCGCGCCCTGGAATGCCGCACCACGTTCGTCACCGACTCCTGGATGATCCGGAACGCCGACAGTTCGATCTCCGGCGGCAGTTGACGCCGCTCGCCCCGCCAGGTCACCTGAACCCGCACCCCGGCGCCGGCCGTGCGTTCGGCGAGCTGCGGGACGTCGGCCAGGCTGCCGGCCGGCGTCAGCGGAGCGGCCTGCGGCGTGGCGTCGTCCGGCTCGGCGCGGCGGAGCGCCCCGAGCATGCGCTGCAGCTCCAGCAGCGTCTCCCGGCTGGTGGTCTCGATGCCGGTCAGCGCCTGCCGCGTCTGCTCGGGCTTGGTCTCCACGACCCGCGCCGCCGCTCCCGACAGCACCGTGATGATCCCGATGCTGTGCGCGACGCTGTCGTGCAGCTCGCGGGCGATCCGCAGCCGCTCGGCCATGACGACGCGGGCCGCGGTCTGCTCCTGCAGGGCTTCGAGGTATTCACCGCGTTTGCGGTAGACCCCGCCGAAGACCCACGCGACGGCGAACCACAACGCGAACTGCCCGGCCCACTGGGACGCGTCGCCGACGGTCTGCTCGCGGCCGTGGAGACAGTTGAGGAACGCGGCCGCGACGGCCGCGACGGAGCCGAGGGCGGCAGCCTTCGGCCGCCGGACGGCGAGGTACCAGCCCAGGCCGACGAGCAGGACGAACACGATCAAGGGCCGCGCGCCGAAGAGATCGCCGAGGACCGCTTCGCCCAGGACCGCGGCGAAGACCGCCGCCGGCAGACGGCGCACCAGGAGCACCGGCAGGGCGAGCACGACGCAGAGACCGAGCATCTGGAAGGGCTCGATGTCGGGGAACCGGAACAGGCCGTCGTAGTGCGCCCAGTCGGTGGGCAGCATCGTCAGGGCGAGGATCAGCGCGTACAGGCATGCGGTGGCCAGCACCGCGGCCTGCGACATCAGCCAGGTCACGCGCTTCGATGTCGACAGACGCTGGAGAAGCTGTTCCATGCGGAGATCGTATTCAGTGGCTCCGGCTCCTCGCGTCGCCCCGGGGATGTACGCCGGGTACGCCCCCGGGCCGACGGCCCGGAAGAGGTGACATCCGCCGGCCGACGCGGTGGATCGCGGTCCGTTCCTAGGTTCGTGGCCATGACGAACGCACCGATGATCGATCTTCGCGACACGACGAAGACGTACGACGACGGCCCGCCCGCACTGGCCGGCGTCACCCTGTCCGTGGCGGCCGGTGAGTGCGTGGCGATCCTCGGCCATTCCGGCAGCGGCAAGTCCACGCTGCTGAACCTGATCGCGGGTCTGGACAAGCCTTCCAGTGGCACCGTGACCGTCGACGGCACCCGCGTCGACCAGCTCGGCGAGGCCGATTCGGCGAGGTACCGCCGGGCCTCCGTCGGCATGGTCTTCCAGTTCTTCAACCTGCTGGACGACCTGACCGTGCTGGACAACGTCATGGTTCCGGCGCAGCTGGCCGGGATGGGCAGGCGCGAGGCGCGGCGGCGGGCCGTCGAGCTGCTCGGCTCGCTGGACATCGACCGGCACGCCCAGGCCTATCCGCAGCGGCTGTCCGGCGGGCAACGGCAGCGGGTGGCGGTGGCCAGGGCCCTGATGAACGAGCCGGCGCTGCTGCTGGCCGACGAGCCGACCGGCGCTCTGGACTCGAGCTCGGCCGAGGACGTGCGCCGGCTGCTGCTGGAGCTGAACGCCGACGGCCAGACCATCCTGCTGGTCACCCACGACGTGCAGCTGGCCGCGAGCACCGCGCGCCGCACGATCGAGTTGGTGGACGGCGCGGTCGAGCGGGACGTCGTCGACGACGGCAGCGGTACCGGCCAGGCCGCCCGCACGCCGCTGACCCGTCCGGCGGGAGCGGTCGGATGACGCTGCGCAAGCCGCCGATGCCTCGGCGCGTCTCCGGGGTCGGTTTCCGGGCCGTGGCCCGCCCGCTGCCGGCGGTGAGCCGGTGAGCGCTCTGGGCAAGGTCGTACGTTCCGGCGTGGGCCGCCGTCGGGTCCAGTCCCTCGTCATCGCTCTGACGACGTTCGCCGCGGTGACGTCCTCCGTGCTCTCCCTCGGTCTGCTGGCTGTCGTGCAGGCCCCGTTCCAGCACGCCTTCAGCGCTCGGAACGGGGCGCACCTGGCGGTCCAGTTCGACGCTTCGAAGGTCACGGCCGCACAGGCCGCCGCCACGGCTCACGCCGCCGGCGTCACCGAGGCGGCCGGGCCGTACCCGGTCGCCGCCGCCCTGGACACGACCGTCGGCACGGACTGCCCCGAGAACGACCTCGCCGGTACGGAGAACCATCCGATCACCGTCACCACCCGGCCCGACCTGGGCAGCACCTCCGGGATGGACCAGCTGGCGCTGACCCGGGGGCGCTGGCCGACCGGCCCGGGCGAGATCGCCCTGCCGTGGCAGCACTACGCCGTCGCCTGCTTCGGCAGTTCGGTGGTGTTCTCCTCCCTGCCGGGCAAGCCGTCGTTCAAGGTCGTCGGCTTCGGCGGCTCGGTGACCGACAGCGCGACCGCCTTCGCCACCGCCGACGGTTTCGCGCGGCTCACCGCCGCCGGTGCCAGGTCCGACGAGCAGATGCTCTACCGGTTCGCCGAGGCCGGGACCGCCGCCGACATCGCCGTCGACAAGCAGGCGGTGGCCGCCGCCGCGCCGACCGGCGCGGTCGAGGCCGGACAGTCGTACCTGACCGCGGAGCAGCAGGCGACCGGCAACGCCAAGGCGTACGTGCCGTTCCTGGTCGCCTTCGGGATCCTCGGCCTGCTCATGTCGGTGCTGATCATCTCGATCGTGGTCGGCGGGGCCGCGGCCTCGGGAACCCGGCGCATCGGGATCCTGAAGTCCTTGGGCTTCACCCCGTCGCAGGTGGCCCGCGCCTACACCGCGCAGGCCGTGATCCCGGCGACACTCGGCCTGGTGCTCGGCACGGTCTCCGGCAACCTCCTGGCCGTACCGATCCTGGACGGCGCCACGAAGCAGCTCGGCGCGGCCAGTGCCACGATCCCGTGGTGGGTCAGTGCCGTGGTGCCGCTGGGCACCCTGCTGATCGTCGGCGTCACGGCCTCGATCCCGGCACTGCGGGCCGGCCGGATGCCGACGGTACGGGCCCTGGTGGTCGGCCGTGCCCCCGAGACCGGCGGCGGTCGGGCGGCGCAGCGTCTGGCCTCGCGGCTGCCGCTGCCCCGGGCCGTGTCGTTGGGGCTGGCCCAGCCGTTCGCCAAGCCGGTCCGGGCCGTACTGGTCGGTGCGGCGGTGCTGTTCGGCGTGGTGAGTGCCACGTTCGCGGCGGGTCTGGAGACCGGGTTCAACAAGTACCTGGACGCCAGCACCGCAGGCTTCAACGTCGGGTCGGAGTTCGTGATCCCCACGGCCGCCGTGGGCATGCCGTGGGGCCTCTACGGCCCCGACGACCCGCGCCACCCGTACCTGGATGCCGACGAGGTGGCCGCCGCGCTCGCCGGGACCCCGGGCACGAAGGCCGCGTTCGGCTGGGGCGAAAGCGGCGCGACCATGGTCGGCGCCCCGCCCGGCGGCGAACCGCCGAGGGTGTTCACGGTCACCGGCGACTTCTCCTGGACGCACATGGAGCTGCTGTCCGGCCGCTGGTACACGGCGCCCGGCGAGGCCGTGGTCGGCGACAAGCTGGCCTCGGCGGCGGGGATCCACGTCGGTGACGACGTCGCCGTGGTGCAGCACAACGAGCACCTGTCGCTGAAGGTCGTCGGCATCAACTTCGACACCAACCAGGGCGACTACACGGTCATGACGGATGCGGCCACCTTCACCGCCGCCGGTCTGACCCCGCGCATCGACCAGTTCAACGTCGAGCTGGCCGACGACGTCGACGGACCGGACTGGTCCGCCTCGGCCGCCGCCGCGCTGACCCCGCTGAACGCCTCGGTCCAGCCGAACTCGGACGGGGGCAAGAACATCGTGGTGATCACCATGGGCGCCCTGGTGGTCGCGCTCACGCTGATGATGATCGCGGTCGCCGCGCTCGGGGTGCTGAGCGTGGTGGTGCAGGACACCCGGGAGCGAAGCCATGACCTGGGGATCCTCAAGGCCCTCGGGATGACGCCCGGGCAGACCGTCGCGATGGTCCTGACCTCGGTGACGCTCACCGGCCTGGTCGCCGGGCTGATCGGGGTCCCGCTCGGGGTCGCGGTGGAGAGGGCGACGCTGACCCCGATGGGGAGCGCGATCGGCCGGCACCTGCCGCCGAGCGTGTCCCACGTCTACACCGCCGGGCTGCTCGTCCCCCTGCTGGCCGGCGGGATCGTGATCGCCCTGCTCGGGGCACTGCTGCCGGCCGGCCGGGCGGCCCGGTCGCGGACCGCCACCGCGCTGCGGACCGAGTAGGGCCGAACAGGGCCGAACAGGGCCGAGTAGGACCGAGTAGGGCCGGACAGCGCCGCTGGTCGCCGCGGCAGAAGCGGTGCTGCGCCGGTCCCGCCCGCGCCACCGACCTCCCGCGCACCCTGACGGACCGTCGGTCACAGGACGAGGGAGCGGGCCGAGGCTCGGATCGGGGCGGGCAGTTCGGTGGCACCGCGCAGGTAGCGGTCGACGGCGGCGGCGGTGGACCGCCCCTCGGCGATCGCCCAGACCAGCAGGGACTGGCCGCGGCCGGCGTCGCCGGCGACGAAGACGCCCGGGGCGGGCGCCGCGAAGTCGTCGTCCCGGGCCAGGGTGCCGTCCGGGGCGGTGGTCAGGCCGAGTTGGGCGGCGAGCGGCTGGTCCGGGTCCGGTCCGGTGAAGCCGAGGGCGAGGAGGACCAGTTGGGCCGGAAGGGTCCGCCCGGTGCCGGCCCGGGGCGTTCGGTCGGGCGGCTCGGCCTCGGCGACGTGGACGGCCGCCAGCCGGCCGTCGGGACCGGGCCGGAAGCCGAGCGTGGTCGTCGCGAAGATCCGGCCGCCCTCCTCCGCCGTGCCGGACTCCTCGTGCGAGGTGGTCTCCCGGTACAGCTTGGGGTGGGTCGGCCAGGGCTGGCCGGGGGCGCGGTGCACGGGCGGGCGAACGTTGATGTCGAGTTGGGTGACGGAGGCCGCGCCCTGGCGCAGGGCCGTGCCCAGGCAGTCCGCGGCGGTGTCGCCGCCCCCGACGATCACCACCTGCCGGCCCTCGGCGGAGAGCGGCGGGGCCGGGAGGTCCCCCTCGTCCACCCGGTTCGCCCAGGTCAGGTAGTCGATGGCCTGGTGCACCCCGGGCAGCGCGCGGCCGGGGGCGGGCAGCTCGCGGCAGGCCGTCGCGCCGACCGCGACCACCAGCGCGTCGCAGTCGGCCCGCAGCCGGTCCGCCGGGACGTCCCGGCCGACCAGCACCCCGGTGCGGAAGACGGTGCCCTCGGCCCGCATCTGTTCCAGGCGGCGGTCCAGCCGGTGCTTCTCCAGCCGGAACGGCGGGATGCCGTAGCGCAGCAGCCCGCCCGGGCGGTCGGCCCGCTCGTACACCGTGGTGGCGTGGCCGGCCCGGGTGAGCTGCTGGGCGGCGGCCAGCCCGGCGGGGCCCGAGCCGACCACCGCGACCCGGTGGCCGCTAGCGCGCTCGGCCGGCTGCGGGCAGTCCCAGCCCTCCTCCCAGGCCCGGTCGGCGATCGCCAGCTCGATGTTCTTGATCGTCACCGCGGCGGCGTCGATCGCCAGCACGCAGGCGCTCTCGCAGGGCGCCGGGCAGAGCCGGCCGGTGAACTCGGGGAAGTTGTTGGTGGCCAGCAGCCGGGCCGCGGCGGCCCGCCAGTCCGCCTCCGCCACCAGCCGGTTCCACTCCGGGACGAGGTTGCCGAGCGGGCAGGCGCTGTGGCAGAACGGCAGCCCGCAGTCCATGCACCGGGCCGCCTGCCCGCCCACCACCGGCAGCAGCGCCCCGGGCCGGTAGACCTCCCGGCGGTCCCCCAGCCGCTCCCGCGCGTCCCGCCGCTCCCGCTCCGCGCGCGGGGTGGTCAGGAAGGCCATCCGGTCCGCCATCACGGCCTCCGGCGGTGCGTGCCGACTCGAACCCGGCGGCACGGGCGGCCCGGGCGGTCGCGGAGGGCACCGGCCGGACGCCGGGACGCGCACCGCGGCCGCGTCCGACGGACGCGCCACCGTGTGGCCACCGTACGCCCCCGAACGAGCGCGCGGAAGCTCCCGACGGCGGCCGGCCCGCGCTCCGCGGTCTGGACGCCGCACCGGCGCCGCTGGCATCGTGCGTCGGTGAGGTCCGGCCGTCTGCTGCGCGCCCCGGCCGGCGGCCGGACGACCGCCCGGCCGCCGCCGTCCGCCGTGCCCGCGGCCACGCCCACCCGTGCCCCCGGCCCCGCCGACCGCCCGCCCGTGCCGGGCCCGTCCGGGCGCCCGCGGCACCCCGGGGCGGCCGGCCCCGCGGGCCCGACCCGCCCGAAACCGTCGTGAGCACGCCAGGGAGAATCGGCCCCATGACCCACACCGTGCTGATCGCCGAGGACGATCGGGCCATCCGCGACTCCCTCACCCGCGCCCTCCAACTCGAGGGCTACCGGGTGAGCACCGCCGCGGACGGCGCGCAGACCCTCGCCGCACTCGCCGCACAGCGCCCGGACGTGCTGGTGCTGGACGTGATGATGCCCGGACCGGACGGCCTGGAGGTCTGCCGACGACTGCGCGCGGACGGCGACCGCACCCCGGTGCTGATGCTCACCGCCCGGGTGGACGTCCCGCACCGGATCGCCGGCCTCGACGCCGGGGCCGACGACTACCTGGTCAAGCCCTTCGACGTGGGCGAGCTGTTCGCCCGACTGCGCGCCCTGCTGCGCCGCAACCCGCCGGGGCCGGAGGAGGACGTCCTCGCCGTGGCCGACCTGCGGGTCGAGCCGCACGCCCGGCGCGCCTGGCGGGACGGCCACGAGCTGGAGCTCTCCCGCACCGAGTTCGACCTGCTGGAACTGCTGGTCCGGCACGCCGGCGCGGTGCTCGACCAGGCCACGGTGTACGAGCAGATCTGGGGCTACGACTTCGGCCCCGGCTCGAAGAACCTCGCGGTGTTCATCGGCTACCTACGCCGCAAGCTCGACCGGCCCGGGCTGGCACCGCTGATCCACACCGTCCGCGGCGTCGGCTACACGCTGCGCGCCTCGTGACCGGCCGGTTCCGGCCGCGGCTGCGGTGGCCGGGCCCGGGGCTGCGGTGGCCCGGCCCGGGGCTGCGCACCACCATCTCGCTGGCGTTCGCCGCGATGGCCGCGCTGGTCGCGGTGCTGATCGGCATGCTCGGCTACCACGCCGCCGCGCGGCTGATCCGGAACGACGAGGGGGCGGACTTCACCGCGGCGCTGCAGGCGGTGCACCAGCAGGTCGGCCGGCAGAAGCTGTTCCCCGGCGACTTCAACGGCTCGGACGGGCTCAGCCCGGATCTCCTGCGCCCGATCCGGGTGACCCCGCAGGCGCTCGGCCCCGACGGCGGAGTGCTGCCCGGCACCGCCCGGATCGACCTCCCGCCCGTCCCGGACGACCGCGAGCTCGCCCGCGCCGACGACCCCGGCCGGACCGCCACGGGACTGCGGCGTGCGGACGGCGACACCTACCGGGTGGCCGTCGTCTCCCTCGGCGGCGGCCGCGGTGCGGTCCAGATCGCCCAGCAACTCGGCCCGACCGAGCATCTGTTGGGGGTCCTGCGGGCCCGCACGGTGCTGTCGGTGGCAGTGGTCGCGGTGCTCGCCGGAGCGGCCGGAGGGCTGCTGGCCCGGCGGGTGACCCGCCGGCTGGTCCGGCTCACCGAGGTGGCCGAACTGGTCGCCGCCAGCGGCCGGTTGGACGTCCCGGTGCCGGCCGCCGGGACGGACGAGATCGGCCGCCTCGGCCGGGCCTTCGACCGGATGCTGGACCGGCTGGCCGCGGCCCGGGAGAACCAGCGCCGGCTCGTCCAGGACGCCGGGCACGAGCTGCGCACGCCGCTGACCAGCCTGCGCACCAACCTCGCGGTGCTGCCCAGCCTGGACCGCCTGCCGGCCGCCGAGCGGTCCGCGCTGATGAACGACCTGGCCGAGGAGGCCAGGGAGTTGACGCTGCTGGTGGAGGAGCTGGTGGCGCTCGCCGCGGAGCAGAAGGCGGACGAGCAGCCGACCGTCCTGGTGCTGGCCGAGGTCGTCCGCGAGGCCGTCGCGCAGGCCCGGCGGCGCAGCGGACGGCTGATCACCGTGGACGCCGACGACACCTCGGTGACCGCCCGGGCCGACGCGCTGGCCCGCGCGGTGGGGAACCTGCTGGACAACGCCGCCAAGTTCGACCCGGGCGGCACCGCCCCGATCGAGGTGGTGGTGCGCGGTCCCCGGGTCGAGGTGCTGGACCGCGGGCCGGGCATCGCCGAGGCCGACCTCGGCCGGGTCTTCGACCGCTTCTACCGCGCCACCGCCACCCGCAGCCTGCCCGGGTCGGGGCTGGGCCTGGCCATCGTGCACGAGGTGGCCCTCTCGCACGGCGGCACCGCCTTCGCCGCCAACCGGGACGGCGGCGGCGCGGCGATCGGCTTCACCCTCGGTTCCTGACGGACCGGCCGCCCGCCGTCACCCCGCGGCGAGCAGCCCGCGCCCGAGCCAGTCGGCCTCGTCCCGCACGCCCGGCAGAACGAAGAAGTAGCCGCCGCCGGTCGGCGAGATGTAGTCCACCAGCGGCTCGTCGACGAGCCGGGTCTGGGTGGCCTCGAACTGCCGCACCACGTCCTGCTGATAGCAGCAGAACACCAGGCCCATGTCCAGGTTGCCGGCCTTGTCGACGCCCCGGTCGTAGTTGTAGCCGCGGCGCAGGATGCGGGTGGCGTCGGTGTCGGCGGTGCGCGGGTTGGCGAGCCGGATGTGCGCGGTGAGCGGGATCGCCTTGCCCTCCGGGTCCTTGCCGTAGTCCGGTGCGTCGGTCTCCTGGTGGCCGTCCAGCGGGGCGCCGGTGTCGCGGCGGCGGCCGAACATCTTCTCCTGCTCGGCGAGCGTGACGCGGTCCCAGAACTCGATCAGCATCCGGATGATCCGGATCACCTGGTAGCTGCCGCCGGTCGCCCACGCGGGCTCGCCCGCCCCGTCGGTGACCCAGACCAGCCGGTCCATCTCCCGGGCGGAGCGGGTGTCCGGGTTGACGATGCCGTCCTTGAAGCCCAGCAGGTTGCGCTGCGCGCCGTCCGGGCGGGACTGGTTCTGGAAGCCGTCGATCCGCCAGAGGATCTGCAGGGCGCCGCGGGTGTGCCGGGTGATGTCGCGCAGCGCGTGCAGCACGGTGTCCTGGCGGTCGGCGCAGATCTGCAGGGAGAGGTCGCCGTGGAGTTCGGCGGCCTGCAGGTTGTCGTTGGGGAAGGTCTTCATCGGGGCGAGCCGGGCCGGTTTGGCCTTGGCCAGGCCGTACCGGTCGTCGAAGAGGGAGGCGCCGACGCCGACCGTGACGGTCAGGTCGTCGGCGGGCACGGTGGGGCCGAGGATGCCGCTGTCGGAGGGCGGCGCGCCGACGCCGAGGTCGGGCGGGGTGCCGCCGGTGGTGAGGAAGCGGATCCGCGCGGTCAGCGTCCTGAGGAGGTCCTCCAGTGCCTTGCGGTCCTGGGCGATCACCTGGCACGACAGGAAGGCCGCGTAGCCGGGGGCCGGGGTGGTGACGCCGGCCTGGTGGTCGCCGTGGAAGGGGACGGCGCCGGCCCCGGCCCGGTGGGTGTCCCCGGCGGCGGCCTGCCCGCGGGCCTGGGTGAGGGCGCCGCCGGCGAGCACCGCGGCGCCGGCCCCGGCGCCGAGGGCGGCCCGCACGAAGCTGCGCCGGGCCGGGCCGGCCGGGCAGCCGCCGGGCTCGGCCGCGGCCAGTGGCCCGACGGCCGGCCGGGCGGGGGTCACGGCGGGCGTCGCGGCGGGGGCCTGGGCGGCGGTCGGGAACGGGCAGGTGCCTCCGGCGGCGGGGCGGTCGGTCATCAGGCGGCCTTCCGGATCTCGAGCAGGGCGGGGACGGGGGCGAGGTCCTCGAGCAGCTGGCCGGTGGCGCCGTCGAGCTGTCGGCGGGTGTCGGCGGGGAGCCGGTCGAGCGGGGTCCAGCCCTCGGGCCGGTGGGCGGCGGCGAGGAGGTCGCCGACCCGCTTCATCCCGGCGCCGACGCGGGTGAGCAGCTGCGGGTCGCGCTCGTCGAGCAGCGGCTGCAGGACGGTCAGGAGTTCCTGGGTGCCGGTCAGGTTGGCCTGGGCGGTGGCGAGGTTGGTGCCGCTGCCCTGGTCGGTGTCGCCGGTGAGCTCGAACTGGAGGGTGTTCTCCAGGATCTCGTGGGCGCGCAGCGGGAGGTCGGCCGGGTCGAAGTCCTGGCCGGGGAAGTCCTGCCCGAGCTTGGCGACGTCGGCGGCCAGCTGGTCGGCGACGGGCGTCAGGTCGGCGGCGGACTCGCCGTGCCAGAGGCCGTGCTCCAGGCGAAGAAAGCCGGTGAAGTCCTTGTCCCCGGCCTTGTCGGGGAGGCCGTCGGGGCGTCCGTCGATCTTGCCGTCGAGCTCGGCGAAGGTCCCGTAGGCGGCACCCAGCGAGGCGTACCGGAGGTGGGCGGTCAGCCAGTCGGCCCTGGCCGCGGCGAGGTCGCCGCCGTGCACGTCGGCCTGGAGCTGCCCGGTCTCGGTCTGCAGGGCGGCGAGGCCCGCGGTCACGTACTGCCTGTAGGCGTCGAGCGGGCCCTTGAGGTCGTCCTCGCCGACCGGCTTGACGGCCCTGACCTCGGTGCCGCCGGTCACGTGGACGGCGCCGGAGGTGACGGCCCGGCCGCCAGTGGGGACGCAGCGCCAGGCGTAGTCGCCGGAGCCGATGGTGGCGGTCAGCGCGCGGGTGGTGCCCGGGGCCAGGCCCTCGATCTCGCCGTAGACGGCGCCGCTGGCCGGATCGACCAGGTAGACCTCGGCGACCTTGTCACCGGTGTTGTGCATCTGGAACACCTGCTGGCCGGGCAACGGGGTGCCGAAGCCGCGGCCGCAGTCCCGCTCGGACACGGCGACGGTGGCGGAGCCGCCCTGCTTGCCGTCGCTGACCGCGATGACGGTGCCGGCGGCCACGACGGGCACCGCGACCAGCGCGGCGGGCAGCACCCACCGCGGCCGGCCGGACCGCGCCGGGGAGGCGGCCGCGGCCGGCTGCTGCGCGCCCGCCGTCCCGCCCCCGCCCGGGCCCTTCCCCGGCGCCGCGCCTGCCGCGCCTGCCGGGGCCGTTGTGCCGGCGTGGGCCGCCGCGCCGCCCCGGACGCCCTCGACGAACAGCGTCATGACGATGCACAGGTAGGCGACGTACCCGACGACCTGCAGGACCGTCATGGTGACGGTCAGGTTCAGGGTGCCCTGGACCAGCGTGGCGTACCAGGAGGAGGCGTCCAGGTGGGCGCTCAGGTCGAAGGCGTAGGTGGCGCCGCCGCCGAGCAGTCCGGACTCCTGCAGGTCGCGCAGTCCGTAGCCGAGCACACCGGCCGCGACGACGATCAGACCGGCGCCGGTGATCGTGAAGAACCGGGTGAGGTTCATCCTCAGGGCCCGCCGGTACAGCCCCCAGCAGAGGGCGGTGGAGAGCAGCAGGCCGACGGCCGCGCCGATCAGCGGGCCGGTGGACTCCCCGGCGGTGCGCACGTTGGTCCACAGGAAGAGCGAGGTCTCCAGGCCCTCCCGGGCGACGGCGAGGAAGCTGGTGAGCACCAGCGCCCCGGCGCCCAGCGCCAGCGAGGCCTGGACCTTCTCCTTCAGCTCCGCGGAGAGGGTGCGGGCCGAGCGGCGCATCCAGAACACCATGGCGGTGACGAACGCGACGGCGATCAGGCTCAGCACCCCGCCGAACGCCTCCTGGGCGTGGCCGGAGAGGTTGGCGGCGGTGAAGGTGAGCACTGCGCCGAAGCTGAGGCTGAGCGCGACGGCCGCCGCGACGCCCGTCCACACCTGCGGCAGCCGGGACTTCTGGTCGAAGCGGACGAGCGTGGCGACCAGGATCGACACGATCAGCCCGGCCTCGAGGCCTTCGCGCAGTCCGATCAGGAAGCTGGGAAACGCCTCGTCCCACATGCGGCGGGCTCCTCCCCCGGGCGGCCCGGGTGGTAGCTGTCCTGAGCGGCCCGCCGCGGGTGGCGGCGGCGCGGCACAGCCGAACGCCCCGGACACGGGGCCCAGGGCGTTTCCGCTTAGCTTAGGCAAACCTTAGATCCGCCACGGTCAACCGCGCCTCCCGATCGGGTAAGGGTTCGGTATGAGGGGGCCGAACGGCCCAACGCCGCCCCGCCCGTCCGCGTTCACCCCCACCACTGCTCGGGAACCCCCTCCGCCTCCGCCGGCACCGTCACCGGCACGGCGGCCGGGGTGACCAGCAGCTCGCCGTCGCCGGTCTCGGCCACCAGGTAGCCGCACTCGCGCAGCACGACCGCGGCCGCGCCGCCGACCGCCTCGCGCGCCTCCCGGGAGGGCGGCCCGTCCGCCCCCTCCCCCGGTGACCAGCCGACCACCACGCCCTGGGGGCAGTGGCCGATCCGCAGCCCGGACGGGCCTGACGCGGTGTCGAACCCGGCGCGGGCGAGGGCCGCGGCGACGTCCTCGAAGAGTTCACGGTGATCCACCATTGGCGCAGCGTAGGCCCGCCCCCGCAGGAGGCCCGGACGCGGCGCGCGCCGAAACGGTTCAGCGGCACCCGACCGCAGCATCGCCCCCGTCCGAGCGGCCGATCGGACGTCAGAACCCCCCGTCCGGCCCGACACGAGCCGCCGGACGGGCCGATGGACGTGCACAGTCGGCCCCCTGCCGACAGCATGACAGAGTAAGCGCTTCATCACCCTGAGCAACGGGCCCAGCGGGTCGACCCGCTTCGCGCGCCGGTCCGACCGGCGGGCCCGTATCGAGAGGTCCCATGATCACAACACTTCGCCGGCCGGCGTTCCCGCCGGCGGGCCTCCAGCACGGTACGCCGAGGACGCCGGGGAGCCCGTCGTGAGAACCGACCAGCAGTCGCAGCCGGGACCGGTGACCAGCACA
This sequence comes from Kitasatospora sp. NPDC051702, assembly GCF_040681575.1. Taxonomy (NCBI): domain Bacteria; kingdom Bacillati; phylum Actinomycetota; class Actinomycetes; order Kitasatosporales; family Streptomycetaceae; genus Kitasatospora; species Kitasatospora sp. NPDC051702. The sequence goes on from NZ_JBFAZB010000017.1 coordinate 74,934, forward strand.
CGCGCCAAGCCGGCGAACAAGGCCGAGGCGCTCGCCGACTGGGCTGACGGCCGACTCGGCGTCTACTCCCTGGCCAAGGCCAACCTCCGCAAGATCTTCCCGGACCACTGGTCCTTCATGCTGGGCGAGATCTGCCTGTACACCTTCGTCATCATCATCCTGACCGGCGTCTGGCTGACGCTGTTCTTCAAGCCGAGCATGGCCGAGGTGATCTACGAGGGCTCGTACGTCCCGCTCAGGGGCATCGAGATGTCGGAGGCCTACGCCTCGACCCTCGACATCAGCTTCGACCTGCGCGGCGGCCTGCTGATCCGCCAGATCCACCACTGGTCGGCCATCGTGTTCGTGGCCGCCATGCTCACGCACATGATGCGCGTCTTCTTCACCGGCGCGTTCCGCAAGCCGCGCGAGCTCAACTGGATCTTCGGCGCCGTCCTGCTGTTCCTCGGCATGTTCGACGGCTTCATGGGCTACTCCCTGCCGGACGACCTGCTGTCCGGGACGGGCATCCGGTTCATGGAGGGCGCGATCCTCGCGGTCCCCATCATCGGCACGTACATCCAGTTCTTCGTCTTCGCCGGGCAGTTCCCGGGCATCCTGATCGTGCCCCGGCTGTTCACCGTGCACATCCTGCTGATCCCCGGCATCATGCTGGGCCTCCTGGTGGCCCACCTGATCCTGGTCTTCTACCACAAGCACACCCAGTTCGCGGGCCCGGGACGGACCAACGACAACGTCGTCGGCATGCCCCTGATGCCGGTCTACATGGCGAAGGCCGGCGGGTTCTTCTTCCTGGTCTTCGGCGTCGTCTCGGTGATGGCGGCGATCGCGACGGTCAACCCGATCTGGGCGTACGGGCCGTACCGGCCCGACCAGGTCTCCACCGACGCCCAGCCGGACTGGTACATGGGCTTCTCCGAGGGCCTGATCCGGGTGATGCCAGGCTGGGAGATCAGCGTCTGGGGCGGTCACACGCTGAACCTCGGGGTGTTCGTCCCGCTGATCGTCTTCCCGCTGGTGCTGGTGGCCGTCTGGGGCTACCCGTTCATCGAGGCCTGGGTCACCGGGGACCGCGGCGAGCACCACATGGCCGACCGGCCGCGCAACGCACCGGTGCGCACCGCCTACGGCGCGGCCTGGATCAGCCTGTACCTGGTCCTGCTCGCCGGCGGCGGCAACGACCTGCTCGCCACCCACTTCCACCTGTCGATCAACGCGATCACCTACGCGGTGCGGGTCTGCTTCTTCGCCCTCCCGATCGTCGTCTTCGTGATCACCAAGCGCTGGTGCCTGGGCCTGCAGCGGCGCGACAAGGAGAAGGTGCTGCACGGCCGCGAGACCGGCGTCATCAACCGGCTCCAGCACGGCGAGTTCGTCGAGGTGCACGCCCCGCTCCCGCAGGGCCGGCTGTACACCCTCACCTCGCACGACCAGCCGCAGCCCTCGACCCTGCCGCCCGCGGTGGACGAGAACGGTGTGGCCCGCAAGGCCGGGCTGTTCACCCGCGCCCGGGTGAAGCTGTCCCGCGGCTTCTTCGGCGAGGGCAGCCAGATCGCCAAGCCCACGGCCGAGGAGCACGAGGAGATCACCAGCGGCCACGGCCACCACTGAGCACCGCGGACACCACGGGGGCCCGCTGCGCCGTCACCGGCGCGGCGGGCCCCCGTCGTTCCACGGGCCGGGCTCAGCCCCGCAACGCCGCGGGGACGACCGCGAACAGCGCCGCCGCCATGGTGACGGATAGGCAGAGCGCGGCCCAGCGGGTGCAGATCCGGCGGCACTCGGCGCGGTAGCGGGCGGCCAGCCGGCGGCAGCGGTCCACCGCGCGGTCGACGACCTCCTCCGCGTAGCGCAGCCGGTCGGCGGTGTAGGCCTGCTCCAGTCCCTCGCGCTCCGCGGCGGGCAGCCACGGGAACTGTCCGGCGAAGGCCCGGGCGTCCCGTTCGGCCGCCGCCACCTCCGCCTCCCAGGCCAGGTAGCCCTCCAGCCGGGCGATCTCCACCCGGGCGTTCACCCGGCCGCCGCCCGGGGCCCCGCTCCGCCGAGGGGTCCGCGCTCCCGGCGGACGCCGTCTGCCACCCATGACCGCTCCTCATGTCCTGTCGGGCCGTCCGGTGCGTACGGCCGGCCGGGCCGCCACAGCGCACCCCGGCCGGCCGTCGGCCGGATCGTCACGCGGAGATCGCTCCGCGACCAGGCCACTACTACCAGTGACGAAACGGGGGTGCGGGGCGACTCGCCGAACCTCCGGCCGACCCACGGCGGCCACGGCGCCGGCCCCGCACCGCCCCGCACCGGGTCCGGGTCCGGGGCGCAACACCCCCGGCGGGCGCCCGACGACCGCGGCGTGGTCCACGGACCGCACGGTGATCGCCGACTGAGGCCGGGTCAACTAGGGTCGTCGCCGGGCCGCCCCGCCGTGGGGCGGCCGCTGAGGTCGCACGAGACGGGTGGAGAAGCAAGTGCGCATCGGAATCATCGGCACGGGTGTGGTCGGCCGGACGCTGGGGAGCAAGCTGGTCTCGCTCGGCCACCAGGTGACGCTGGGCTCGCGGAGCAAGGACAACGAGAACGCGGTGGCCTGGGCCGAGCAGGCGGGTGCCGACGGCCACGCCGGCACCTTCGCCGAGGCGGCGGCCTTCGGCGAGGTCGTCCTGAACGCCACCGGCGGGACGGTCGCGGTCGAGGCGCTGCGCGCCGCCGGGGCCGAACACCTGGCCGGGAAGCTGCTGGTCGACGTCTCCAACCCGCTGGTCTTCGGCCCCGACGGCGGGTTGACCCTCGACCCGGTCAACACCGACAGCGTCGGCGAGCGGATCCAGCGCGAGTTCCCCGAGGCCCGGGTGGTCAAGACGCTCAACACCGTGAACTGCGCCGTGATGGTCGACCCGGGGCGCCTCGCCGGCGAGCACAACGTCTTCGTCGCCGGCGACGACGCCGACGCCAAGGCCGAGACGGTGGCGCTGCTGGGCGAGTTCGGCTGGCCGGCCGGGTGGGTCATCGACCTCGGCGACATCACCGGCGCCCGCGCGACCGAGATGATGATGCCGCTCTGGATCCGGATGTACGGGATCCTCGGCACCGGCGACTTCAACTACGCTTTCCAGCGCGCGAAGTGACCTCCCCGGGCTCGCCCCCGCGACCCTGCGCGGGGGCGAGCCCGGCGTTCGCCGAGCGGCCCGGACGCCGAACGCGCGCCTCGGCTAGCTCCGCGCGGACGGGCTCGCGGACGCCCGGCCCCGGCCGCTGCCCGGCGTCCGGGTCGACCCGCCCGGCGCCGCCGGGTCCGGCGGCAGGAACTCCCCGGCGTTGTGCCGCCCCGCCGGGACGAACACCGGCCCGTCCAGCCCCGGCAGCCGGAAGGTGCCGATCCGGGCCTGCGTCCGCGGCTGCAGCAGGTAGTCCTGGAAGGCCTTCGCCCCGGCCTCGTTGACCCCCGCGACCTTCGCCGGGTCCACCACCGCCGTCACCATCACCCGCTGCAGCAGCGGGTCGTCCAGCACCAGCGGCACCAGGTCGACCGGGTGCTCGCGCAGGTACTCCCGGAACGGGGTGAGCCCCCAGAGCGTGTACCCGCCGGAGGCGGCGGCCTCGTCCACGGCCGCGCCGGTCGCCAGCCCGCGGTCGCTGAAGACCGACCCGCCCAGGCCGGCCTCGGCCGCCACCGTCCGCATCAGGTAGCGCACGCCGTCGATGTCGTTGACCACCAGGGGCCGGCCGGCCGCGGCGATCCGGCGGAACGCCTCGGCGAGGTCGGCCAGCCCGCGCACCCCGGCCGGGTCCGCCGCCGGCCCGGCCAGGCACATCAGGTTGGCGAGGACCGTCCGCGGCCACTGCACCAGCCCGTCGGTGACCAGCCCGGTGACGTCGCGGTGCCCGAAGTGCGAGAGCACCACGTCGGCCTGCCCGGCCCGGGCCGCGGCGCCGACCTCCTCGGTGACGGTGAGCCGGACCTTCAGGCCGCTCTGCGCCTCGAACTCGGGCAGCAGCACGTCGTACAGCCCGCCGTCGCGCACGGTGGTGACGCTGGTCAGCCGGACGGTGCCGCGATCGGCCTCGGACGCAGCGGACCGCGTCGAGGCGGTCGGCACGGCCGTGGCCGACCGGTCGGCGCCCTGCTCGGGACGCCGGTCGCGGGAACAGCCCGCCAGCGCCGCGATCGGGAGGGCGAGGACCGCCCCCAGCCGCAGGAAAGCCCGTCTGCCGTCCGTGCCCGTGCCGCCGGTGCCCATGCGCCGCCCCGCTCCCGCGGCGCACCGGTGGGACCGCCCGGCGTGCGCCGCCGACCGGCCGGGAGCACGCCGAATCCTCGCGGACGGGCCGGACGCCGCGGAAGTGGTCGATCACCCGACGCGGCCGGCCGCGGCCTGGTCGGTCCACCGGTTGCGGCCCGCGGACGGCCCCGATTCCGGACGCCCGCCGGGAGGGGAGAGAATGGACCGCATGTCCCGACGTCGCCCCGCGCCCCGCGCCGCCTCCGCCGCGCCCCGGCTGCTGCCCTCCTCCCCCTGCCCGTGCGGCCTGACCGCCGCATACGGCGACTGCTGCGGCCGGCTGCACCGCGGCCTGGCGGCGGCCGGCACCGCCGAGGCGCTGATGCGCTCGAGGTTCAGCGCCTTCGTCGCCCAGGACGAGGCGTACCTGCTGCGCACCTGGCACCCGGACACCCGCCCCGCCGAGGTGGAGTTCGATCCGGGGCTGCGCTGGACCGGGCTGGAGGTGGTCTCCACCACCGACGGCGGCGCCTTCCACGCCGAGGGCACCGTCGCGTTCCGCGCGCACTGGACGGAGGGGCGCGAGCAGGGCGTGCTCACCGAGCACAGCCGGTTCGTCCGGCACGAGGGCGCCTGGGTGTACCTGGACGCCCTCTCGCTCGGCTAGGTCCGGACCGGGCCCGGACCTCCGCTACAGGTAGTCGTCGAGGCGGCCGAGGGAGAAGCCCTCGGCGGTGACGTCGTTGACGACCTTGCGCAGCAGGTCCGTCATGGAGGCCTTCCAGATGTCGGGGCCCCGGAAGTGCGTGAGGATGATGTCGCCCGGGTGGAGCCTGCGGTCCGAGTAGCGCCATTCCATGTGGTCGGGGAAGGCCTCCTCGTTCCACATCGGCACCGCCTCGACCCCGCAGGACGCCGCCGCGCGCAGGGTGTCGTCGTTGTACTCGCCGTACGGGGGGCGGAACAGCCGGGGCCGGACGCCGATCTGCTGCTCCAGCTGGTCCTGCTGGCGGCAGATCTCACCGCGCTGGGTCTCGTAGTCGAGGACCTTCAGGTTGCGGTGGTTGATGGTGTGGTTGTTGATCTCCACTCCCTGGGCGTGCAGGTCGCGGAAGTAGCCGTAGTTCTCGCGCGCGAGGTAGTCGGAGACGTAGGTGCTGAGCGGGATGCCGAGCTCCGCGGCCATCCGGGAGAACTCCGGGTCCTTCTCGGCACCGTCGTCGACGGTCAGGAAGACCACCTTGTCGTCGGTCGGCACCCGGTACACCACCGGCGGCCGCCCGTCCTTGAGCTTCACGCCCTGCACGGGGGTGAGGACGGCCCTGGTCGCCGGGCGCGGGGGCGTCTTCAGCGGCGGGCGCTCCAGGCCCCAGCGGTGCGCGGTCTCCAGGGCCGCCTGCTGGGCCGCCGCCTGGCGGGCCACCGCCTCGCCGTGGGCCTCCTCCTCGGCGCGGGCCAGGCCCGGCAGCACCGCGGGTGCGACCGCGCGGGCGGCCTTCGCGCCGTTGGCGCCGGCGGGCGCGGCGTCCGGTCGGGCGGGGCTCGTGGGCCCGGCGCAGCCGGCGGCGACGGCGGAGAGGCAGACGGTGGCCAGCAGGCCGGTCCGTACGACCCTGGTGCCGCTCCCCCGCTGATTCCCCCTCAAACCCTCATTAATGTGACGATCTGATGGTCTGTTCATAGACGCACTGCTCCCCAGCAGTGCACCCCCGCCAATCCCCCCGTCACCCGTGCGGGGCAACGACGCGCCGCACTCCTTGCCCGCCCTTTGCCGAACCGCGGGTCCCCAGGGGGCCGCACCGGGCGAAACCCCGTTGCCGCGGACGCGCGCGACCACCGATCATGCGCCCATGACGACGACCACGCCCCGCGCCACCGACCTCTGGACCGTCACCACGGCCGACGTGTCCGCACCCGAGGCCCTGGACCTGCTGCGCGACTACTACCACGACGTCGCCAACCGCTACTACCGCCTCCACTTCGACCGCGAGGGCACCCCCGAGGAGCTGGCCTCCGGCCTCGCCGGCTCCCCCAGCGACGACCTCGCCGCGCCGGACGGCGCCTTCCTGATCGGCCGTCACGAGGGCACCGCCCACGCCTGCGCCGGACTGCGCCGGCTCGACGCCGACACCGTCGAACTGACCCGCGTCTACGTCCGGCCCGCGCTGCGCGGCACCGGCGGCGGCGCCCGGCTGCTCGCCGCCGTCGAGGACGCCGCCCGCGCCCTCGGCGCCCGCCGCATCGTCCTCGACACCCGCACCGACCTGATCGAGGCCCGCTCGCTCTACCTCCGGCACGGGTACCACGAGATCCCGGCCTACAGCAGCGGCCCGTACGCCCAGGTCTGGTACGGCAAGGAGCTCGCCGGGTAGGCCCCGCCGGGCCCGGGTGCGGCGGGCGGGTCCTGTGGATCTCGTCGGACGGGCTGCCTAGGACGCGGCGGCGGCGAGGGCGGCGGCGAGTTCGGCGGCCGTGGGCGGGTTGGCGCCGGGGCGGGCGACGGTGAGGGCCGCGGCGGTGACGGCCCGGGTGAGGCAGCCCGCGAGGTCCGCGCCGGCCGCGCGGGCGTGCAGCAGCGCCGCCATGAACGCGTCCCCGGCGCCGACGGTGTCGGCGACCACCACCGGTACGGCCCCCGCCCGGACCAGTCCGCCACCGGGGGCCAGCGCGAAGGCCCCGTCGGCTCCGAGGGTCACCGCGACCACCGACGGGCCGAGCGCGAGCCAGCGCTCCGCCACCGCCTCCGCGGCCTCGCCCGGATAGAGCCAGGCCAGGTCCTCGTCACTCGCCTTGACCACGTCGCTCAGCGCCACCCAGCGCTCCACCCGCCGCACGGCCCGCTCCCGCCCGCCCATCAGCGCGGGGCGCACGTTCGGGTCGTAGCTGATCTGCGCCCGGCCGTGCCACCGCTCGACCAGGTCGAGCACGGCGGCGGCGCCCGGGTCGGTGACCGCGGCGATCGACCCGAGGTGGATCGCCGCCGGGGGGTCGGCCGGCTCGGTGGGCGGCAGCGTCCAGCCGATGTCGAAGGTGTACCGGGCCCGCCCCCGACCGTCGAGCCGCACCACGGCCGACGGCGTCCGGGCCACCTCGGCGGCCCGCACCCGCACCCCGGCCGACTCCAGGTGAGCCCGGATCAGCCGACCGTTGGCGTCCGCCCCGAGTTCGGTGAGCAGGGTGGCCGGGTGCCCCAGCCTGGCCAGCCCGTAGGCGACGTTCGCCGGGCTACCACCGGGGTGGACCACGTCCGGGGCGCCGTCCGAACGGACGACGTCGGCGACGCACTCGCCGATCACCAGGACGTGCGGATCGGGGGTGGTCACGGCGGCTCCTGGCATCCGGTACGCGGGCGGCGTCTCGCTCGCCAGCCTACGGGCTGCACGCGGGCACGAGGAACGGCCGCCGGACCTGGCCAGGTTCTCCGACGGCCGTGGCCCCGTCCGTCAGGGGACGAAGCACTTCGAACGCTATCCGGCCCGCGACGGGGCCGCCAGCACGGTGGGCCGTCCGGGGGACGACCGCGTGTCGTCGGCCCTCCGGGAAAGCCGCCCGCACGGCGCCCCCGGTCCACTAGGGTCTGTGCCCGGTGCGTCGCACACGCACCGCGGCCCGGGGGCGGGGGGCCGCACGACCACCCCACCGCACGACGCCTCGACCGCGCCGGCGGATCCCCGCGCCCGGCCCCGCTGCCAGGTCTCCCGGCACCAGCACCCGGAAGTACGGTGATCACCCTGCCCAGGCCCCGCGCCGGTCTCCTCGTGGCGCTCGCGTTCAGTGCGTCGCTGCTCTCCGCCAGCGTCCCGACGGCCACCGCGGCGGACGGCCTGGGCGATCCGGTCTTCCCCTCCCTGGGCAACACCGGCTACGACGCGCTCGCCTACGACCTCTCGTTCGACTACCGGGCCGACACCCGCACCGTGGACGCCACCGCGGTGATCACCGCCCGACCGTCCCGCACCCTGCGGAGCCTGCGGCTGGACGCGCTCGGCCTGACGGTGCGCGCCGTCCGGGTCGACGGGCGCCCGGCCCGGTTCACCGTCCGCGACGCCAAGCTGACGGTCGCTCCGCCGCGGCCGCTGCACCCCGGCACGGCCGTGCAGGTCGCGGTGGAGTACTCCGCCGACCCGCACGCCCGGCGCCCGCACAGCGGCTGGGTCCCCACCGCGAACGGCTTCGCGGTGGCCGGCCAGCCGGACGGCGCGCACACCGTCTTCCCGTGCAACGACCACCCGAGCGACAAGGCCCGCTTCACCGTCGCCGTCACCGCACCCGACCCCCTGCTGGGCGTCGCCAACGGGGAGTTGACGGAGACCGAACGGCTCGGCGACGGCCGGACCACCCGCCGGTACGTCTCCCGCGAGCCGATGGCCACCGAACTCCTCCAGGTCTCGGTCGGCGACTACACGGTGCGCGAACGCCCCGGCCCGGGCGGCCTGCCGCTGCGCGACGTCGTCCCGACCGCCCGCGCCGCGGAGCTCGAACCGGCCCTCGCGCTCACCGCCGACCAGCTCGCCTGGGCCGAGCGGCACCTCGGGGCGTTCCCGTTCGAGAGCTACGGACTGCTGCCCGCCGACACCGACGACCCGGCCGCCTTCGGCTTCACCGGTCTGGAGACCCAGACGCTCACCCTCTACAAGCCGGACTTCCTGCGCCGGCCGGAGTCCGCGATCGGCTCGCACATGATGCACGAGCTGGTGCACTCCTGGTACGGCGACAGCGTCTCCCCGGCCACCTGGGCGGACCTCTGGCTCAACGAGGGGCACGCCGACTTCTACGCGCTGACGTACCGCTACGAGCGCGGCTGGCCCGACGCCTCGGGCCACACCACCCTGGTCGACCGGATGCGCGAGGTCTACGGCCTCGGCGACCAGTGGCGCCACGACTCCGGCCCGGTCGCCGCACCCGGCGCCGACGACCTCTTCGACAGCCAGCGCTACACCGGCGGCGCCCTGGTCCTGTTCGCGCTGCGCGAGCGGGTCGGCGCGGAGACCTTCGACCGGATCGAGCGCACCTTCCTGCGCGAGCACCGCCACGCCACCGCCTCCACCCGCGACTACCTGCGGACCGCCTCCGAGGTCTCCGGGCAGGACCTCACCGGCTTCCTCACCGACTGGCTGTACGGGCGGCGCACCCCGCCGATGCCCGGTCACCCCGACTGGACCGTCGCCCCGGTGGGCCAGGCGCCGTCCGCCGCCCACGGGCTCCCCGGCAGGGTGCCGCAGGGCTCGGGGACGCTCTGACGCCCTCCCCCGCACGCCCTCGCTCCCGGTCGCGCCGCGACGTGCCCCCGGGCGCCCGGTGCGCGCCCTTGGTCCCCCGGGCGGGGCGGGCCATCGTGGTGGCACGGCCCGCCCGCCGCCCGGCCGAGTCCCGGCCGGCTCGCGGGCCGTCCAGCTCCCCGGACCAGGACCGGTCGTCGTCCCCGTCATCGGACCGGGCGCCGCGCACGCACGGTTCCGGGCGCCGCGCGCCACCGTTCCGGGCCGTGTACCGCGGGCCGGTCCGGACCGCCGGAAAATTCTCCGCGCCGACGGGCAACCGAAAGCGCCGCCCATCGCGTTCAGCAGCCGTGAGATGCACACCACGACCGCGGCCCGCCGGGCCGCCACGACCGACGGGAACGGCGCGGACACCATGGCGGGGACGGCACGATGAGCGATGCGAATCCGGACTTCGAGGAGTTCGTCGCCGCCTGCGGCCCGAAGCTGCTCCGGGTGGCCTGGTTGCTGACCGGCGACCCGCACCAGGCCGAGGACCTGCTGCAGACCGCGTTCGCCCGGGTCTGGCCCAAGTGGGACCGGGTCGCCATCGACCGGCCCGAGGCCTACACCCGCAAGGTGCTGGTCAACTGCCACGTCTCGTGGTGGCGCCGGCGCTGGACCGGCGAGCTGCCGCACGGCGAGCTGCCGGAGCCCGTCCCGACGGGCGGGGACCCGTACGAGGAGGTCGTGGTCGAGCAGGTGGTCGCCCAGGCCGTCCGGGCGCTGCCGCCGCGTCAGCGGGCGGTCGTGGTGCTGCGCTACTTCGAGGACCTCAGCGTGGAGGAGACCGCCGAGGTGCTCCGCTGCAGCACCGGCACGGTCAAGAGTCAGACGCACCGGGCGCTGTCCGTGCTGCGCGGCCGGCTGCCCAGCCGGGAACTGCTGCTCACCGGGGGACCTCGTGACCGGTACTGACCCGCTCGACGCGTACGGCCGCGCGGGCGGCGAGGACGACTGGGGCGACCGCGACGGGGCCGCGGAGGAGGAACTGCGGATCCTGCTCCAGCGGGCCGTACCGGCGCTGGACGACCCGGCGGACCGGATGGAGCGGATCCGGGCCCGGGCCGCCCGGGTCCGGCGCAGGCGGCGGGCCGCCGCGCTCGCGGCCGGGCTGACCGGAGGGCTGCTCGTCGCGGCGCTGGTGGCCGCGCCGGCGATCGCTCCCGCACCGGACCGGGGGGCGGCGCTGCGGCCTGCCGGGCCGGTGTCGGCACCCGCCTCGGCCACGCCCTCCGACGGCCCGACCGTCCCGGACGAGCTCGTCGGGATCACCATCGGCCTGCGGGAGTGGAACGTCGTCGCCCGCGTCCCGCAGGGCTGGTTCTCCCAGGCCTCCGACGCCGACGACCCGGAGGGCGGCGTCCTGCTGACCGATCCGCCGGGCCAGTCGCCGCAGGCCACCGCGCAGTCCGGCCCCCCGACACCCTGCCCGACGACGGAGTCCGACGCGTGCCGGCTGCCGAAGCTGCTCCCGGTCGACGGGGCCGTGCTGTCCTTCCTGAAGGTGGACGACCCGGGCCTGGTCGGGAAGGTCGCCGCCGAGCCGGCCACCGCCCGCGAGCAGGCGCCGGAGAAGCCGTGCCTGGTGCGGGGCGGCAACCGGGAGTTCGTCGGCCACAAGCTCATCACCCGGCCGGGCGCGCGGGCAGCGCTCATCGAGCTGACGGTGTGCCTGCGGCAGCCGTCCGACGCCACCGTGGGGTTGGTCCAGCCGGTGCTGGACTCGATCCAGGCCGTCGGGGGGGCGACCCCGTCGCGGGGAACCCCCACCCCCCTCGGCTGACCCGGCCGCCCGCCGGGGCTTCACGGTCCCTGCCGGGACCGGCCGGCGCCCGCCGGGGACGGATTGTCAGTGGGCCCTGCTAGCGTCCTGAACACAATCGGAGAACGAACGGGGGTCTTCTCATGGGTGCGGAGCTGCGGGGGGTCGGAGCCGGTGTCTACGACCGGTGGACGGCGCTGTGGAACGGCGAGCTGCGGCTCGCCGCGGAGATCATGGCACCCGAGTTCACGCTGCGGTACGCGCAGGCGGGGACGGAGGTGTTCGACGAGGTGCGGACGCCGGAGCGGCTGGCCGAGGTGATCGCTCAGTGGCGTGCCATGCGCGGTCCGGGGCTGCGCTTCGAGGCCGAGGGCGTCGCGGTGGTCGACCTCGAACCGGCCGGCGGCACGGTCTCCGGCCTGGTGGCCCGGCCGTACCGGGCGAGTTTCGTCGACGCGGACGGCGCGGTGGTGGCCAGGAGCGGTACGGACACCCTGCGGATCACCGACGGGCTGATAACCGAGGTGTGGTCCGTCTCCTCCGGTGCCGCCGGGCGGACGTTCTACCCGGGCTGACCGGGCTGGCCGGGCCGCCGGTGTGACACAGCCGTGCGGGCCCCGACGTGTCGGGGCCCGCACCACGGGGCCGCGTCGGCGCCGGCCGACGGTGGTGGCCGGAGGCCGGGCGGGTCGGTGCCGGGAGGGTCAGTACCGTAGGACGGCGGCGATGCGGCCGCGGGACGCGAGGTCGCCGGTGGGGACGAACTGCACCTTGGCCCCGGTGTCGAGAGCACGCTCGACGATCTCGTCGACCATGTCCTCGCGGACGTCGGGCTCACCGGCGGGCGCCGGGACGAGGTGGTTGTCCGTCACCCGGACGGGCTCCCAGTAGTCCTCCTCGACCGCGACCACGGCGGCCCGGCCCTCGCTGACGGACTGCCAGACCTCGTCCATGCCGGCGGCCAGGCCCTTCACGCCCTGGGCCTGGTCCAAGCGCTCCTGCAGCTCGGTCACCGCCCTGCGGCCCTGCTCGGCGACGGCGGCCCGGACGGCCTCCGCCACCGCGGCGGCGGAGGCGTGGCCGAGGCCGCCGCGGGAGACCTGGGCGGCGGCCCGCTTGGCGGCGCCGCCGACCTCGTCGAGCAGCGAGAGCGCCGCCGCCTCGCCGAGCACGAAGAGCGGCCGGTTGTCCGCCTCCAGCACGGCGGCCAGCGCGGTGTCGGCCGAGCGCAGGAAGCGGCGGGTCTCCTCGTCGCGGAAGGTGCTCGGCACGTCCCCGATCCGTTCCTGGCGCTCGACGTCCCAGTCGGGCCGGACGTGGTCGACGGGGAAGCCTCCCCCGGTGTGCTCGACCAGGGTCGTCCCGCTCCCCCCGAACAGGGCGGCGCGGTCGGCGGCCACGGTCAGCACCCAGAAGGGCGCACCCCCGGCGTGGGCGGCGACCAGGTTGCGGGTCAGGAAGGTGTCCGACACCACGACCCGGGCCGGCACCGGGCGCGGCAGGGACCACACCTGGTACTCGCCGGGCGCCGCGAAGATCACCAGGCCGTCCTCGGCGTGCACGAGGTCGACCTCGGTGAGCGCGCGGTCCAGCTGTTCGACGACGTCCAGCCGGTCGGCCCGGCTGACGGCCTCGTCGGCGTGCAACCGGTTCTTCGCCTCGGCGACGAGGTTGCGCAGACGGACCGGGTCCTGGCTGTTTTCGGGCTCGCTGCGGTGGGTGGGCAGCAGGACGGAGACGGCCGGGTAGCGCCGGGGGCGGCGCAGCTCGGCGAGGACGGCCGGGGAGAGCTCGGCTGCGTGCATCGGTTGCCCTTCGTGTCGCGGTGGAGGTCCTGACAGGTCCTGGCGGCGACTCCGACACACGGCGAATCGACCGATTTGCCGGAATCATTCCCGACCCCTCCCCATCCCACCGCCCTCCCATACCTCCCGCCACCGGAAAGGTCGCCCGGCGTCGGCCCCGACCCGTAACCCGGGCGGCCCATTCTCGTTGGGCCTGCCATGAAGAAGCGCAGCATGCTTGCCGTTGCCTCGCTCGCCGTGGGCTTCGTCGCCTCGCTGACCGCGCCGAGCGCGCACGCCAGCGCCGTCGGGGGGCAGGACGGTACGCCCGGGCCGTCGACGAGCGCGCCCGACGCGCTGCCCGGGCAGGTCGGGGACGCCGGGGGCGTCGTCGGCGAGGCCACCGGGTTCGTGACCGGGTCCGCGGACGGCCTGGTCGGGGTCACCCCCGCCTAGCGAGGCCGCCCGCCGCCCCGGCCCCCTCCGGCCGCGACCCCTCCGACCACAGCGACTCCGGCCAGGGGCTTTCCGACCACGGCGGGCCCGACCGGGCCCGCCCCGGCCCGGCCGGTCGGGGCGTCAGCTCAGCGGCGCGCCCAGGTCCTGGGTCCAGTAGCCGCCGGCCGGGCCGGTGGCCACGCCGACGCCGACGTCCTTGAAGCCGCAGTCCAGCATGTTGGACTGGTGGATGCCGCCGTCCATCCAGCGCGTGAACACCACGGCGGGCGCGGTCGGCCCCCGGTCGAGGTTCTCGCCCCACTGGGACCAGCGGTAGCCGGCCGCGGTGATCCTGGCGTCGGTGCGGACCCCGTCGGGGTTGACGTGGTCGAAGAACCCGCGCGCGACCATGTCCTCGGCGTGCTTCTGGGCGGCGGCGTGCAGCCGGGTGTCGATCCGCAGCGGGGCGCAGCCGACCTTGGCGCGCTCGGCGTTGACCAGGTCGACGAGCTGCCGCTCCGGGCTGGGCGGCGGGGCCGCGACCGACCGGGTGGCGGTGGGCGTCGCGCTGGGCGTGGGCGTGCCGGCGGGAGTGTCGGTGGGCGTCGGCGCGGGCGCCGGGGTGGCGGCGAGGGTGACCGGGGCGGCGACCGGGGTGGCGGTGGCCGTCGGGGTGTCCACCACCGGGGTGTCGAGGGCGGCGGCCGGGGTGGTGGGCTCGGGAGCCGCCTCGACCGGGGTCTCGGCGGGGCGCGACCAGACCAGGGCGAGGGTGGTGACGGCCACCACCGCGACCGCCCCGCTCGCCAGGACGGCCTTGCGGGCGGCCGTCCCGGCCCAGCCGCCGTGGGCGCCCGCGGCGCCGTGGCCGGCGGCGGAGCCCTGGGCGCCGGCGACGGTGGCGGCGGTGTGCTGGAAGTGCAGCAGTGCGGGCGAGTCGAACGGGATCGGGACGAGGGCGAGGCCGGCCAGCAGTCCTTCGGCGGGGAAGAGGTCGCGGCCGAGCCGGTCGCAGGTGACGCAGCTGCGGATGTGGCGGGCGATGCGCTTGCGCCACACGGAGTTCGGGGTGCCGTCGAACCCGACGGTGACCTCGGCGAGTTCGGGGCATCGGGGGTAGGCGCCGAGGGCCCGGACGACGACCCGGCCGGCTTCGAGCTGCTTCTTCATCCGCTGGACCCGGACGGCGGTGTGCTGCGGGCTCAGGTCGAGGGATTCGGCGAGCTCGGCGCGGGTGAGCTCGCCGCTGGCCTCCAGCCACCAGAGGGAGAGCAGTTCGCGGTCGTCGGGGTCGAGCCAGCGGGTGGCCTCGGCGACCTCCCGGCGCTGGCCGGAGAGGCCGAGGCGCAGGATGGTGAGGTCGGTGAAGTCGGCCCGCGGGTCCGGGACCTCCCAGGTCTCGTCGAGGCCGCCGACGGTGGGCTGCTGCTGCCCGGCGGCGTGGCGCCGGCGGACCTGGTTCATGGTGATGGCGACCAACCAGGACCGGAAGCAGTCCGGGTCGCGCAGCCCGTCGAGGCCGTCCAGGGCGCGGATCATCGTCTCCTGGGCGACGTCGTCGACGTCGGCGTGGCCGCCGAGGGCGCGGCCGGCCACGTTGTAGACGAGCGGCAGCCAGGCGGCGACCAGCGCCTCCTGCGCCTGCCGGTCGCCCGCCTGGGCCGCGCGTACCAGGGTGGTCCCGGTCCTGTTCTGCACGTCAGCGTTCATGGTCCGCACTCCGTCTTGCCGTGTTCCGTCCGCCGATGCCTCCTCGGAGACCCGTGGGGAGTGATCAGATAACAACAATGTTCGCGGAATCGGAAAATCGGCCTGGACCAATGGGCTGGACCGGAGGCTGGACCAAGGGGGCCGATCAGGCCGGGGCGGCGAAGACCTGGGTCCACCACGGACCGCCGGACCCGGTCCGCACGCCCACCCCGAGCTGCTTGAACGCGCAGTTCAGGATGTTCGCGCGGTGGCCCGGGCTGTTCATCCAGGCGTCCATCACCGCGGCCGGGTCCTGCTGGCCGCGGGCGATGTTCTCGCCCCAGGTGCTCCAGCGGTAGCCGACCGCCTCGATCCGGTGGTCGGCGTGGTACCCCTCGGGGCTGGCGTGGTCGAAGTAGTTGCGGTTCGCCATGTCGTCGCTGTGCGACTGGGCGGCGCTGGCCAGCCGGGACTCGGCGGTGACCGGGCCGCAACCGGCCTTGGCGCGTTCGGCGTTGACCAGGTCGACGACCTGCTGGGCGTACGAGGGGGAGGCGCCGCCGCCCACCGGAGCGGGCGCGGCGGTGCTCGCGGCGGCGGACCCGCCGCTGCGCGGCGTGCCGGTCGGGGTGCCGGTGGACTTGGCGGTGGCGGTCGGGCTCGGCTTCGTGGTGGCGGTCGGGCTCGTGGTGGCGGTCGCGGTGGCGGTGGGCGAGGGCGTGGCGGTCGCGGTCGGGGAGGCCGGGGCGGTGGAGCCGGTCGGGGTCGGCGCCGGCTCGGTGGCGGACATGTTGACCGGGGCCCCGGACGCGCCGAAGTCGGCTCCCCCGGCGCCCGGCACCTGGATGCCGTCGTGCGTGCCGGCCTCCGCGGCGATCAGCGCGGCCGCCACCGCCTCCTGGCCCGCCTGGTCGCGGTCGGTCTGCTTGCCGCCGTACGCCGCGTAGCCGGCCCCGGCGAGGGCGGCGAGCAGCCCGGTGCCTGCCACCGCGGCGACGACCGCGGTGACCGGTCCGAGCGGGCCGCGCCTCCGGCCCCTTCGGCTCCGGCCTCCGTGGTGTTCCGCGTGCCGCTGGGCGGCCCGGCGGGCGGAGCGTCCGGGCGCTCCGCCCCGCACGCCCCCCTCGGCGCCGTTCGCCGGGAGGATGGTCGTCCTGTCGTCGCTGTTCACGTGGCCACGCTTTCTGTCCGGGTCGGCCGTCGGGTGCCGACACCTGGGAGACCCTCCGGCGGCGCGCGGATAACAGAAAGTCCGAACGAATGTCCGGCGGAGTCGTCACGGGCCCGGTCCCGCCGCGGTCCGCGGCGGCGCGGGCGCCCGGTGACACGCCGCCGCGGTGACACGCCGCCGCGGTGGACCGGCGGCCGGTGGGGCCGGCGGATCAGGGCTGGTCGGGGGCCATGTCGTAGGTGACGAACATCGTCCGGGTGGCCACCTGGTCGTACTTGCTGCGGGCCCGGTGGTTGTCGTCCGCGGTGATCCAGCGGACGGTGGTCCAGCCGCGCTCGGCGGCGATCTCCCGCAGGCGCGCCAGCAGCTCGTCCACCGCACCGCCGCCGCGCACCCCGGGGGCGACGAACAGGTCGTCCAGGAAACCGCCGACGGCGCCGTGCAGGGGGCGCGAGAACGGGCGGTAGTGGGCCAGGCCGACCGGTGTCCCCCCGGCGTCGCGGACCAGCAGGCCCCACAGCTCGTGCTCCGGGTCGGTGAGCCAGGACCAGACCAGTTCGGCCTTCTGCTCCGGCATCGGCACCCGGTAGAACGCGCAGTAGCCGCGGAAGAGTTCGCGCCAGGCGGGGTAGTCGGCGGCTTCCGGCGCGCCGACGGTCCAGCGGGTGGTGGTGGTCAACTCGGTCTCCTCGGTCGGGCGGGCCCGGGATCGCCGGGCCGCGTGTGGCGCCAGCATGACGGCCCGTCGGCCCCGCGCCGATCTCCGCCGCGGACAGGACCGACCGTCCGCGTACTCCACTCCGGCGGTGTACCGGATGCGCGCCACCGTGCGGGGCCCGCCGCGGTCGCCGATCCTGGACCAGGCCGCCCGGATCCGTCGGCGGCCGCACCGGGACCACCCGAGGAGCGCCTCATGCGGCTGCGGCACCTGGCCCTCACCTCCCGCGCCGTGGCGGCCGAACCCGGACGGCGGGCCAAGACCACGCTGCTCGCGGACTGCCTGCGCGAGCTGGGCCCGGCCGAGGCCCCGTCGGCGGTGGCCCTGCTCTCGGGCGAGTCGCAGCGGCTGCGCACCGGGATCGGCCCGGCCGGCCTGCGCGACCTGCCGCCGCCCGCCGCCGGGGCCTCCCTCGGCGTGCGGGAGACCGAACGGGAGCTGGAGCGGATCGCCGCGGTGCACGGGACGGGCGCGCAGGCCGAGCGGCGGCGGCTGCTCACCGGGCTCTTCGCGCGGGCGACGGAGGTCGAGCAGGCGTTCCTGCGCGCGGTGTTGGTCGGCGACCTGCGCCAGGGCGCGCTGGACGCGGTGGTCGGCAACGCCGTCGCACTGGCCGCCGGGGTGCCGGCGGCGGAGGTGCGGCGGGCGCTGATGTTCCGCGGCTCGGCCCGCGCGGTGGCCGAGGCCGCGCTGAGCGGCGGGGTGCCCGCGCTGGCGGCGTTCCGGCTGGAGGTCGGCCGGGCCGTGCGGCCGATGCTCGCCGCCTCCGCGCCGGACGTGGTCTCGGCCCTGGAGCGCACCGGGCCGGCCGCCCTGGAGTGGAAGCTGGACGGCGTCCGGATCCAGGTGCACCGGGACGGCGGGGAGGT
The DNA here is from genome assembly GCF_040681575.1 of Kitasatospora sp. NPDC051702. Classification (NCBI taxonomy): domain Bacteria; kingdom Bacillati; phylum Actinomycetota; class Actinomycetes; order Kitasatosporales; family Streptomycetaceae; genus Kitasatospora; species Kitasatospora sp. NPDC051702. The sequence goes on from NZ_JBFAZB010000017.1 coordinate 92,840, forward strand.
CGCGGTGTTCACCCGCGGCCTGGACGACATCACCGCGCGCGTCCCCGAGGTGGTCGAGGCCGCGCTCGCCCTGCCGCTGCGCTCCGCGGTGCTGGACGGCGAGGCGATCGCGCTCGGGCCCGACGGACGGCCGCGCCCGTTCCAGGAGACCGCCGCGCGCACCGCGTCCCGCCGGGATCCGGACCGGCTGCGGGCCGAGGTCCCGCTCCACGCCTACTTCTTCGACCTGCTGCACCGGGACGGCGAGGACCTGGTGGACCGACCGGGCCGGGAGCGCTGGGCGGCGCTCGCCGAGGCGGTCCCGGACGGCCTGCGGGTGGCCAGGACGGAGACCGGCGACACCGAGCGGGCCCTGGCGTTCTTCCGCGACACCCTGGCGCTCGGCCACGAGGGCGTGCTGGTCAAGGACCAGGCGGCCGGCTACGCCGCCGGACGCCGCGGGGCAGGATGGATCAAGGTGAAGCCCCGGCACACCCTGGACCTGGTGGTGCTGGCCGCCGAGTGGGGCAGCGGGCGGCGGCGCGGGTTCCTCAGCAACCTGCACCTGGGCGCCCGGGCGGCGGACGAACCCGGGGCCGCCCCCTGGGTGATGCTCGGCAAGACCTTCAAGGGGCTCACCGACGAGGTGCTCGCCTGGCAGACCGCCGAACTCCTGGCCCGCGAGACGGACCGGGACGACTGGACGGTTCGGGTCCGACCGGAACTGGTCGTGGAGATCGCCTTCGACGGCGTCCAGCGCAGCCCCCGCTACCCGGCCGGGCTGGCGCTGCGGTTCGCCCGGGTGGTGCGCTACCGGCCGGACAAGACCGCGGCCGAGGCCGACACCCTCGCCGCCGTCCGGGAAATCGCGGCCGCCGAGGGGCTGTGAACCGTACGTTGACGGAGTAACGTCAATTCAAACCTCCGGTACCGCGGTCGAGTTCCGAACCCGTACCGAATCGGCCAATCTGGACGATCCCGGCACCGCACCCTCCGTGGACGCAGGACTGGCGGTTAGGTTGGCAATGACAACGAGAGGCGGCCGCCGGACGCCCGGCGCCGCCCTGGCGAGAGGTGCCCACCCATGCAGGTGAGCGTCGACCGGGACCGCTGCTGCAGCTCCGGCATGTGCGTCATGAACGCCCCCGAGATCTTCGACCAGGACGACCGGGACAGCCTGGTGAGGCTCCGTCAGACCGAGTTCCGGCCCGAGCAGTTCGCGGTGCTGAGACTCGCAGCCCAGCTCTGCCCCGGCGGCGCGATCAGCGTCGTCGAGCCCGCGCCGGGGACCGGGTCCGACCACGCGGCGGAGTCCGAGCCGCAGCCGGCCGCGGACGCGGGCTGACCGCGGGCGCCGGCCCGCCGGCGCCCAGGACCGCCGCCGGACCACGACATCACTCCCGACACCGATTCCCCCACCGAGGACACGCGACGCAAGGAGACCCCACCTTGACGAGCACACCCACCACCCGGGCCGTGCCGATGCCGGCCCCGCGCGACACCGGCTGCCCGTTCAGCCCGCCGCCCGCCTACACCGAGGCCGCCGCGACCGCGGCCGTCACCCGCGCCGACCTGCCGGGCGGCGAGTCCTGCTGGCTCGCCACCGGCTACGCCGAGGTCCGCACCGTGCTGTCCGACCGCCGGTTCAGCGCGGACATCCGCCACCCGGCCTTCCCGATGCTGGTGGCCGGCCGCCGGGAGCTGATCCTCGCCAGTCCCCCCAGCTTCCTGCGGCTCGACGACCCCGAGCACGCCCGGCAGCGCCGGATGGTCACCGGCGACTTCCTGGTCAAGCGGGTCGAGGCGATGCGCCCCGACATCCAGCGGATCGTCGACGAGGCGCTCGACCGGATGACCGGGGGCAGGGACGGGGCCGACCTCGTCGCCGACTTCGCCCTGCCTGTCCCCTCGCTGGTGATCTGCCTGCTGCTGGGCGTCCCGTACCAGGACCGGGACCGCTTCCAGGGCCTCAGCCGGACGCTGCTCAGCAAGCACAGCACGGTCGAGGAGGTCTCCGCCGCCCAGGACGAGCTGCTGGACTACCTCGGCGACCTCACCTCCCGCAAGCGGGAGGAGCCGGGCGAGGACATCCTCAGCCGGCTCGCCGTCCGGGACGACCTCACCCCGCGCGAGGTCGCCGCCACCGGCCTGCTGCTGCTGATCGCGGGGCACGAGACGACCGCGAACATGATCGCGCTCTCCACCGCCCTGCTGCTCGAACAGCCCGACCAGATCCCCCGGCTCGCCGATCCCGCCGCACTGCCCGGCGCGGTGGAGGAGCTGCTGCGCCACCTCACCATCGTGGACAGCGGACTGCCCCGGGTGGCGCTGGAGGACGTCGAGCTCGGCGGCACCCTGATCCGGGCCGGGGAGGGCGTGATCGCGCTGCTCTCCACCGCCAACCAGGACGAGGAGCTCTTCGGCGGCGCCGACCGACGACCGGTCCACGAGCTCGACCTGGACCGGGACGCCAGGCGGCACATGGCCTTCGGCTTCGGCGTGCACCAGTGCCTCGGACAGCCGCTGGCCCGCGCGGAGCTCCAGATCGCCCTGGCCACGCTCTTCCGCCGGCTGCCCGGCCTGCGGCTGTCGGCCCCGCGGGAGGAGCTGGAGTTCCGCTCCGAGGCGCTCATCTACGGGATGCGGTCGCTGCCCGTCACCTGGTGACGCTCGCGGCGGACGGCGGGGCACCGCACGGACGGGCACTGCACGGACGGTCGGCGCTCCGCCGGGCCGCCGAGTCCGACCGGACGGCGCCCCCGCCCGGCCGCGGACCGGTCACCCGGCTGGCCCCGGCGGCGGGGTGGAGGCACGCTGGAGGGGAGGGACAGACCCGACCGGGTCACGCCTGCGGTCAGGCGCGCCCGGGCCGGCCGATCGGACGGAGCCCGCGATGACCGACATGAGCGAACGGTTCGAGGTGAGCACCGACCGCGACGAGGACGTCCGCGCCGCGGATCCCGAGGAGGGCGTCACCTCGATGCAGAACCTGCACGCGCAGGAGACCTCCCAGGCGGAGGGCGAGCCCACTCCGGACGAGTGGGGCGTGGACGGCTGAACATCCGTGAGCAGCGGCCGCCCGGCGGGACCGGGCGGCCTTCGTGACCGCAGGTGTCGCTGCCCCGGCGGCGACCCACCGGCGGGGGAGGATAAGCGCATGACCGAACACGATCAAACCAGCGGGCAGACCCGACCGCCCGTCGACCCGCACACCACGTGGGCGACCTGGACCACCCAGTCGATCATCAGCGGGCCCGGCGGGGTCACCACCGCCGAGGTCGGCCCGATCTCCGGCGACCTCACCGTGCACACCACCTGGGTGGACGGCGAGGCCCGGCTGACCGTGCAGTACACCGGCGCACTGGACTGGTACACGGTGGCGGGAAGCCCGGTGGCGGCCGCCGACGAGATCACCGCCCGGGCGATCCACCAGGCCATGGTCAACGCCGTCAAGGCCGGCCGCGGCGCGGGCGCCCCCGGACCACCGGGGACCTGAGCCCGGCCCCTCTCCGGCCCACGCCCCCTCTCCGGCCCGGGCGTGGGCCGGCCTCCGCCCCGGGGCCCGCCGCTCCCCCGGCTCCCGCCTCACCGGCCCCGCCGGCCCCGTCCGTCCGAGCCGTCGACGCCGTGGCCGTCAGCCCCCGTCGACCGCCTCGCCCTTGACCACCGGCGCCGCGGCGGCCCAGTAGCCGCGCTCCACCGGGCGGCGCGCGCGCAGGTCCGCGCGGACCTCGTCGGCCAGTCGGCGGGTGTCGCGCCGGTTCATGGTGGCGCCGATCCCGGCCCCCACCAGCAGCGGGGTCACCGACGGCAGCCGGCGCAACGAGCTGCGGGTCAGCCGGCGGCTGACCTGCTGGCGGACCTCCGCACCGACCGCCAGGGCGGCGAAGCCGGCCGGCCGGGCCAGCACCCCGGCGTCCACGCCCCGCCGGTTGGCCCAGGCCCCCAGGTAGGCCCCGGCGCGCTGCGCCCCGGAACCCGGCGCCCGGGCGCCGTAGACCTCGTGCAGCTCCGCGATCAGCTTGATCTCCACGGCCGCCACCGCGAGCGTCTCGGCCGCGATCTCCAGCGCCATCGCGGGCGGCACCGGCAGCATCGCCATCGCGCCCACGCCCGCCCCGAGCGCGCTGGAGGCCCGGACCGCACCGCTCACCAGCAGGTCGGCGAGCGCCTCGGGGTGGGCCGCATCGGGGTGCTGGGCCCGCAGGGTGGCGAGGTCGCGTACCGGGAGCCGGGGCGCCGTCTGCACCAGCTGCTCGGTGAGCGCCCGGCCGCCCAGCGTTGCGCCCTTGGCCGCCGCCCTGCCGCCGCTCCCGAGCCGGCGCGCCGTCCTGGCCAGCAGGGCACGGGCGCGGCCGCGCTCGGCCCGGTACTCGGCGACCTGCCAGTCCCCGAGGGGCCGCTCGGCGCCCTCGACCAGTTCGGCGAGCTCGCCCGCCAGGGCGCCCTCGGGAACGGCGTCCGGCCCCGGGACGGCGGGAGCGGCGGCCGGCTCGGGCTCCGAACGTCCGTTCTTTCGGAAGAGTGCCATGGGGGTCGGGTACCCCCTCCGCCCCACCGGTACGCGCTACTCGCTGATCTCCACCCCTCGCCAGAAGGCCACCCGGTCGCGCACCTGCTCGGCCTCCGGCTTCGGATCCGCGTAGAACCAGGCCGCGTCGGGGTTGGTCAGGCCGTCCACCTCCAGCGTGTAGTAGCCGGCCGTGCCCTTCCAGCCGCACACGGTGGTGGTGTCGGACGGGCGCAGGAACTCGCCCCGGACCGAATCGGCCGGGAAGTAGTGGTTGCCCTCGACGACGATCGTCCGGTCGCTCTCGGCGACGACGGTGCCCTGCCAGCGCGCTGTGGTCATGGGGGCGATTCTGCCCCGGGCACCACCGCGCGCCGGGCGGTTCGGCGAAATCCGGCCGGCGGACCTCCGCGTCGACGCGTCAGGGCAGCGGCTGTGCGTGCACCGGCAGGTGCGGCGTCTGGTGGCCGCCGCTGGCGAGCATCCGGACCTCCCCGGCGTCGCTGATCTCCGCGCGGACGATGCCGCTGGCGTCCTCGTACACGGGGTGTCCGCCGGGGCCCTTCCCGCTGGTGCGGGTGACCACGACGACGTCCTGCGGGGCCTGGGTGCCCGGGGTCCCGGGGAAGGTCAGCGCGTAACGGTCGGGTGGGTTCATCGCCATCTCCTGGTCCCGGCGGGCCGGCCCGCCGCTCGCCCGGCTGGGGCCTGTCCTACGCGGTGGCCTCGGCGGCCCGGGCGGGTGCGCCCCGGACCTCGAGTTCGGCGAGCAGCCTGGCGGTGGCCTCGGCGACGGCGTCCACCGCCCGGTCGAAGGCCTCGCGGTTGTGCGCCGCCGGGGCGCGGAACCCGGACACCTTGCGGACGTACTGCAGCGCGGCGGCCCGGAAGTCGGCCTCGTCGGCGTCGGGCGTCACCGGCGGTCGCAGCGTCTTGATGTTGCGGCACATGACCCCAGTCTCGCGCGTGGACGCCGGACTGGCGAGCCCCGGCCGTCAGCCCCCGGCGCCCCGGGGCTCGATCTCCCGGTGGGCCTCGGCCAGCAACAGGTAGCCCAGGCCGTTGGACTTGATGCCGGCCCGCTCGTCCTCGGTCAGCTCCCGGCGGACCCTGGCCGGCACGCCCGCGACCAGGCAGCCCGGCGGCACCTGCATGCCCTGCGGCACCACCGCACCGGCCGCGACCAGCGACCCGGCGCCGATCCGGGCGCCGTTGAGCACGGTGGCGTTCATCCCGACCAGGGCGTCGTCCTCGACCAGGCAACCGTGCAGCACCGCGTTGTGGCCGACCGAGATCCGCTCGCCGACCACCAGCGGGAACCCGGGATCGGCGTGCAGGGTGCAGTTGTCCTGGATGTTGCTGTCCCGGCCCACGGTGATGGACTCCGCGTCGCCGCGCAGCACCGCGCCGTACCAGACGCCGGCGCCCGCGCCGATCGTCACGTCCCCCACCACGACCGCGTTCGGCGCGACGAAGGCGCCCGGGTCGACGGCGGGCACCCGGCCCCCGACTGCGGCGATCAACGGCTCTGCCATGGCGCGTCCTCCTGGTGGCGGTCGGCGGTTCCTGTCGGCGGTCAGCGTAGGGGTACGCACCGGCGCCGCCGCACGGGCCCCCGTCGCGACCGCCCCCGCCACGACCACCCGCGCCCGGCCGCCGCGCCCCGGTCGGTTCCGGAGGCGCGGCGGCCGGGCGCGGGTCAGGCCAGCGGCGCCTTGGTGCGCAGCACCTCGACGAAGGCCCGCAGCCAGGCCGGGTGGTCGGGCCAGGCACGCGCCGAGACGACCACGCCGTCGACGACCGCCTCACCGTCGACGTACTCGGCGCCGGCCGCCTTCACGTCCGGCTCCAGCGCCGGGTAGGCGGCGCTGCGGCGGCCGGACAGCACCCCGGCGGCCGCGGTGATCAGCGGGCCGTGGCAGATCTGCGCGACCGGCTTGTCCCCCTCGAAGAAGTGCCGGACGATCCGCTGCAGGTCTGGGTCGTTGCGCAGGTACTCGGGGGCGCGGCCGCCGGGGATGACCAGGGCCACGTAGTCGGCCGGGTCGACGTCGGCGAGGGCGAGGTCGGCGGGCCAGGTGTAGCCGGGCTTCTCGGTGTAGGTGTCGTAGCCCTCGACGAAGTCGTGGACGACGAACTGCAGGCGCTTCTTCGTCGGGGCGGCGATGTCGACCTGGTAGCCCTCCTCGCGCAGCCGCTGGTACGGGTAGAACACCTCCAGCGACTCGGCGGCGTCCCCGGTGACGAGCAGGATCTTCGATGTCATCGCCGACATCCCTCCACATGATCGAACGACCGACCTGGCACGCCCCTCGGATGTCCCCACCCACCGTGGCGCCGGTCCAAACTCCCGCACCGGCACCTCCGTTGGCAACAGGGCGCACCGGGCGTGCTGCGGCGCGTGAGCGGCGGGGCACGCCGGGCATGGGTCGTGTGCGCCGGGTCACCGCCCCGCTGCGGCGGACGGCCGGGCGCGGCCTAGACTCCTGCTGCCCGCCACCGACCGACCGCCTCCCGGGGGAGCCCATGCCGGACCGCACCACCTACCTCGTCCTGCCGGGCTACCAGAACTCCGGGCCGGAGCACTGGCAGAGCCGTTGGGAGGCCGCCGAGCCGGAGTCCTTCCGGCGGGTCGTACAGGCGGACTGGGACCGGCCCGACCCGCAGGACTGGGTGGCCCGGGTGGACGCGGCGGTGGCCGGGGCCGCCGCCGACGGGGCGGTGGTGCTGGTGGCCCACAGCCTCGGCTGCATCGCGGTGGCCCGCTGGGCGGCCACCGCGCCGGCCGCACGGACCTCCGCCGTGCGGGGGGCGCTGCTGGTGGCTCCGGCCGACATCGACACCGCGGACGTCCCGGAGCTGGTGGGCTTCCGCCCGGTGGCGCTGGCGCCGATCCCGTTCCCGAGCGTGGTCGTGGCCAGCTCCGACGACCCGTGGGCCGCCCCCGAGCGGGCCCGGCAGTTCGCGCGGGCGTGGGGTGCCCGGTACGTCGAGCCGGGCGCGTTCGGGCACCTCAACTCGGAATCGGGGCTGGGTGACCGGCCGGAGGGCCGCGAACTGCTCGCGCAGCTGTGACACCTCGGACGGGGGGACGATGAGGAAACGGACACCGAAGGCCCGGCGGATCCTGGTCAGGCTGCTGGTGGCGGGCGGGGTGGCCGCCGTGCTGCTGTACACCGAGGGGCAGTGGGAGAGCCGGTCGGGCGGGCTGATGCTCGTCGCCGACCTGCTGAACCGGCCCGAGCTGTTACTCGGCGCGGCCCTGGCCGCACTGATCGCCGCCGCCTGGCTGGGCGACCGCCGCACCGCCCTGCGCACGGCCACCCGGACCGTGACGGTGACCGCCGGGGTGGTGTTCCTGCTCGGCGTACTGGCCGCGCACAAGGTCGCGGCGGCCGAGACCCGCAGCCGGGAGACCGCCCCGGCGCGGCCCGAACGGGCCCTGGTCGTGGTGCACCGCTCCTACGCGGCCACGGCGCGGACGGGCGACAGCTGGCAGGTGCTGCTGGAGTCCGGCGAGGGCTGGTCGGCCCGGCGCTGGTCGCTGCTCGAGATCGGCCGGGCCCCGGACGAGGCCCGGCTGGTGGAGGCCAGCTGGACGGGGCGGGACCAGATCACCGTGGTCACCGACTCGTACCGGCGCGTCTTCAACCTGGACCAGGACAGCGGCGAGCCGGTCGAGGCTCGGTAGGCGCCGGGGCGCCTCCGGCGGCGCGGCGCAGTCCGTCGAGCCGGTCCGGTCCGTCAGGCCCGGTCCGGTCCGTCAGGCCCGGTCCCCCGGCCAGGCCCGGACGACGCCTCAGCGCAGTCCGGCGGCGTGTGAGAACAGGACCAGCAGCACCGCGTTTCCCGCCGCACCGGCGGCGGTGGCGGAGAGGAAGCGGCCCGCGGTGCCGTCCGGCAGCGGGTTGAGGACCAGTGCCGGCGGGAAGCCGGGCATCGTCCAGACCGCGGCCGCCCACCGGCCGGCCGTGCCGGTCGCGCTCCGGCCCGTGCGCAGTTCCCGGGCCGCGGCCAGCCCGATCGGCAGGCACCCGGCCAGGTAGCCGATCGAGGGCCAGAACACGGCGGGGACTCCGAGGATGCTGTGCGGCATGGCGCCATCGTGCGCCGTCGGACCGCGGCCCCGCATGAGTACGGGTACTCATGCGGGGCCGCGGGGTTCGCATCGCCTCGGTCCACCGGCCGGCGGCGATCACCGGCCGCCGTCGTTCAGTGGTCCTCCGGGTCCTGCGGGGCGGCCGGCGCCGTCGGGGTGGCCGACCCCGCCCGGCCCACCGGGCTGTTGGTGGAGCGCGGCTTCCCGCCGGACGTGCAGGTCGGGGTGGCGGACCCGCTGGGCGTGCTGCAGGCCGGGTCGCGCTTGGGCGGGTCCGGGATGTACACGGTCGGGAAGTCCTTCTCCGGCATGGTCCGGACGGCCTCCTCCATCGCCTGCTGCCAGATCGGGCCGGGGCCGGTCGCCCCGAACACCTCCTGCTGGTAGTGGCCGCCGATCCGGATGTTCTTCATCGGCACCTTGGTGCCCGGGCTGCCCAGCCAGACCGAGGCGGCCAGGTTGCCGGTGTAGCCGGTGAACCAGGCGGACTTCTTCTCGTCCGTGGTCCCGGTCTTGCCGGCGATCTGGCGGCCGTCCTCCAGGCCGAGGTCCTTGGCGGTGCCCTTCTCCGTCACGCCGAGCAGCACGCTGTTGATCACGTCGGCGGTGCTCTGCGACATCACGTCGGAGCACTTGGCCGGGCTGACCGGAACGTCCTTGCCGTCCACGGTGGTGATCCGGTTGATCGCCAGCGGCGCGCAGTAGCTGCCGCGGGCGGCGAAGGTGGCGTACACATCGGCCATCACCAGCGGGCTCACCTCCTGCGTGCCGAGGCCGAGGGCGGGCACCTCCTGCAGCGGGTCGCCGCTCGCCTTCCCCGCCACGCCCAGCTTGTTGGCCATCTGCTTGACGGCGCAGAGGCCGATCTCCTGCTCCATCTGCACGAAGTAGGTGTTGACCGAGAGCGCCATCGCCTCCTTGAGCTCGTACGGGCCGACCTCGCGCGCGCTCTCGTTGGGGATGCTGCCCTCCTTCTTGCCCTTGCTGAGGTTCTTCCAGGTGCCGTCGCAGGTCTTCATCGTCGGCCAGTCCATGCGGTTCGGGGAGTCGTACCGCTGGGTGGGCGACAGGCCGGCCTCCAGGGCGGCGGCGGCCACGATCGGCTTGAAGTTGGAGCCGGGCTGGAAGCCGATGCCGCCGCCCATCGCCGCGTCCACGTTGTAGTTGACGACGGTCTCGTTCTTCTCCTTCGCGAGGCCGTAGGGGCGGGTCTGGGCCATCGCCAGGATCTTTCCGGTGCCGGGCTCGACCATCGTGATCGCCGCCGACACCGGGTCGGTGACGTACACCTGCTGGGAGACGGCGTTCTGGGCGGCGGCCTGCTTCTCCGGGTCCAGCGTGGTGTAGATGTTCAGGCCGCCCTGGTCCCAGAGCTTCTTGCGGTCGGCGGCGTTCTTGCCGAACACCGGGTCCTGCTTGACGACGTGGCGCACGTAGTCGCAGAAGAAGCCCATGCCGGCCTTGGCGGTGATGCAGCCGTTCTGCGGGTCCTTGTACTTCAGGCCGAGCGGGGCGGCCTTCGCCTCCCTGGCCTGGTCCGCGGTGATGTGCTTGTTCTCGACCATCTTGTCGAGGACGGTGTCGCGGCGCTTCTGGGCGGCCACCGGGTGCAGCTTCGGGTCGTACTGGGAGGGGTTCTGCACCAGCCCGGCGAGCATGGCCGCCTCGGGGAGGGTGAGGTCCTTGGCGTCCTTGCTGAAGTACCGCTGGGAGGCGGCCTCGATGCCGTACGCCTGGTGGCCGTAGAAGGTGATGTTGAGGTAGTTGGTGAGGATCTGCTCCTTGGTCAGGTCCTCCTCCAGCTTGATGGCGTACCGGAGTTCCTGGATCTTGCGGCCCAGGGTCTTGCGCTGCGCCTCCAGGACCGCGACCGGGTCGTCGCCCGCCTTCTCCACGTTCACGTTCTTCACGTACTGCTGGGTCAGCGTCGACGCGCCCTGCACGGCCGCGCCGCTCTCGGCGTTCTTGGTGACCGCCCGCAGGATGCCCTTGAGGTCGACGGCGCCGTGCTCGTAGAACCGGGCGTCCTCGATGTCCACCTGTGCCTGACGGATCAGCGGCGACATCTGCTCGGCCGGGATGACCGTGCGGTCGCGCTCGTAGACCTTGGCGATCAGGCCGCCCTTGGCGTCGTAGATCTGCGTCGCCTGGGTCAGCGGAGGGGTCTTGAAGTCGTCGGGGATGCTCTCGAAGCTCTCGGCGCCGCTCTTCGCGCCCAGCCCGACCGCGCCGGCCGCGGGGAGGACCAGGCCGGCCAGCAGCACCCCGCCGAGGGTGCAGCTGCCGAGGAAGGTGACCGTGTGGCCCAGGAATCCGAGGGGGGTCACACGGCGCCGGGGGCGCGGCACCCAGGTGTCGCCCGCGTCCGGGGCAGGTATGCGACTCTTCCGTGACATAGCTGGAACACTACGGCCGCGAATCGCCTGCGAGGGCGGGGTGTTGGCCAACCTTTGTCACAAATCCGCCACAGATTCGGCTCATTCCAGTCGGTCGCACGGGCGGTCGCGCCGGGGCAAGGGCCGTTCGTCCACGGTCCGTCACCCCGGCACCGCCGCAGTGCGGTCCGGCCCGGCCCGGTCAGCCCGCCGGGCAGAAGGTGTCCGCGGCCGGTCGACGGCCGGTGACCAGGAAGTCCGTCACCACCGCGTCACCGCAGGCGTTCCCGTTCGCCACGTACACGTCGTGGCCGCCGGAGTCCACCGTGACCATCCGGGCCCGCTCCCCCAGCGCGGCGCGCAGCCGGAGCGCGCCCCGGTACGGGGTGGCCGGGTCGCGCAGGTTCTGCGCCAGCAGGACGTTCGCCGGGCCCCGGTCGGTCACCCGCACCGGCGGCTCGGCGGGCGCGAACGGCCAGAAGGCGCACGGCATCGCGTTCACCGGCATGCCCGCGGTCAGTGGCCGGGCGGCGCGCTCGGCGGCCACGTCCTCGGCGAGGGCGGCCGGGTCGGCGGGCCAGGAGACGTCGTTGCAGAGCGTGCCCACGGAGACCGCGATGGTGTTCTGCAGCACCTGCTCGGGCGGCGCCACGGGGGCGGGCAGCGGCCGGCGGCCCAGGGCCGCCAGCACCAGCCGGGCCAGACCGGGGAACCTGGCGTCCGCGTACAGGCTCTCCAGCATCGTCTCGCGCAGCACGTTGCCGTTCAGTTCGGCCGGGTTGGCGCCCGGCCAGGGCAGCGGTACGGCGTCCAGGCGGGCCGCGAGGTCCAGGAAGAGCGGGCGGACCTCCTCCGGGGTGTCCGCGAGGCGGTCCGGGTTCCCGGGGGCCGACGCCCACCTGGCGAAGTCCGGGAAGCGGTCCTCGGCGCCCTGTCCGAAGGCGGCCAGCCAGCCGCGCCCCACCCGCGCCGGGTCCGGGTCGTCGTTGCTGTCCAGCACGATCCGGTCGGTGCGCCCGGGGAACAGGGTGGCGTACACCGCCCCCGCGTACGTGCCGTAGGAGGTGCCCCAGGCGGAGAGCCGGCGCTCGCCGAGGGCCTCCCGGATCCGGTCGATGTCCCGGGCCTCGTTGCGGGTGGAGATGCTGCGCAGCACCGGGCCGCCGTTGCGGGCGCAGGTCTCGGCGACCCTGCGGGCGGTGGCCAGGTTCCCGTCGACGGAGCCGTCCGCGGCCGGCCACGGGCGCAGCTTCACCATGGCGAGGTCGTCGTGCTCCAGGCCGCAGTTGACCGGGGTGGAGCGACCCACCCCGCGCGGGTCGAAGCCGACCAGGTCGTAGCGGTCCAGGACGGACTGCGGCAGGCGCTTCACCGCACTGCTCGGGACGTCGACGCCGGAACCGCCCGGCCCGCCCGGCACGGTCAGCAGCACGCCCCGGCGCAGGCCCGGCTTCGCCGACGCGATCCGGGAGACGGCGAGGGTGATCCGCTCGCCCTCCGGGTGGGCGTAGTCCAGCGGGACGCTGACGGTGGCGCACTGCTGGCGGGGATCGGCGCCGCCCTGGCAGGACGTCCAGGCGAGGCGGTCCCGCCCCGCGGTCTCCGGGCCCGCCGCGGCCGGCTGGGCGACCAGGGCGGTGACGGCGAGGGCGGCGGCCGCGGTGGCGGCGGCGAGGGTGCGGTTGATGTTCGGCATGCCGGGAAGTCTGCTGCGCCGGGGGCGGCCGGCCCATCCGGGCAGCGGGCCGGTCGGGGGTGGGGCAATCCCCCGGCCCGGCACCGCTCCTGGCGGACTGTCAGGCACGCGCGAGCACCGCGGATCGGGGCACGCGCCGCCGGGGGTTCAGAGGCCGAGCAGCTTCGGTTCGGCGGCCAGCGCGCGCAGCGGCTCGCGCGGGTCGGCGACCAGGCGGCGCTCGGCGAGGTCCAGGATGCCGCCGACCCCGGTCACCTCGGCGGCGAGCACGCCGTCCGCCCGGGTCAGGCGCTGCACCACCTGGAAGGTCTTGCCGCCCCGCCAGACGAACGCGCAGCTCACGTCCACCGCGTCGCCCGCGCGCAGCTCCCGCAGGTACTTGACCGTGGTCTCCAGCACGACCGGGCCCACCCCCTTGGCCACCAGTTCGGCCTGCCGGATGCCGGCCGCCTGCAGGTACTCCCAGCGGGCGTGCTCGGCGTACTGGAGGTAGACCGCCTGGTTGAGGTGGCCCTGGGCGTCGGTCTCGTACCCGCGGACGGTGATCCGCGTCGTGAAGTCCTGATCGGTCATGCCCCGCACGCTACTCCGGGCGTCCGGGCGCCGGGCTGTGACCTGCGTCGCGTCGCGCCGGGACGCCCGTCCGGGGCGCGGTCAGGCGAACCGGTCGAGCAGCGGGGTGAGACCGGCCGGGCGCTGCTCGACCGGCAGGTGCTCCACCGGGTGGAAACCGCAGCCGAGGGCGGTCGCGCCGCCGTCGCAGGTGCGGTCGTCGCCGACCATCAGCACCTCGGCCGGGGCCAGGCCGAGGTGCTCGCAGGCGGCCTCGAAGATCGCCGGATCGGGCTTCTGGACGCCGAGCTCGAAGGAGAGCACGTAGGCGTCGACGAGGCCGTCCAGCCCGTGGGCCCGGAAGACCGGCCGCAGGTCCCAGCCGATGTTGCTGACGACCGCGACCGGCACGCCCCGGCGGCGCAGTTCGCGCAGCACCGGCGCGGTGTCCGGGTACGGGCGCCAGCTCTCCGGCGCCATGTGGGTGTCGTAGAGCGCGTCGACGTCGAGGGCCGCGGGCGGCTCCGCCGCGCGGGTGAGCGCGGTGTACGCGGCACGGTGCCGTTCGGGCGTGAGGTCGCGGGTGCGCCAGGCCTCCGCGACCTCCGCGGGGACGTGGCGCGGCGGCACTCCGCCGGGCAGGGCCCCGAACTCCTCCAGCCGCCCCAGCAGTTCGGCGCGTTCGCGGGCGTTCAGCGCCGGGCCGGCGGCGGCGGTGAAGGCGTCAAGCCATTGGGCGGTCGAGGCGACCCGGAAGAGGGTGCCGGAGAAGTCGAACATCACACCTTTGGTCACGCCGCCGAGCCTACCGGGCACCCCGGCGGGGCCACCGGGTGGCCGGAAGCCGGGTGCCCGGCTTCCGGCCACCCGCGCCCCGCGCCGAGGCGCGGGCCGGTCAGCTGTGGCAGTAGTCCACGTTGCCCTGGCCCGCGCCGTAGGTGTTGCTCGCCCAGGCGGCACCGCCGTTGGTCTTGTAGAAGACGAAGTTGCCGTCGTCCTGGATCCTGGCCCGCCCGCCCGGCGCGGAGTTGGTCGCGCCGATGGTGCAGAGGTGGTGCCCGAAGTCGTCGATCAGGATGATGTAGCCGCTCTGCGACCAGTCGACCTGGGTGGGGATGTAGTTGCCCCAGTAGGTGCCGCTCGCCCAGAGCGCCTGCCCGCCGTAGTAGAGCACCAGGTTGCCGTCGCACTGGAACGTCAGCCTGGTGTTACCGGAGATGCGGGACTCCCCGCAGCGCCAGTTGGGCTGGCTGAGCGTGAAGTTGGCCGCGGTGGTGTCCGCGACGGCCGCGGTGGCCGTCAGGCCGAGGGCCGTCGCCGCCGCGCCGACGACCAGGGCGGCGCGGGAGGCGGTTCGCCGGATCGACGATCCCTTGAACGTGCTGAGCTTCATGCCGGAATGCCTTCCGATCGAGGACCAGTTCGTTGGATCGAGCGCGCCAACTGTAGTCACACGGAAGGTTCGTGACGAATGGTTATTTCCGGCCGCGACGGGCTTCCGGGCCCCGGCCGGGCCCCACGGGATCAACGGACGGTGAGGATGCGCGGCCCGTCCTCGGTGATGGCGACGGTGTGCTCGACGTGGGCGGCCCGGCTGCCGTCGTTGGTGCGCAGCGTCCAGCCGTCCGGGTCGGTGCCGTAGTCGTCCCGGCCGCCGGCGATGAGCATCGGTTCGATGGCCAGCACCAGGCCGGGCCGCAGCGGGTAGCCCCGGCCCGGGCGGCCCTCGTTGGGGACGTGCGGGTCCTCGTGCATGCGGCGCCCGATGCCGTGGCCGCCGAAGCCCTCCAGCAGTCCGTAGCGGCCGGCCCGGGCGACGGCGCCGATGGCGTGCCCGATGTCGCCGGTGCGGTTGCCGACCACGGCGGCGGCGATCCCGGCGGCCAGGGCCCGCCGGGCGGTCTCGATCAGGGCGGTGTCCTCGGGGCGGGCGGTGCCGACGGTGAAGCTGACGGCGGCGTCCCCGGCCCAGCCGTCCAGGACGGCGCCGCAGTCGATGCTCACCAGGTCCCCGTCGCGCAGCCGGTAGCCGTCCGGGACGCCGTGCACGACGGCGTCGTTCACGGAGGCGCAGATGACGGCGGGGAAGGGCACCGGCGCGAAGTCGGGGCGGTAGCCCAGGAACGGCGAGGTGGCCCCGGCGGCCCGCAGCACCCCGCGTGCCACCTCGTCCAGGTCCAGCAGGCTGACGCCCTCCGCCGCCGCGGCCTCGACCGCGGCGAGGGCGTCGGCGACGACCCGCCCGGCCTCCCGCATGGCCTCCAGGGCGGCGTCCGTCTTGATTTCGACCATGGTGATGCGACTCCCCTTGCTCCAATTCTTATACCGGTATTTCTATCACGGCCTGGTGGCCCCTGGACACCGGCCCGGAGGGGCCGGGCCCGCGGGGGCCGCCGGCGAGGGCCTAGAATCGGCGGCATGGTGAGGACTCCGCTGACCCCGTGGGAGCGCGAGCGCGGCGAGCGCTTCGGCGCGCTGCTGCGCGGGGCGCGTGGCGAGCGCAGCATGGTCGAGGTGGCTGCCGTGGCCGGAGTCTCGGCGGAGACGCTGCGCAAGATCGAGACCGGCCGGGCGCCGACCCCGTCGTTCTTCACCATCGCGGCGCTGGCGTTCGCGCTGGACCTCTCCCTCGACGAGCTCGCCGCGGCGTGCGTGCTGCCCGGGGGCGGCGAGGCACTGTCGGCCTGACGCCCGACGGCCGGTGCGCGAAGGAGTGCGCGGCGCACGGACCACGACGGCCGAGGCGTGACGGCCGACGCACGGCGTTCGACCCACGACGGCTGCCCCATGACGGCTGCCCCACGGCGGCTGACGCACGACGGCCGACCCACGGCGTTCGACGCACGAAGGCTGGCGCACGACGGCCCGCCCGGGCGGTGGTGCCGCGCCGGGCGGGCCGTCGTGGGGCGGCTGGGTCAGCCGACCGAGCTGTTGTAGCTCTCGATCGCGGGCTGGAGCTCCTTGGCCGCGTCGGTGAGCGCCTGCTGGGCGCTCTTCGAGCCGGCGATGGTCTGCTCGATGGCGGTCTCCACGCCCTTGCGGGCCTGCGGCATCACGCCGAGCAGACAACCGGCCGTGGCCGGGGACGGCTTGGTCGCCTTGAGCTGGTCGATGGCGGTCTGGAACTGCGGGTACTTGGCCACCCACTCCTTGTCCTTGGGGTCGTCCAGGGACTTGCGGTTGACCGGGAAGTAGCCCGTGCCGGTGTGCCAGACGGCCTGCTGCTCGGGCGCGGTGAGGAACTTCTCGAACTCCCAGGCCGCGCGCTTCTCGGCGTCGGAGTGGCCGGGGCCGCTGATCCACAGCGAGGCGCCGCCGATCACCGGGCCGCCCTGGTCGGTGGCCGCGACCTTGGGGAACGCGGCCGTGCCGACGGTGAACTTGGCGGCCTCGGTGTAGCCGCGC
This sequence comes from Kitasatospora sp. NPDC051702, assembly GCF_040681575.1. NCBI lineage: Bacteria > Bacillati > Actinomycetota > Actinomycetes > Kitasatosporales > Streptomycetaceae > Kitasatospora > Kitasatospora sp. NPDC051702. The sequence continues at coordinate 109,456 of NZ_JBFAZB010000017.1, forward strand.
AGCACGCCGGTGGACTCCAGGTGCATGGCGACGGTGCCGGCCTTGAAGGCGGCCTGCGCGTCGTCCGTGGTGCGGCCGGTGTTGGCCGCGTAGCCGCCCTTCACCAGGTCGGCCCACCACTGGACGATCTGCGCGCCCTGGGCGGAGTCGAAGACCGCCTTGCCCGCCTTGTTGCCACGGCCGTTGTCCTGGTCGCAGTACATGGTGCCGGACTCGGCGAGCAGCTGCTCGACGAACCAGCCGTAGATCGCGGCGCCGAAGCCGTAGCGGACGGTCTTGCCGTCGGCGTCCTTCTTGGTCAGCTTCTTCGCCAGCTCGCCGAGCTCGGCGAGGTCCTTGGGCGGCTGGGCCGGGTCGAGGCCGGCCTCCTTGAAGGCGTCGGTGTTGAGGTAGAGCAGCGGCATGGAGGAGTTGAACGGCATCGAGACGAGCTTGCCGCCGACCGAGTAGTAGTTGCGGATGTTCGCGTCGAGGTCGTCCAGCGGGTAGCCGTCCTTGTCGGCGAAGGCCTGGGCCGGGACGGTCTGCTTGGAGTCGATCATGAACCGGGTGCCGATGTCGTAGACCTGCACCAGCGCAGGGGTGCCCTTCTGCTGCACCGCCGCCTTGTACTTGGCGACCAGGTCGTCGTACTTGCCCTGGAACTGCGCCTTGATCTCGATCTTGCCCTGGTGGGCCGCGTTGAACTGGCCGACCAGGCCGGTGAGGACCTCGGCGTTCTTGCCGGTCATCGAGTGCCAGAACTCGACGCCGGTGACACCGGTGGCTTGGTCGAGCGCCTGGGCGCCGGGGGCGGCGTCGGAGGAGCCGCCGGAGCCGGCGGTGGAGTCGCCGGAGCTGCAGGCGGTCAGGGACAGGCCGGCCACCAGCAGGGCCGCGAGCGCGCGGGCACTCTTGTTCACGGGGTTCTCTCTCTGTCGGGAGGGACGGGCGCGGACGGACGGACGGGACGGGCGGCGGGAGCCGGAACCCGCGGTGCGAGGTGCGCGGTGCTCGGTGCCCGGTGCTCGGTGCCCGGTACGGGAGCGACCGGCCGGAGGGCTCCGGGTCGACGGCTCAGCGGACGGCGCCCGCGGTCAGCCCGCGGACGATGAAGCGCTGGCCGAACACCACCAGGGCGAGGGTGGGCAGCAGGGAGAGCACGACGCCGGCCAGGATCAGGCCCGGGTCCGACATCTCGGAGTCGCGCAACGAGGTGAGGCCGATCTGCAGGGTCTGCATGTTCGCCGTGCGGGTGATGATCAGCGGCCAGAAGTACTGGTTCCAGGCGGAGAGGAAGACGTAGATCGACAGCGCCGCCAGGGCGGGCTTGTTGAGCGGGACGACGATCCGCCACAGGAACCGCCAGTGCCCCGCGCCGTCGATCCGCGCGGCGTCCCGCAGTTCCCCGGGCAGCTGGCGGAAGGCCTGCCGCAGCATGAAGGTGCCGAAGCCGGAGGCGAGGAAGGGCAGTACCAGGCCGAAGTAGGTGTTGCCCAGCCCCCAGCCCGACAGCGTCAGGTAGTTGGGGATGATGATGGCCTCCCAGGGGACCATCAGCGTCGCCAGGAACACCCCGAACACCGCGGCCCGCGCCCTGAGCGGCAGGAAGACGAAGGCGTACGCGGCCAGGATCGAGGTGAACAGCTGGGCGAGCGTGATGACCGTCGCCGTGATCGCCGAGTTGGCGTACTGCCGGGCCAGCGGGACGGTGTCGACGGCTCCGGCGAAGTTCCGCCCGGTGACGGAGTGCGGGACGAGTGCCGGCGGGTAGGAGGAGAGCTCGGACGGGCCCATGAAGGCACCGGCGACGGCGTAGTACACCGGGAAGGCCACGGTGACGACGGCGACGGCGAGCAGCAGGTGGACGGCGGCGCGGCCGATCAGGTCGCGCGGCGAGCGGCCGGCCAGGGGGCGCCGGCGCGGCGGCGCCCCGGACTCGCTCCCGGTCTCCGCCCGGGCCTCGGTGGCGAGGGTCGTCATGCGTAGTGCACCTTCCGCTCCAGGACGCCGAACTGGACCGCCGTACAGGCGAGGACGACCACCAGCAGCACCACGGCCTGGGCGCTGGCCGTGCCGAAGTCGCTGGAGCCGTAGGCGAAGGCCTTCTCGTAGACGGAGTAGACGAGCGTGCGGGTGGCGCCGTCCGGGCCGCCCTTGGTGAGGATGTGGATCTGGCCGAAACTCTGCAGCGCGTGCACGGTGGAGACCACGGTCAGGAAGAAGAGGTGCGGCCCGAGCATCGGCACGGTGATCGAACGGGCCAGTCGCAGGCCCGACGCCCCGTCGATGCGCGCCGCCTCCACGATCTCCGGCGGGATCGAACCGATGCCGGCGGAGAGCACCAGGACGTTGTAGCCCAGGCTCATCCAGACCGTGGTGAGGGCCACCGAGAGCAGCGCGTAACGGGAGTCGGTCAGCCAGCCGATCGGCCCCCGCCCGAGGTGCGAGAGCAGGCCGTTGAGCACCCCGCTGGCCGGGTTGAAGAACACCGCGAAGACCACGGAGGCGCTGGCCACCGAGAAGGCGAAGGGCAGCGCGAAGGCCGAGCGCAGCAGCCGCACGCCCCTGATCCGGTTCTCCAGCAGCAGCACCAGCGCCAGCGCGCCCAGCACCCCGGGCAGCACCGTGAACAGGGTGAACAGGGCGGTGGTGACCAGGGTGCGCCGGAAGTCCGCCGAGGTCAGCAGGTCCGTGTAGTGCTTCGCCCCGACGTAGCGGGAGGGCGCGCCGAAGAGGTCGTTGGCGTGGCCGCTCAGGTAGACCGTCCGTCCCAGCGGGTAGCCGATGAACAGGACGAAGACCACCAGGGAGGGCAGCAGGAAGGCCCAGGCGAGCCCGTGTTCGCCCCAGCGGCTCCGGCGGCCCGGGTGGGGCGCGTTGTGCGGTGCGGTCGGCATGGGTTGGCGCGTCCGCCTTTCGTTGCGTCGGTTCCGGCCGAAACCGTGTCTTGCCCACACGACGCGTCGGAAACCTCACGATGAGCAACGAGTGTCAGCAGGATTACGCGTTCGCGTCAGATTCCGGCCGACCGGGCACGCGCGGTGCGGCGCCCACCGGGGCAGCCGCGCGCGGAGGGGCGCGGGCCCCGGGCGGGCCCGGTCGCCGACCGGGCGGGGGACGACGGACGAGGGCTCGGCGACCGGTCGGTGACCGGTCGTCGGGCCCTCGGGTCCGCCGTCGGGGACGCCTGTGCGGGATCAGCCGGTGATGCCGCCGTCCAGGACCAGGTCGGCGCCGACGGTGTAGCCGGCCTCCGGCGAGGCGAGGTGGAGGACGGCGGCGGCGATCTCGCCGACCTCGCCCGGGCGGCCGACCGGGACGGTGGACTTCATCCGGTCCGCCTTGTCGGCGGCGCTCTCGCCGGGGCGGCTGGACATCGGGGTGTCCACCGGGCCGGGGCTGACCAGGTTGATCCGGACGCCGTCGGCGATGTGGTCCAGCGCGGCGGTGCGGGTCAGCGCGGTGACGGCGGCCTTGCTGGCCGCGTAGGCCGCGAGGCCGGGGATCCGCATGTGGGCGCCGACGTTGGAGGAGACGTTGACGATCGCGCCGCCGCCGTGGGCCCGCATGTGGGCGATCTGGTGCTGCATGGCGAGCAGGGTGCCGGTCACGTTGACGGTGAGGACCCGCTCCCACTCCTGCGCGTCGATCTCGGCGACCGGGCCGACGGCGCCGAGCACACCGGCGTTGTTGACGGCGACGTCCAGGGCGCCGAACGCCTCGACGGTCTCGCGGACCAGCCGGGCCGCGTCCCGGCCGTCGGTCACGTCACCGGTCAGGGCTACGGCCGTGCCGCCGGCCTCCTCGATCAGCTCGACCGTCCCGGCGAGCGGTCCGGCGCTGCGGCCCGCGACGGCGACCCGGGCTCCCTCCCGGGCGAAGGCGAGGGCGATGGCCCGGCCGATGCCGCTGCCGCCTCCGGTGACCAGGACGGACGTGTCGGCGAAACGCGTGGTCATGACGAGTACTCCTCGGGGTGATCGGTGCTTGCGGTCGTGGTGCTGGTTCGGGGCAGGGCGGCGACCGCGACGGCGGTGAGCGCCAGCCCCGCGGCGGCCGCCGCGAACGCCGCGGCGTAGCCGCCGACGACGGTCGGGCGGGTGGCGGCGAGCGCCATCAGGGCGGCGACGCCGGTGGTGGGGCCGAGTTCCATGGCCGTGTTGAGGACACCCGCGGCGAGGCCGGTCCGTTCGGGCGGCACGCCCCCGGTGGCGAGCACCGCGGAGCCGGCGAAGGCGGCCGCGGCGCCGGCGGGCAGCAGGAGCAGCCCGGGCAGCAGCCCGGTGGCGTAGCCGCTGCCGGGGGTGAGGCCGGCCAGCAGCCCGAGGCCGGCGGCCGCGAGGGCGAGACCGGCGGTGGTGACCGCGGCGGCGCCGTACCGGGCGGTCAGCGGGGCGGCGAGGCGGCCGGCCAGCAGCAGGGCCGCGGCGTACGGCAGGAAGGCGGCCGAGGTGGCCAGGGTGCCCCAGCCGCGCTGCTGTTGGAGGTAGAGGGCGAGCATCAGGAAGGTCAGCGCGGTGGCGGTCGCAGTGGCCGTGACGGCGGCGAGCGCGGTGGCCCGGCGCCGGTCGGTAAGGAAGCCGGCCGGCAGCAGCGGGTCGGCGGCGCGGCGCTGGGCGGCGGCGAAGCCGAGCAGCAGGGCGAGCCCGACGGCCAGCGGGCCGATCACGGCGGGCGCGGACCAGCCGTGTTCGGTGGACGCCACCAGGCCGTAACTCGCCGCACAGACACCGGCGGTGGCGAGTACGGCGCCGCGCAGGTCCAGGGCCGGGCGACGACCGGCGGGAGCGGCGGGCGGCAGCGAGCCGGAGCGGGCGAGCCCGAGCAGGGAGACCAGTACGGGCACCGCGAAGAGCCAGCGCCAGGAGACCCAGGCGGTGACCGCGCCGGAGAGCAGGTTGCCCGCCGTGGCACCGAGCACCGAGAGGCCTCCCCAGGCGGCCATCGCCCGCCGGTGGTCCGCGGGTCCGGGGCGCAGCACGCGGACCACCGCGACGGCGGCGGGTGCGGCGAGGGCCGCGCCGACGCCCTGGGCGAAGCGGCCGGCGAGGAGGGCCGACTGGCCGGGGGCGAGGGCGCAGCCGAGCGAGGCGACGGCGAGCAGGGCGAGCCCCGCCCGCAGGACGGGCCGGCCGCCGTGGCGGTCGGTGAGTCGGCCGCCGAGCAGGAGCAGGGAGCTGAACGAGAGTCCGTAGGCGGCGCTGAGCAGCAGCACGCCGGACGGGCCGAGGCCGAACTCCCGGGCCACCAGGGGCAGCGGCACGGAGAGGATCACGATGGTGAAGATCAGCGTGGCCTGGACGCCGCCGAGCAGCGCGAAGCCGGAACGGGCGGCCGTGGTGGCACCCATGAAAAAATCCCCCCTTATACGACCGTTCGGTCCAGTATCGACACAGCAGTGCATCCCGACGCCCCCGGCGGGCGGGTCAGTCGAGCAGCACCAGCGCCTGCTCGGCGGCGTCCCGCACCCTGGCCGCCCCGTCGACGGTCTTCCCCATCACCCGCATGCCCTGCAACAGCACCATCAGCATCCGGGCCAGCGCCCGGGGTTCCCGCCCGGCGGGCAGCTCCCCCTGTGCCTCGGCGCGCACCAGCGCGGCGACCAGCACCGTCTCCAGGTGCCCGAGGCTGGCCGCCACCCGGCGGGCCGCCGCCTCGTCGTGCGGACCGAGCTCGACCGCGGTGTTGGTGACGAAGCAACCGCGCTTCAGCCCGTCCTCGGCGGAGGCCGTCGCGTACCGACGGACCAGCGCGCGGACGGCCGGCAGCACCGGCCCGGGCTGGGAGAGCTCGGCGAGCAGCACCGGGTCGGTCTGCTCGGCGTAGCGCTCCAGCGCGCGCAGGTAGAGCTCGCGCTTGCTGCCGAAGGTGGCGTAGATGCTCGCCCGGGCGATCCCGAGCCCCTCCACCAGGTCGGCCATCGAGGTGGCCTCGTAGCCGCGCCGCCAGAACAGCTCGAGCGCCGCCTGAAGCGCCGCGTCCGGGTCGAATTCCTTCGTTCGCGCCATGGGAGGACGCTAACCCTTTCCAGATCGATCGGTCAAGAAAGGTCGAAGAGGGGGCGTGATCGACATTTGACGGAGCATTGCCAAGTGGACTAGACCAAAGCTACCCTTACCGCCCCGTACCTCCTCCCCCCACAGGAGGCGTTTCCATGTCCCTGAACCTCCCCGCCACCCGCCGGCAGGCCGCCGAGGCCGCCCGCCCACTCGTCCTGACGGCCTTTCGGGCCGTCGTCGGACTGCTCTTCGCCTGCCACGGCGCCGCCTCGCTCTTCGGCGTCCTCGGCGGCGCGAAGGGCGGCGGCACCGTCCCGGCCGGGCAGTGGCCCGGCTGGTGGGCCGCACTGATCCAGCTGGTCGGCGGCACCCTGGTGGTGCTCGGCGTCGGCACCAGGGCGGCCGCCCTGATCTGCTCCGGCTCGATGGCCTACGCCTACTTCACCGTCCACCAGGAGCACGCCCTGCTACCGCTGCAGAACGGCGGCGAGCCTTCCGTGATGTTCTGCTGGGCCTTCCTCGCCATCGCGGTGCTGGGCTCCGGCCCGTTCGCACTGGACCGGCTGCTCACCCGGCACGCCGACGCACCCGCGCCCGCCGAGCCCGCCCCGGCCGGCGCCCGGCCCGGGCCCACCGGCTGACCGGCTGACCAACCGGCCGACTGACCGGTCAAGGTCGGAACGGTCGGCCGACCGTTCCGACCCGACCGGCGCGCGTCCGGCGGGCACGGGCGCGGCAGTGCGGCGGGCCGACCGCCTGCGGTCAGCCCTCCGCCAGGTGCCGTTCCACCGAGGCGACCTTGCCGGTGAGGCCGTCGGTCACCCCGGCCCGGTCGTCGATCTTGATGACCGTGCTCACCCGGCCGCTGTAGGCCTTCACCGCCTCGATCGCCTCCCTGATCACCGGCATCACCTCGTCCCACTCCCCCTCGACGCTGGTGAACATCGCGTCCGTGCGGTTGGGCAGACCGCTCGCCCGCACCACCCGGACGGCGGCGGCCACCGCCTCGCCCACCTCCTCACCGATCCCCAGCGGGGTCACCGAAAACGCCGCGATCACCGTTCTGCGCTCCTCACACCGGCACTGCACACACCGACCGCACCGACGGCGCCGGGAGCACCGACGGCACCGGTCGCGGCCCGGAGGAATCCCCGGACCGCGACCAGGCTAGACACTCCCCCGCGCCGGCAGCGGAACCGACGGACGGTCGGCGCGCGGACGGGCGGGCGGCCACCGACCCGCGGTCGGGAGCCGTCGGGCGCTCGGGCCTCCGACGGGGACTCAGGCCTCCGACGGGGGCTCAGGCCACCGTCGGCAGCGGTGGTTCGACGGCCAGCGGGGCGGTCGAGCGGGCCCGGTGCTGCGCGGCCCAGGCGGCGAGGGCGACGGTGCAGGCGTGGTCCAGGTGGCGCAGGCCCGACCAGTCCAGCTCCACCGGCCGGTCGGCGGGCAGCCGCTCCAGGGCGTCCAGCAGCCGGGGCAGCCGCAGGAAGGTCGCGTTGCCGCTGAGCCGGACGCGGTGCAGCGCGGCCCCGGTCGGCAGGACCAGCTCCTCCACGGCGATCTGCAGGTGCGAGGTCTGCCAGGCCGACTTCACCACGGCCAGCCCCACACCGATCAGCACGCCCTCGAACAGGTCGGTGGCGATGATCGCGGTCGCGGTGACCCCGAGCACCAGCGCCTCGCCGTGGTGCTCCCGGCCCAGCGCGGCGATCCGCCGCAGCGGGACGAGCTTCGCCCCGGCGTGCACCAGCACGGCGGCGAGCGCCGTCAGCGGGACGAGCCCGAGCGCGCCGGGCAGCAGGGCGGTGAACAGCAGCAGCCACAGCCCGTGCATCGTGCGCGAGGCCCTGCTGCGGGCGCCCGCCTGGACGTTGGCGGCGCTGCGGACGATCACCGCGGTCATCGGGAGGGCCCCGAGCAGTCCGCACACCGTGTTGCCGACGCCCTGGGCCGTCAGCTCGCGGTCGTAGTGGGTGCGCGGCCCGTGGTGCATCCGGTCGACGGCGGCGGCGCTGAACAGCGTCTCGGCGGAGGCGATCAGGGTGAAGGCGACGACGGTGCCGAGGCCGGCGGTGCCGACCAGGGCGTCGAGCGCGGCGCCGCCCGGCGGCTGGACGACGTCGAGCAGTCCGGCCACCCGGACCCTGGCCACCGGCAGGTCGGCGGCGGCCGTCACGGCGGCGGCCAGGCCGACCGCGGCCAGCGGTGCGGGCACCGCGCGGGCGACGCGCCCCGGTACGTACCGCCAGCCGACCAGCACCAGCAGGGTGCCCAACCCCAGCGCGATCGCGCTCGGGGCGGCCGCGCCGGTGAGCACGTCCGCGAGCAGGCGGGGCAGCCCGGCGATCTTCTCCGGCCCGGTGGCCGGGGCCCGGCGGTCGGCGAGCGCGTAGAGCTGGCCGAACAGCAGGGTCAGCCCGATGCCGGCCAGCATGCCGTGCACCACGGAGGCGGACATCGCCCGGAACCAGCGGCCGAGCCGCAGGGCCCCCATGACGATCTGGAGCAGCCCGGTGCCGAGCACCAGCAGGCCGAGCGCGCCGACGCCGAACTGCTGGACGGCGTCGTAGACCAGGACGGTCAGCCCGGCGGCCGGGCCGCTCACCTGCAGGCTGCTGCCGGGCAGCAGGCCGACCACCAGACCGCCCACGATGCCGGTCACCAGGCCCAGTTCGGCCGGGACGCCGGAGGCGACGGCCACCCCGACGCAGAGCGGCAGGGCGACCAGGAACACCACCAGCGAGGCGGGCAGGTCGTGGCGCCAGGGGACGGCGCGCAGCACGGCGAGCGGGCTCCGGCCGCGGCCCGGCGGGGCGGGCTTGCGGGGGCGGCCCGCGGGGGCGTTCCGGGGCGGTCGGCTCACCCGGTCACCACCGGGGGGCGGTCAGGGCGATCAGGGGAACAACGCATGGGGACGTTCCTTTCCCGCGCCCGGCACCGCGGGCGCGCCGTCACTGGGCAGGGGGCGGCGTGGGCGGACACGACGGTGGCGGACGGGCGCCGGAGCGCGCGCCGGGGGCGGCAGGCGGCTTGCCGGCGGGGTGGCGCGAGGACCACCAGGCGGTGCGGGGGCCGGGCGTCGGGCGTCGGGCGTCGGGCCGGAAGATCCGGACGACGGAGGGCGTCGGGGGCCGGGCGTCGGGTCGGAGGATCCAGACGACGGAGGGGTCGGTCGAGGCGGGGCCACCGGAGCTCCGGACCGCCCCCGCCACCCCCCGCCGCGGCCACGGCCGGACCTGCCGGGCCCGGCGTGGCACCGACGGTACCCAGCGCCCCGGGGCGGCCCGACACCGGACACCTCCCCTTCACCCGCCCTGCACACCGGCGCCACACCCAGGCCCGGAACACCCGGTTCCACGGGCACACCAGCACGACCCGCGGCCGCGTGTACGAACCAGGCCGGTGCGGCACGGTTTGCAGCAATCGACGACTCGGTCGCCCCGGAGGCCGTCGAGTGCTGGAGGAAGCGGCGATGGTCCGGCCGGACCCGCCGTGACAGCCTGGCCGGACACCCGGACGCCCGCACCGACCTGCGGTTTCACCGCCGGCGGCCCGCTTCCACATTCTGTTGAAACTCCCCTTGACGCCCCGACAGGGCCCGCCGTACCGTGTTTCCACATACAGAAACCGTTCTTCCGTATGGTGGAATTCTGGAGATGAGCCCTCCGACCCACTGCCGGCCGACGCAGGAGAAACCCGATGCCTCGTATGACAGCCGCCCGCGCGGCGGTGGAGATCCTCAAGCTCGAAGGCGTTGAGGTCGCGTTCGGCGTGCCGGGCGCAGCCATCAACCCGTTCTACGCCGCCCTCAAGGCCTCCGGCGGGATCAGGCACACGCTCGCCCGGCACGTCGAGGGCGCCTCCCACATGGCCGAGGGCTACACCCGCGCCAAGGCCGGCAACATCGGTGTCTGCATCGGCACCTCGGGCCCGGCCGGCACCGACATGATCACCGGCCTGTACTCGGCCATCGCCGACTCGATCCCGATCCTGTGCATCACCGGCCAGGCCCCCGTCGCCCGCCTCCACAAGGAGGACTTCCAGGCCGTCGACATCGCCTCGATCGCCAAGCCCGTCACCAAGGCGGCCACCACCGTCCTGGAGGCCGCGCAGGTCCCCGGCGTGGTCCAGCAGGCGTTCCACCTGATGCGCTCCGGCCGTCCGGGCCCGGTCCTGATCGACCTGCCGATCGACGTCCAGCTGACCGAGATCGACTTCGACCCCGAGGCCTATCAGCCGCTCCCGGTCTACAAGCCGACCGCCAACCGGATCCAGATCGAGAAGGCCCTCGCGCTGCTCCAGGAGTCCGAGCGCCCCCTGATCGTGGCCGGCGGCGGCGTCATCAACGCCGACGCCTCCGAACTGCTCCGCGAGTTCGCCGAGCTCACCGGCGTCCCGGTCGTCCCCACCCTGATGGGCTGGGGCATCGTCCCCGACGACCACGAGCTGAACGCCGGCATGGTCGGCCTGCAGACCTCGCACCGCTACGGCAACGAGAACTTCCTCGCCTCGGACTTCGTCCTCGGCATCGGCAACCGCTGGGCCAACCGCCACACCGGCGGTCTGGACGTCTACACGGCGGGCCGCACGTTCGTCCACGTCGACGTCGAGCCCACCCAGATCGGCAAGATCTTCGCCCCCGACCTCGGCATCGCCTCCGACGCGAAGGCCGCCCTGGAGCTCTTCGTCGAGGTCGCCAAGGAGCTCAAGGCCGCCGGGCAGCTCAAGGACCGCGGCGAGTGGGCCGCCGCCACCCAGGCCCGCAAGGCGCAGCTGCAGCGCCGCACCCACTTCGACAACGTGCCGCTCAAGCCGCAGCGCGTCTACGAGGAGATGAACAAGGCCTTCGGCCCGGAGACCCGCTACGTCACCACCATCGGCCTCTCCCAGATCGCCGGCGCGCAGATGCTGCACGTCTACAAGCCGCGGCACTGGATCAACTGCGGCCAGGCCGGCCCGCTGGGCTGGACCATCCCGGCGGCGCTGGGCGTCGCCACCGCCGACCCCGAGGGCCAGATCGTCGCGCTCTCCGGCGACTACGACTTCCAGTTCATGATCGAGGAGCTGGCGGTCGGCGCCCAGCACCGCATCCCGTACGTCCACGTGCTGGTGAACAACTCGTACCTGGGCCTGATCCGCCAGGCGCAGCGCAACTTCGACATCGACTTCCAGGTCAAGCTGGAGTTCGAGAACATCAACGCGCCGGAGCTGGGCGTCTACGGCGTGGACCACGTCAAGGTCGCCGAGGGCCTGGGCTGCAAGGCGATCCGGGTCACCGAGCCGGAGGGCCTGCTGCCCGCCTTCGAGGAGGCCAAGAAGCTGGCCGCCGAGTTCCGCGTCCCGGTCGTCGTCGAGGCGATCCTGGAGCGGGTCACCAACATCTCGATGAGCGGCAACGACATCGACAAGGTGAACGAGTTCGAGGAGCTCGCCACCCTTCCCGAGCACGCGCCGACCGCCATCCGGCCGCTGGCGCTCTGACCGGCACCGGACGGGCCCGGGTCCCTCCCCCCGGGCCCGTCCGGCTCGCCGCCCCGCACCCCGGGCAGCGGCGCGCCCGGTCCACCCCGCCCGCGCGGAACACCGGCGGGCCCGGCACGGTTGACCCGGCCGGGGCGGCTACCGTGACCACGGGAGCCACCCGCCATCCCGACCTGCCGAAAGGACCACCACCGTGAGCCTGTACGACATCCCGCTGCGCACCCTCGCCGGCGAGGCCGCCTCCCTTGCCGACCACAAGGGCAAGGCGCTGCTGATCGTCAACGTCGCCTCCAAGTGCGGCCTGACCCCGCAGTACGCGGGCCTGGAGCGGCTCCAGGAGCGCTACGCCGGGCGCGGGTTCACCGTGCTGGGCTTCCCCTCCAACCAGTTCGCCGGGCAGGAGCCGGGCAGCGCCGAGGAGATCCAGACCTTCTGCTCCACCACCTACGGCGTGTCCTTCCCGCTGTTCGAGAAGACCGACGTCAACGGTGACGACCGCCACCCGCTGTACGCGCAGCTGACGCAGCACGCCGACGCCGAGGGCCAGGCCGGGGACGTCACCTGGAACTTCGAGAAGTTCCTCGTCGCCCCGGACGGCACCGTCGCGGCCCGCATCCGCCCGCGCACCGAGCCCGAGGCGGACGAGGTCATCGCCGCCATCGAGGCCGTCCTCCCCGCCTGATCACCCACCCGCCGAAGGCCCGGGGCCCCGCCCCGGGCCTTCGGCGTCTCCGCCCGCCCACCGGTCGGGACCCGGGCGGGGGCGGGGGCGGGGGCTGGCGGATGATGGGGGGGCAGGACGGGGCGGCGGACGTGAGGTGGTCGTGGTGGCGGTCGGGGAATCGACGGAGTCGGGCGCGGCGGACGCGGGCGTGGCGGCCCCGGGCGGGCGGCGGAGGCGGCGGTCCGCGGTCAGGCGGCTGGGCGTCCTCGTGCTGGTGCTCGTGGTGCTGTGCCTTCCGCCGTGGTGGACGGTGTTCGCCGGCGCCGGCTGGCCGTTGCCGGTGGTCCTGGGCGGCACGGCCGTCCTCGCCGCCTGGATGCTCTCCTTCCCCTTCCTGATGATCGCGGGGCACGGGGCGCGGCAGTCCGACCGGGCGGCGCGGGTCGCCGACACCAGCCTCGGGGTGGTCTGGGTGCTGTTCACCTGGTCGGTGCTGGGCGCTCTGGCGGACCTCGTGCTGGGCGGGCTCGACGTCGGCGGCGCCGACCGGTCCAGGGCCGTGGCCGTGGCGGTGGCGGTGGTCTCGGCGGGGCTGCTCGGCTGGGGGCACCACGAGGCGATGCGCGTGCCCCGGGTGCGGCGGCTGGACGTCCACCTCCCCCGGCTCGGCGCCGGCCTGGACGGGACCCGGGTCGTGGTGCTGGCCGACACGCACTACGGGCCGATCGACCGCGCGCACTGGTCGGCGCGGGTCACCGAGGTGGTCAACGGTCTCGACGCGGACGTCGTGGTCCACGCCGGCGACATCGCCGACGGCACGCCCGCCCGGCGCTGGGAGCAGTCCGCGCCGCTGGGGGCGGTCCGGGCCCGGCTGGCCAAGGCCTACGTCACGGGGAACCACGAGTACGGCAGCGAGGCCCAGGGCTGGCTGGACCGCATGGCGGACCTCGGCTGGGAGCCGCTGCACAACCGTCACGTCGTGGTGGAGCGGGGCGGGGACGCCCTCGTGCTCGCGGGCGTCGACGACGTGACGGCGGCGTCCTCCGGCCTGGCCGGGCACCGTGCGAACCTGCTCGGAGCGCTGGCGGGGGCGGACCCGGACCAGCCGGTCCTGCTCGTCGCCCATCAGCCCAAGTACGTCCCGCAGGCCGCCGCAGCCGGGATCGACCTGCAGGTCTCCGGACACACCCACGGCGGCCAGATCTGGCCGTTCAACCTCCTCGTCCGGATCGACCAGCCGGTGGTGCACGGTCTGAGCCGGCACGGCGAGCGGACCCAGCTGTACACCAGCCGGGGCACCGGCTTCTGGGGGCCGCCCTTCCGGGTCTTCGCCCCGAGCGAGATCACCCTGCTCACCCTGCGCGCGACCACCGGATGACGCACCGCGTGACGCCCCGGGCCCGCGCCGCGTCCGGAGGGGTCACGGCAGCAACAGCGTGGTGCCCGGGGGGAGTTCGCCGCTGCCCGCGGCGGTGTGCAGGTGGGCGAGGAGGGTGGCGCGCAGGGCGGCGGCGGCGCGGGTGGGGGGCACCTCGTGGCCGTGGGCGACGGCGATGGTGCGGCCCAGGCCGGGGCCGGCGAACGGGGTGACCGCCAGGCCGGAACGGGCCGCGACCATGCCCGGCAGCACGGCCGGCCCGAGCCCGGCGCGGACGAAGCCCAGCACGGCGTCCATCTCGCCGCCCTCGACCGCGAACTCCGGTTCGAAGCCGGCCGCCCGGCAGGCCGCCAGGGTCGTCTCCCGCAGGTCGTAGCCCTCCCGGAACATCACCAGCGGCCGCCCCCTGAGCTCCGTCACCCGGACCTTGCGGCGGGGGCGCGGCTCGGCCGAGACCAGCACCAGTTCCTCGTGCAGCAGTTCGGTGACGGCCAGGGCGGGTTCCTCCTGCCCGCTCGGCGGGGTGATGATCAGCGCGAGGTCCAGCTCCCCCGCCGCCAGCGAGCGCACCAGGTCGCGCGAGCCGCCCTCGCGGACCACCAGGGCCACCCCCGGGTAGCGGTCCCGGAAGACCCGCAGCACGTCCGGCACCAGGCTGGTGCACAGGCTCGGCGGCGCCCCCAGCCGGACCCGGCCGCGGCGCAGCTGCACCGTCTCCTGGACGGCGAGGCGGGCGCTCTCGGTGTCCGCGAGGATGCGCCGGGCCAGCGGCAGCAGGGCGTCCCCGGCGTCGGTCAGCGCGATGTTGCCGCGGGTGCGGTGGAACAGCTCGGCGCCCAACTCCCGCTCCAGGGAGCGGATCTGCTGGGACAGCGACGGCTGGGCGACGTGCTCCGCCTCCGCCGCGCGGGTGAAGTGGCGGGTCTCGGCGACGGCCAGGAAGTAGCGGAGTTGCTGCAGCTGCACCCGGCCAGGATAGAACGCGACGATAGGCACCGGCTATCGTCGCGAGCCGCATCATGTCTTGGACGCACCCTTGTGGCCGTCCCTACCGTTGCTGCCATGACAACCGCGACTCGGACGGGCCGGCGTCCGTCCACCCTGGCGACCCTGTGGCGGTCGACCGTCGGCAAGAAGGCGGTCATGGCCGTCAGCGGACTGGTCATGCTGCTGTACCTGGTCGCGCACATGCTGGGCAACCTCAAGGTCTTCTTCGGCCCCGACGACATCAACGGCTACGCCGCCTGGCTGCGCACCATCGGCCAGCCCTTCCTCGGCCACGAGTGGTTCCTCTGGATCGCCCGGACCGGCCTGCTCGCGGCCGTCGTGCTGCACGGCGTGTCCGCGTACCAGCTGAGCCGGCGCGACCTCGCCGCCCGGCCGAACCGGTACGTGCACCGGCGCCACCGGACGAGCTACGCGACCCGCACGATGCGCTGGGGCGGGGTGATCCTGGCGTTGTTCATCGTCTGGCACATCCTCGACCTGACCACGCTCACCGTGAACCCGGCCGCCGAGCACGGCCACCCGTACCAGAACATCGTGGCCTCCTTCGGCACCTGGTACGGCGGCCCGATCTACGTCGTCGCGATGCTGGCCGTCGGCCTGCACGTCCGGCACGGCTTCTGGAGCGCCGCGCAGACCCTCGGCGCCAACAACGCCCGGCGCGACCGCGCGCTGAAGCTGACCGCCAACGGCCTGGCGCTCGTGCTGACCGCCGGCTTCCTGTCCGTCCCCGTGGCCGTGATGACCGGAGTGGTGAGTTGAGCACCTACAGCGACTACACCGTCGGCGAGCCGATCGCCGACACCAGGGCCCCCGGCGGGCCGATCGAACAGCGCTGGGACCAGCGGCGCTTCGACGCCAGGCTGGTCAACCCGGCCAACCGGCGCAAGCACACCGTGATCGTCGTCGGCACCGGGCTTGCGGGCGGCGCGGCCGGCGCCACCCTCGCCGAACAGGGCTACCACGTCGTCCAGTTCTGCTTCCAGGACTCCCCGCGACGGGCCCACTCGATCGCCGCCCAGGGCGGCATCAACGCGGCCAAGAACTACCGCAACGACGGCGACTCCGTCCGCCGGCTGTTCTACGACACCGTCAAGGGCGGCGACTTCCGCGCCCGCGAGTCCAACGTGCACCGGCTCGCCCAGGTGTCGGTGGAGATCATCGACCAGTGCGTGGCCCAGGGCGTCCCCTTCGCCCGCGAGTACGGCGGACTGCTCGACACCCGTTCCTTCGGCGGCGTGCAGGTCTCCCGCACCTTCTACGCCCGCGGCCAGACCGGCCAGCAACTGCTGCTCGGCGCCTACCAGGCGCTGTCCCGGCAGATCGCCGCGGGGAACGTGGAGATCCACCCGCGCACCGAGATGCTCGACCTGCTCGTGGTCGACGGCCGGGCCCGCGGCATCGTCGCCCGCGACCTCGTCACCGGGCGGATCAGCACCCACACCGCCGACGCCGTGGTGCTGGCCAGCGGCGGCTACGGAAACGTCTTCTACCTCTCCACCAACGCCAAGAACTCCAACGCCACCGCCGTGTGGCGGGCGCACCGGCGCGGCGCGCTGTTCGCCAACCCGTGCTTCACCCAGATCCACCCCACCTGCATCCCGCGCTCCGGCGACCACCAGTCCAAGCTCACCCTGATGAGCGAGTCGCTGCGCAACGACGGCCGGATCTGGGTGCCCAGGGCGAAGGGCGACACCCGGCCGCCCGCGCAGATCCCGGAGGAGGAGCGCGACTACTACCTGGAGCGGATCTACCCGGCCTTCGGCAACCTGGTGCCGCGCGACATCGCCTCCCGGGCCGCCAAGAACGTCTGCGACGAGGGCCGCGGCGTCGGGCCCGGCGGGCAGGGCGTCTACCTGGACTTCGCCGACGCCATCCGCCGGATGGGCCGCGACGCCGTCGCCGCCAGGTACGGCAACCTCTTCGAGATGTACGAGCGGATCACCGCGGAGGACCCGTACCGGGTGCCGATGCGGATCTACCCCGCGATCCACTACACGATGGGCGGACTGTGGGTCGACTACGACCTGCAGACCACCGTGCCCGGCCTGTTCGCGATCGGCGAGGCCAACTTCTCCGACCACGGCGCCAACCGGCTCGGCGCCAGCGCCCTCATGCAGGGCCTCGCGGACGGCTACTTCGTCCTCCCGCCCACCCTCAACGACTACCTGGCCCGCCACCCGCTGCCCGCCGTCCCCGCCGACCACCCCGCGGTCGCCGAGGTCGAGGCCGAGGTCGAGGACCGGCTCAACCTCATCCTCGCGGTGGACGGTGACCGGACCCCGGACTCCTTCCACCGCGAGCTGGGCGAACTGCTCTGGGACGAGTGCGGCATGGCCCGCGACGAGGCCGGGCTGCGCCGCGCGCTGACCCGGATCCCGGAGCTTCGCGAGGAGTTCTGGCGCCGGATCAAGGTGCCCGGCACCGGCCTGGAGCTCAACCAGTCGCTGGAGAAGGCCAACCGGCTCGTCGACTACTTCGAGCTCGCCGAACTCATGTGCCTGGACGCCCTGCACCGCGCGGAGTCCTGCGGCGGCCACTTCCGCACCGAGAGCCAGACCCCCGACGGCGAGGCCGCCCGCCGCGACGAGGCCTACTCCTACGCCGCGGCCTGGGAGTTCACCGGTACCGGGAGCGCGCCCGTGCTCCACCGCGAGGCCCTCGAGTTCGAGTACGTCCACCCCACCCAGCGGAGCTACGCATGAACCTCACCCTGCGCATCTGGCGCCAGGCGGGCCCGGACGCACCCGGCTCGATGACCACCTACCAGGTCGGCGGGATCAGCCCGGACATGTCCTTCCTGGAGATGCTCGACACCCTCAACGAGGAGCTGATCCTGCGCGGCGACGAGCCCGTCGCCTTCGACCACGACTGCCGCGAGGGCATCTGCGGCGCCTGCGGCATGGTCATCAACGGGCAGGCCCACGGCCCGGAGCGCACAACCACCTGCCAGCTGCACATGCGGCACTTCCGGGACGGCGACACCGTCGACGTCGAGCCCTGGCGGGCCGCGGCCTTCCCGGTGGTCAAGGACCTGGTCGTGGACCGCTCCGCGTTCGACCGGATCATCGGCGCCGGCGGCTACATCACCGCCCCCACCGGCAGCGCGCCCGACGCGCACGCCACGCCCGTCCCCAAGGAGGTCGCCGACACCGCCTTCGAGCACGCCGAGTGCATCGGCTGCGGCGCCTGCGTGGCCGCCTGCCCGAACGGTTCTGCGATGCTGTTCACCTCCGCCAAGGTCGTCCACCTGAACGTGCTCCCCCAGGGCGCGCCGGAGCGCGCCTCGCGGGTGCGGGACATGGTCGGGGCGATGGACGCCGAGGGGTTCGGCGGCTGCACCAACACCGGCGAGTGCGCCACCGCCTGCCCCAAGGGCATCCCGCTCCCCAGCATCGCGGCGATGAACCGCGAGTTCCTGCGGGCCGCGCGCCGTTGACGGCCCCGCCCGGCCCCCACCCCGGACCCCACCCGGGCCCCGGACCGTCACCGGCCCGACCCCGCCCCACCCGCGCCCGGCCCCTCCGCCGGCCCCGTGTCCCCGGACGCGGGGCCGGCGGCGTGTCCCGGGGCGTGCGGGGTGATCGCGCGCTCCCCGAAGGGGTGGTGGATCGTCAGGAGCGGTGCTGTCGTGCGGGAAATCGCGCTACGGTGGTGCTCCGCTACGGAGGGACGGCATATGCCCGAGGTTCAGTCCTGTTCCGGTTGCGGCGGGTCCGGGGGGACCCAGAAGACCGAAGCCACGGTCGAACGGGACGAGGAAGGAAGCATGGTGCCGAGGATCCACACCTTCTGGTCGCCATGCGGTCGGTGCCACGGATCCGGGACGGTGATCGTCGGATGAGATTGGTCTTCGAGTGTGTCGAGTGCGGTGGGCACTACCTGCCGCCCGAGGCGATGGCGTACCCGGACGGGCCCGCCTCGCCGATCTGGTGCACGCCCTGCCAGGGTGCCAAGCGGGACGCCGGGATCCGGGAGGACCCGCTGCTCGCCCGGCTCGCCCTGGCCGCGGCCCGGGCCGCCCTGGCCCGGCGTGCGGCGGAGGCCGAGCCCGGCGGGCGCGGCGACGTCCGCCCGTCCCGGCCGCCGTTGTCGCGCCGGGCGCGTTCCGGGCCCGGCGGGGTGCGCAGCCGGCTGGGGTAGCAGTCCTTCCGCAGGGCGACTGCCCGCCCCGGGACGGTGGCACCGTCCCGGGGCGGGCCCCTGGCGTCAGAACAGCGCCTCCTGGGTGTCCGGCTCGGGCGGGCGGACGCACTCCTCCAGCCCCAGCCCCTCGGACGCCCGGCCGGTGACCGGGGTCAGCGCCCAGCCGGTGAGCTGCCGGGTGTCCAGCAGCAGCGGACAGGAGCCGTCCGCCTGGTCCAGGAAGAGGTGCCGGCCGACCGGCGGCCTGAGCCGCCCCGCGACCACCGCACCGGCGGCCAGCCCTCGGACGTACCGGTAGGCCTCCGGGGCGCCGCCGGTGAGGCCGAAGCGCTCCACGTGGTCGGTCACCGGGCGGTCGGCGGGCAGTTCCAGGGCGTGGCCGTCCAGCAGCCGGTGGGCCCGGGCGCGCGCCTCGGTGAGGACGGTCCGGCGGTGCGCCGCGTCGCCGTGCGACCACCAGTGCGCCGTCTTGACCCGGCTCTTGAACCGCTCCCGGGCCAGGCCCGAGGCGGCGATGGTCAGTTCGGCGCGGCGCACCGACGGAAGGCTCCCCCGGGCGGTGAACGCGTAGGCCAGCGCGCCCTGTTCGAGCAGCCGGCTGTCGCCGCGCTGCTCGGCCGTCAGGCCCACCTTGAGCAGGCCCTCGCCGAACCAGGCGAGGTAGAGCAGGTAGGTGCGGCCGTCGTCGAGGATCTGGTCCCGCGCGAGGGCCAGGCCGCGGTCCACGCTCTGGCAGGCCGGGCACTGCACCGCGGCCCCGTCCGGATCGATCACCGCGTGGTGCGGGCAGGGCGTCCGCTCCGTCGCCCCCGCCAGCCAGGCCCCGGTGCAGCGGCGCGGGCCGCCGAGCAGCCACCCCACCTCCGCGCCCGGCACGACGGCCCGCTCGTGCACCTGCGCGCCGCGCACGGCGCCCAGCACGGCCCGCCCGTCCTGCCAGCTCAGCCCCGTGGAGACCCAGCCGCCGGGTCGTTCCGGGTGCTGTGGTGCGATCGTCACGGGCGTCCCCTCCCTCTGGTCCTTGCCGACCCAGCGAGGCTACCCGCACCCGGCGACACCACGGGCCGGCCCGGGGGAACCGGCGGGGACCAGGGCCGACCCGAGCCGACCCGAGCCGACCCGGACCGACCCGGGCCGGCCGGCCGCGGGCGGGGGCACGGCCGGGCGGCGGGACGGGGCAGGGCTCAGTCCGGCGGAGGGCCGTGCACCTGCTCCAGGTCGTCGAGCAGCCCCGCGAGCCAGACCGCGACGTCCACCGTGTGCGGCGACACCTCGCCGTCCGTCCGCCCGCCCGGCCGCCCGCCCGGCCCGTCGAGCCCGCCCACCAGGGCGGCCCGGGCCCTGGCGAGGTCGGGCTGCACGACCCCGGCCGGTTCGCGCGCCCGCAGCGCCGCGGCCTGCCGGCGGAACACCTCCGCGACCTCCGCCGCCCGCCGCTCCAGCACCGCCGCGCCGCCGGGGCCGGCGGCCGCCGTCCCGGGCGGGATGCGGGCCAGCAGGGGCTCGGCCCCGTGCACGGTGTGCTGTCCGGCGCGGACGGCGGCCTGCCAGTTGGGCCCGTCCGCAGCCGGGTCGTGCCGCTCGCTGCGGTACTGGGCGTACATCGCCTCGGTGAGCAGGGCCGAGCGGCGGGCCCGGTGCAGCGCGCCCGTGGCCGGCCCGGCGCCGGTGACGACGGCGACCGTCTCCCGCAGGGCTCCGGCGCTGTCGTCGAGCATTCCGGCGGTGCGCCGGCGGAGGTCCTGGGCACCGCCGCGCGGCCAGGCGCAGAACCCGGCGAGGATGCCGATCGCCGCACCGGCGGCCACGTTGACCAGCCGGGCCTCCGCCAGCCGCCAGCTCGCGGGCGCCAGCTGGGTGAAGACCAGCGCGACCACCACCGTGAACAGCCCCTGCGCCCAGGCCAGCCCGAGCACCGGGCCGACGGTGAAGGCGAACAGCATCACCGGGGGCAGGGCGGTCGCGTACACCAGCGGGCGCTCCCCGGTCCCGAGCAGCAGGGCGGCCGTGACGGCGGCGCCGCCGGCCGTGCCGACCAGCGCCGGGCGCAGCGTCATCCGGGTGTCGGCCGCGCTGGTGCGCATCAGGGTGAGGGTCGCCAGCAGCACCCAGAAGCCGTGCGAGAGGTCGAGGCCGCCGGCCAGCAGCCGGGCCGCGCCGAGCGCCCCGGCGGTGCGCAGCGCGTTGCGGAACGCGACCGAGCGCGGGGTCAGGTTGGCCCGGAAGCGGCGCCACCAGAGCAGCGGGGCGGGGTCGTAGGCGTACCAGAACGGCCCGGGCCGCTGGTCGGCGGGCGTGTCGTCGGGCGGCAGCGGCGCTCGACGGCTGACCCTCGTCGCGCGGGCGACGAACCGGGCGCCCTCGGCGGCGTCCAGGGCGGCCGTGCCGAGGGCCGTCCGCGCGAGCGGGCCGGGGTCGGGTCCGGAGCCGTCCCGGTGCGCGGAGCGCTCGGTGTCGAAGGCGGTGAGCGCCCCGTCGACCCGCGCGGTCCCCGGGGCGGCGCCGCCCCGCCGCACCCCGGCGGCCGTCGCGCGCAGGGTCGCGGCGGTGGCCGCGGTGAGGTCGGCCGCGCCGGGGTAGGGCCCGCCGGCGCGGGCCAGCCGGAGGATCCGGACGAGCTGCGGGCCGGTGTAGTGCAGCGCCGTCGCGCAGTGGGTGAGGGCGCGGTCGACCGCGCCGGCCGAGGCGGGCCGTTCCATCAGCGGGATCCGGGAGAAGCGCAGCTCGTCCAGGCGGGCGCGGGCCCGGTCGGTGGCGGCGGTGACGGCCGCCGCGGGGGCGGCCCGGTCGGCGGTCGCGCGGGCCGCCAGATCGGCCAGGTCGGCGACCGCGGTGGCCGCGCCCGACAGCCGGTCCCGGTAGTCCGGCGGGGCCGGCTCGGGCCACAGCAGCAGCTCGGCCGCGGCGAGCAGCAGCAGGCCCGCGGCGACGCCGAGCAGCCGTTGCGGGAGGGTGTCGGGGCTGTACGGCGGGAAGCAGGGGAGGATGTAGAAGAGCTGCAGGCCGTTCGCCAGGCCCACCAGCCGGGGCCCGCCGACCGCGCCGAAGGCCACCGCGAAGCCGACGCCGACCATGCCCAGCGCCGCCGTCCAGGCGTGCACGGCGAGCGCGGTGCCGACGCAGACGAGCGCGCCCGCGAACGGCAGCGCCAGCAGGACGGTCCGGGCCCGGGCCCGGGCGGAGCCCTCGATCCGGGACAGCACGCCGAGCGCGATCGCCGCGAACAGCGCGTAGGTGGCCGCCACTGGGCGGTCCAGGACGTAGCGGAAGGTGTAGAAGCCGGCGCACGCGGCGAGCGTGACCCGCACCGCGCGGTGCACCGTCGAGGCGTCGGGGCGGACGCGGCGCGGCTGCTGCTGCGGCGGCGGCGTCGGCCCTGACGATCGGCGCATCGCTCCTCGCTCCTCGCTCCCGCGCGGCGGGCCGCCCCGGCGCGGGTGCCGCCGCCGGGCGCGGGCATCGGACTCCTCCACGGTAGGACGCCCTCGCCGCGGGCGCCGACCGGAGACGGGGCCGCAAACGCGGGCACCGACCGCAGGCGCAGGCACCGACCGCAGACGCGGGCACCGACCGCAGACCCGAGCCCCGTCGAAGCGGCCGGCCCCGCCGCGACCGGCAGCGGCCCCCGCGACGTACGGCTGCGGCCCCCCTCTGGCGACCGGCGGACGCCCGAGGACACGGGCCGGGGCACGCCCCCGGGCGGCGGCCCCGCACGGGGGCGGCGCCGCAGGTCGCGGGCGCTTGGCCGGGCAGGGTGTCCACGTTCTATTGTGGCGGGCGCGGTCGGTGGCGTCGCCGGGAGGCGACGCGGACAGGAGGGGTGGACGTGGCGGGGCGGCGGAACGACGGGGTGCTGGCGATCTGGGCGGAGGCGCAGCGGCAGCAGCAGCGCCGGGAGGAAGCCCGCTGGCGCGCCGAGGCGGCGGAGGAGCGCCGCCGGGAGCGCGAGCAGCGGGAGGCACAGCGGGCGACGGCCCGGACCGAGCGGGAGGCGAAGGCCGCGTACCAGCAGTCCCGGGAGGCGGAGGCGGCCCGGCGGACCGCCGAACTGGACGCCCGGGTCGAGGAGTTGCGCGGCCTGCTGGCCGCCGGACTGGCGGCGCCGGCGTTCGGCCCGCAGGCGCTGCTGGCGCCGCGCGCGGTGCCGCCGTTCGACCCCGGCCCGCTGGGCGTCCCGGTGCCGATGCCGGACCAGGGCGCCCCGGCGTACTACGTGCCGCCGCCGGACCACCTGCAGGCCCGCAACCCCGGCGTGCAGCGCCAGTACGAGCAGTACCTGGCGCAGGCCCGGGCCCGGTTCGAGCAGGACTGGTACGCCGCGCAGGCGCAGGAGGCGGACCGGCAGCACCGGTTGGCCGCGTACCACCGGGAGTACCTCGCCTGGGCCGCGCAGTTCCGTCACCAGGACGAGGAACGCGCCGCCCGCACCGAGGAGTTGCTGCGCCGGCTGCGCGCCGGCGATCCGGAGGCCGTGCAGGAGTACTTCACGGCCGGCCTGTACGCGTCGGCGGCCTGGCCGGAGGGCTTCCCGCACCGGCTGGTGGCCGCCTGGGAGGCGTCGAGCCGGCAGCTGGTGGTGAACTGGGAGCTGCCCGGCGCGGACGTCGTCCCGGCCGCCGCGCGGGTGCGGTACGTGAAGGCGGACGACCGCGAGGCGGAGGTGGCCCGCCCGGCGACGGAGCGCAAGGCGCTGTACCGGGAGGTGCTGGCGCAGTCCGCGCTGCGGCTGGCGGCGGAGCTCTTCCGGGCGGACCGCGACGGCATGCTGGACTCGGTGGTGCTGAACGGCTTCGTCCGCGGCATCGACCCGGCGACGGGCCGGGAGGCCGAGCGCTTCCTGTCCACCCTGACCGCCTCCCGGGCCGGTTTCGCCGGGCTGGCGCTGGACCGGGTGGCACCGGTGGAGTGCTTCCAGGGCCTGGGCGGCAAGCTCTCGGCGCGACCGGAGCGGCTGGACGAGGTGCGGCCGGACCGGCTGCCGGAGACGGTCGGCGGGAGCCTGGCCGGGCACGGCGGCGAGGACGACCCGGACCTCTTCGAGATGGACCCGATCGACTTCGAGGAGCTGATCGCGGAGCTGTTCCGGCTGCGCGGCTTCCGGGTGATGACCACGGCCCGCAGCGGCGACGTCGGCGTGGACGTGGTCGCCGAGGACCTGGACCCGGTGACCGGCGGCAAGATCGTGATCCAGGCGAAGCGCTACCGGAAGACGGTGCCGCCGACGGCCGTGCGCGACCTGGAGTCGACGGTCCGTCACCACGGCGCGAACAAGGGCATCCTGGTGACCACCGCCGGGTTCGGGCGCGGCTCGTACAGCTACATCGAGGGCAAGCCGCTGACCCTGGTCAGCGGGCCCGAGCTGGTCGAGCTGCTGGCGGAGCAGGGGCTGCGCGGCCGGCTCGGCGGGGGCGCCGGGGCTCCCGCCGACGGGGTGGCCCGGGCGGCCGAACCGGCCGAGCGGCACAGCAGTCTGACGGTCAGCTGGCAGAGCCGGACGGCCGGCGGGGACGCGGTGGAGCTGGACGTGACCGCGTTCCTGTGCGCCCGCGGACGGGTGCTGACCGACGAGCACTTCGTGTTCTTCAACAACCCGCAGGACCCGGACGGCGCGGTGCGGCTGCACCCCACCCACTCGGTGCCGGGCGAGCCGGCCCGGGCCGTCCGGCTGACCGTGGACCTGGAGCGGCTGGCGCCGGCGGTGGACGAGGTGGTGGTCGCCGTCTCCACCGAGGAGGAGGAGCCGCCGGCCCTGCCGCTGGGCTACGTGCACGGGGTCGCCATGGCGGCGACCTACGGCCCGGGCACGGCCGGCCCGGCGCAGTGGGCGGCCGGCACCGGGGGCGTGCCGGACAGCGCGATGCTCGTCGGTTCGTTCCAACGGTCGGGCGACGGCTGGACGTTCAGCCCGTCGGGCCGGTCGGTGGCGAACGGGCTGCTCGGGCTGGCGGGCGCGTTCGGGGTCGCGGTGGAGTAGCGAGGGGGACGAAGGTCCTCAGGGACCGGCGTCATACCTCAGGAGGAGAAGGCCCCCGCCGCGCCGCCGGGACGGCGGGGGCCGACCCTCCCCGGGGCATACGCGTCGGGCCCGAACGGCTTGGGAGGATGGATCGGAATCCGAAAGTCCGTTCCCAGCCCCTGGAGCACCCCCGTGACGTTCCCCGCAACCGCCGTCCGCACCGGCCGGGCGGCCGCCCGCGCCACCGGCCTGAACAAGGTCTACGGGGAGGGGGAGACCCGCGTCGTCGCCCTCGAC
>NZ_JBFAZB010000018.1:0-46768 GCF_040681575.1 Kitasatospora sp. NPDC051702
ACGCCCTGGACGCCTACACCCAGACCAAGAACGTCTTCATCTCCACGGAGGAGTGAGCAGCATGACCAAGCGACTCGACGGCCGGGTGGCCGGGCCCTCCCCGCGGGGAGGGCGACACCGCCGGCACGTCCGGAGCGCCCGGGCGCCTTCACACCGGCCCCCGTCACCCCCGACCGCCGTCACCCCCGGCTCGGGGCGGCGCAGGCCAGCGCGGCGCGCAGCTCGGCGGCCGGATCCCCCCCGTGGTACGGGCGTTCGCTCGCCTCGATGTGGTCCAGGAACTCCTGGTACCGCACCGCGTAGGACAGGTGGTAGAGCGGCTCGACCAGCTCCAGCGCCCGCTCCGGCCGCACCCCCGGGACGTGCTCCCGCCAGGCCCGCCCCCACACCCCGGCGAACTGCTCCCAACGCTCCGGCACCAGGTAGGCGCGCGGGCGCAGGCCGTCCAGGGCGGGGTGGCCGAGGCAGGAGTCGGCGAAGTCGACCACGACCGCGTGCTCGCCGTCCGAGCGCCAGTTGCCGGGGTGGAAGTCCCCGTGCACCAAGGTCTCGGGGAATCCGCAGTGCGCCAACTCGTCCAGCCGTCCGGGCAGTTCCTCGACGAGCCGGCGCACGGCGGCCAGCTCCCCGGGCGTCAGGTCGGTGACGCCGGGGAGGCGTTCCAGCAGCGCCCCGGCCTGGTCGAGGAGGGTGTGCGGGGTTCGGTCGCGCAGCCCGGCCGAGGCGACCCGGCCGTCGGCGGCCAGCGCCGCCTGGGCGGCGACCAGCCGGGGCACCACGTCGGCGACGGTGTCGGCGGACGGGCCCCAGCAGTCCTCGCCCGGCACGTGGTCCAGCAGCAGCCGGCCCGCCGCCGCGTCGGCGGCCAGCACCGGCGGGACGAGCGACGGGTCGACGCCGCCGAGCAGCGCGATCACCTCGCCCTCGTGGGCGTTGAAGGCGGGCGTCGTGGTCTTCAGCCAGGCGTCGCCGCGGGTGGTCGGGATCCGGAACAGGGCTGACAGGTTCCAGGTGCGGATCTGCCGGGCGGGCCCGGTCGCCGGGCGCCCTGCCAGGGCGAGCCGGTCCCGCGCCCAGTCCAGGGCGTCCCGCAGCCCGGCCGGGGTCGCCCAGGCCGCCCGCCGCTCGGCGGGGCCCAGCAGGGCGGCGGTGCGCTCCTCCGGGGGCCGGGCGGCGAGCCCGGCCGGCCGTGCCAGCGCCTCGGCGTGGTAGTCCACCCGGCCGCCGTGCCCGCCGTTCGCGCTCCGCCCCTCGACCAGCCGGGTCACCAGCACCGGCACCCCCGCCAGTTCCGACGCCCGCTCCACCACCGGGGCCACGGACGACCACCACCCGCCCTCGGCCTCGAACGGGCCGAGCGGCCCGAAGTACTCGCCCTCGTGGGTGAGGTGGACGGTGACGGTGCGTTCGGCGGCTCGCTGCATCCGGGCAGCCTCGCCCACCTGACGTGCCCTTCGCGAGCGAATTTCCCGCCGGAGCGTCAGTGCCCGCCGGGTACGGAGTAGCGCAGCCGGGCCGCGTCCCCGTCGATGAGCAGGCAGGTGCCGCCGCGCCCCGTCCCGGGCCCTACGGGATGGGCACCGCCGCGCCGGACACCCGGATCCGCCGGTCCTCCGCCCGCAGTTCGACCCGCAGCACGCCCGGGCGGCCCAGGTCCTCGCCCTGGTGGAGGGTGAGCACCGCCGGGGCCGTCACCGCACCCTGCTCGCGCAGGTAGGCACCGAAGGCGGCCGCGGCGGCGCCGGTCGCCGGGTCCTCGACGACACCGCCGACCGGGAAGGGGTCGCGGACGTGGAACACCTCGGCGGCCTCCCGCCAGACGAGCTGGAGGGTGGTCAGGTCGCGGGCGCGCATGTGGTCGGCGAGCCCGTCGAAGTCGTAGTCGAGGCGGGCCAGCCGGTCCCGGCTGGCCGCGGCCAGGACGAGGTGGCGGGCGCCGGCGTAGGCGACGCGGGGCGGCAGCTGCGGGTCGAGGTCGGTACGGGCCCAGCCGAGCAGCGCGAGCGCCTCGTCGACGTCGGCCTCGGACACCTCCTCCACCCGGGGCTCGACGCTGGTCAGGGTCGCGCGCAGCACGCCGTCCGCGCCCCGGTCGACCTCGACGGGCACCTCGCCCGCCGCCGTGCCGAACACGAACCGCCCGGGGCCGGTGCGCTCGGCGAGGGCGACGGCCGCGGCGACCGTGGCGTGGCCGCAGAACGGCACCTCGGCGAGCGGGCTGAAGTACCGGACGCGGTAGGCGCCCCCGGCCGCGCCGGCGGTCAGGAAGGCCGTCTCGGAGTAGCCGAGCCCGGCGGCGACGGCGAGCATCCGGTGGTCGGTCAGCCCCTCGGCGTCGAGGACCACCCCCGCCGGGTTGCCGCCCTCGGGGCGGGTGGTGAAGGCGGCGTAGCGCAGGATGGCGGGCGTGGCGTCGTCGGTCATGCCCGGACGAACGTGTTGCGCCGCGCCGCTGTTCCCGCCGCCCCCACGGCGGCCCACCCCCGGCGGGCCGAGTGCCGCCGCCTGCACCACCCGCCCCCGGCGGGCCCGGTGCCATCGCCCGCACCACCCGCCCCCGGCGGGCCGGGTGCCACCGCCCGCACCGCTCGCCGCCGCGGGCCCGGTCACCGCAGCACCGCCTCCAGGAAGTCGGAGCCGAGCCGGGCGCTGCCGGAGAGGTCGAGCTGGTAGAGCATGTACCGCCCGCGCCGCTGGGTGGTGAGCAGGCCGGCCTTGCGCAGCACGGCCAGGTGGCGGGAGACCTCGGGGGCGCTGAGCTGCCAGGCCGCGGCGAGTTCGCCGGTGGTGTGCGGGCCGCGGGCCATGGTGCGGGCGAGGCGCAGCCGGACGGGGTGGGCGAGGGCCTCCAGCCGCTGCTGGACGAGGGCGAGCGAGACGGGCTCGGGGACGCCGGCCTCGGCGACGGGGTACTGCAGGACGGGCCGCCAGCCGGGGGCGTGCACGACGAGCAGGTGGGGGCGCCCGAAGGCGGTGGGGATGAAGGTGACCCCGCTGCTGTCGGTGCCGCTGGTGGCGTTGTCCTGGAGCTTGTCGATGACGATCCGCCGCCGCCCGTCCCCGCCCTGTTCGAGGGTGACGGAGGGTGAGACGTCGGCCAGGGCCTCGGCGGCGCCGCGGCGGGCGAGCAGGTCGATCTTGCGGCGGGCGTCGGCGGCGAGGTCGGGCAGGACGCGCCGCCAGGCGTCGGCGAAGAAGGCGGCCTCGCAGTCCTCCAGCATCCGCCGGACGAGCGCCCGCACGGCGGGCGGGTCGGCGAGCAGCCGGTCGGCGAAGGCGGCCTGCCGGGGGCCGCGGGCGAGGGCGAGCTCGCGGGCGCGCTCGTTGGCGGCCGGGTCGGTGAGCGGGGAGGCCATCCGGTGGGTGAGCCGGGAGGAGCCGCAGGTGGTGATCAGCGCCGCGGCGACGTACTGCTCGTCCTCGATCCGGTCGACGGCGTCGAGTTCGGCGGCGAGGGTGGCGCCGGGCAGGCCGGGGACGAGGAAGTCGGCGCGGGAGGAGCGCCAGAGGAAGTCGGCCTCCAGCAGCCGTTCGGACAGCTCGGGCGGGACGGTCGCGGCGGTGGAGGCGGCCCAGCCGTGCAGTTCGGGGTGGTGCGCGGGCTCGGCGAGGACGTGCAGCATGGCGTTCAGCTCGCCCAGCGGCGACGGGGTGAAGAGCAGCCGCTCCTCGGGCAGGCCGGTGATGTCGATGGTCACGCTCATGCGCCGGCCCCGCCCCGCCCGACCCGGCCACCGACCCTGGCATCGACCCGGCCACCGGCCCGCGCCGGCCCTCCGCCGTTCCGTCCGGTGCGGTCGGCCTCCGGTGTGCGCGTTCCGCCGGTCCGTTCGCTTCGCTCTGTCACGGTCGAGATCCTGCCACCCGCCGGGACCGGCCTCCGCGTCGATTGACGGGAACCGTCAATCCGCGTGCCCGCACGGCCCGGCGGGGCGGACGGTACCGGTCATGAGCCTGATCCAGGAGAAGTCCGTCCATGACCACGCCGCCGTCCGCACCGCGGAGCCGCCCGCCCCGCCGGTGGGTGCCGGCCGCCGGGGCCCGTCCGCGCTGCTGGGCCTGCTGACCGCCGCGGGCGGCCCCCGGTACGCGGCCGCCCTGCTGGTGGACGCGGTGGGCACCGGCCTGCTGCGCCCGTTCCTGCTGCTGTACGGGATCGGGGTGCTGCGGCTGGGCGCGGGCGCGGCGGGGCTGGCGATGTCGGCCGGGATGGTCGCGGGCCTGCTGGTGGTGCCGCTGACCGGCCGGTGGATCGACCGCGGCGCCCGCACCCTGCCGGCCGCGGCGACGCTCGCGGTGCGGGCGGTCGGTGCGCTGACCCTGCTGGTCGCGGACGGCCTGCCGGGGTTCACGGCGGCGGCGGTGCTGATCGGGGTGGGCAGCCAGTCCTGGCCGACCACGCACGCGGCGGTGGTGAGCACGCTGACCGCGGGGCGGCTGCGGGACGCCGCGCTGGCCGCGGGGCGGTCGCTGCGCAACGCGGGCCTGGGCACGGGGGCGCTGCTGGCCACGCTGGTGGTGACGGGCGGGGCCGGGGCGATCCGGGCGCTGGCCGGGGTGACGGGCGCGGCCTGCCTGGGTGCGGCCGTCCTGGTGCTGTCGCTGCGGGTGCGGGCGCCGCAGGCGGTGGCGGCCGGTGCGGCGGAGCCGCGGGCGGACGCCGGGTCGCTGCGGCGGATCACCGTGCTGAGCGTGGCCAACCTGCCGTTCGCGTTCTGCTTCGACGTGCTGGAGGTGGCGCTGCCGGCGCTGCTGGTGCTGCACCTGCAGGCCTCGCCGGCCTGGTCCTCGGGGGTGTTCGTGGGCAACACGGTGCTGGTGATCACCCTGCAGCTGGCGCTGGTCCTGCGGCTGGCGGACCGCTCGCGCAGGGCCGTGCTGGCCGCCTCGGGGGTGGCGCTGGCGCTGTCCTACCTGGGCTACTGGGCGGTCGGCTCGCTGGGCGGCACGGCGGGGGCGGCGGGCATCGCGGCGGTCTCGGTGCTGTTCACGCTCGGCGAGATCCTCTACACCGGCTCGGGCACCGCGCTGGTGACGGCGACGGCCCCGCCGCACCTGCTGGGGCGGGCGCTGGCGCGCTGGGAGCTGTCCACGGGGGTGGGCCGGGCGGCGGCGCCGGCGGTGCTGACGGCGCTGCTGGCGGCCGGTCCGGGGGTGCTGTGGCCGGTGCTGGCGGTGGCCACCCTGCTGGGGGTGGCGGGGGTGCTGCGGCTCGCCCCCGCGGAGTGAGCGGGCCGGCCGCCGCCACTCCCGCCCGGCCGGCCGGGGGCGTGCACGGCGAGCAGGTGGGGGCGTCCGACTCCGGATGCGGACGGCGCGCCCAGCACCGATGCTGGCCGCGAGGCGTGCCCGGCCCGAGGAAGGATGCCCCCCGCATGAGCGCACTCGACTTCGAGATCATCGACAGCCCCGACAGCTCGCTCAACAAGACCTCCGTGCTGGTCACCGGGCCGCGGGACGCCCTGCTGGTGGACGCCGGGTTCACGCGCTCCGACGGCCGGCGCCTGGTCGAGCGGATCCGCGCCACCGGCAGGCGGCTGACCACCGTCTTCGTCAGCCACGGCGACCCGGACTTCTACTTCGGCGCCCAGGAGGTCCAGGACGCCTTCCCGCAGGCCGCCTTCCTCGCCACCGCCACGACCGTCGAGCACATCCAGGAGACCTACGAGGACAAGCTGAGGGCCTGGGCCCACCTCGGCCCCGAGCTGGCGACCCGGCTGGTCCGGCCCGAGGTGCTGCACGGGGACGAACTCGTCTTCGAGGGGCACCGGTTCGAACTGCGCGGCGCCGACTTCCACCTGCCCGACCGGCACTACCTCTGGCAGCACCACCACCAGGCGGTGCTCGGCGGCGTGCTGCTCTTCGAGGGCCTGCACGTGTGGACCGCCGACACCCCGACGTCCTCCCAACGGGCCGCCTGGATCGACCTGTTGGACGGCATGGAGGCGCTGCAGCCGCAGTTCGTGGCGGCCGGCCACCGGACCGCGGGCGCGCCCGCCGACCAGAGCGCGATCCGGCACACCCGGGACTACCTGCGGGCCTTCGAGACCGAGATCGGCCGCTCCCCCGACGCGGCCGCCGCGCGGAGCGCGCTGGAGGGCCGCTTCCCCGGGCTGGGGCTGCGGATCGCGGTCGACCTCGGGACGAAGGTCGCCAAGGGCGAGCTGGCCTGGGGCTGATCGACGATGATCGAGATCCCGCGGGACACCGCCTCCTTCGCCGAGTCCGGCGCCCCGGCCGACGTGGTCCGCCGGCAGTACCTGGCCTCGGCCCGCGGCGACCTGGCCGCGCTGCGCGCCACCCTCGCCGACGACGTGGAGTGGACCGAGATGGCCGGCTTCCCGCTGGCCGGCACCTACCGGACGCCGAAGGGCGTCACCGCCAACGTCATGGAGCGCCTGGCCGCCGAGTGGGAGAACTGGACGGCGCACGACGACGCCTACGTGGTCGACGGCGAGGACGTGGTGGTGCTGGGCCGCTACACGGCCGTGCACAGGGCCACCGGAAGGCCGCTCGCGGTGCGGACCGCCCACCGCTTCACCGTCCGCGGCGGCCGGATCGTCCGCTTCGAGCAGTTCACCGACACCGCGCTGGTCAGGGACGCCATGACGCCGTGACCGGGCGCTCCCGCGGCCCGTCCCCCCGCCCGGCCCCGTTCACCCGAACGGGGGAGCACGGCGCGGCGCGCCCGCCGCGCCCTCGACAGGCCACCCGGACGGCGGCAGGCTGGCGGCTGATTTCCGGCGGAGAGCGAGGAGTTCAGCATGGGCACGGGAACCGCGGGGACGGCCGGGGGCGGCGGGCGCGAGCTGCCGATCGTGATCGTCGGGGCGTCCCTCGGCGGCGCGAAGGCCGCCGAGGCGCTGCGCGAGGCCGGCTACGACGGCGGCATCGTCCTGATCGGCGAGGAGCACGAGCGCCCGTACGAGCGGCCGCCGCTGTCGAAGGGCTACCTGCTCGGCAAGACGCCCCGGGAGAAGATCCACGTCCACCCGCCGCAGTGGTACGCCGAGCACGACGTCACGCTGCGGCTGGGCACGGCCGTCGCGGCGATCGACCCGGCCGCGCACACCGTGACGCTCGCCGACGACGGCCGGATCGGCTACCACAAGCTGCTGCTCACCACCGGCTCGGTGCCGCGCCGGCTGCCGGTCCCGGGCGCGGACCAGGACGGCGTGCTCTACCTGCGCCGGGTCGAGGACAGCGACCGGATCAGGGCGGCGCTGCGGCCGGGCGCCCGGCTGGTGGTGATCGGCGCGGGCTGGATCGGTCTGGAGGTGGCGGCCGCGGGCCGGGCGGCGGGCGCCGAGGTGACGGTGCTGGAGGCGGCCGAACTGCCGCTGCTGCGGGTGCTCGGCCGGGAGGTCGCCCAGGTCTTCGCCGACCTGCACCGCGACCACGGCGTGGACCTGCGGTTCGGCGCGCAGGTCACCGAACTGACCGGCAGCGGCGGCACGGTGGACGGCGTCCGGCTCGGCGACGGCAGTACGGTGGCGGCCGACGCGGTGGTCGTCGGCATCGGCATCAGCCCGGCGACCGGCCTGGCCGAGGCGGCCGGCCTGGAGGTCGACAACGGCGTCAAGACCGACCAGCACCTGCGCACCTCGGCTCCGGACGTCCACGCGGCCGGCGACGTCGCCAACGCCTTCCACCCCCTGTTCAACCGGCACATCCGCGTCGAGCACTGGGCGAACGCCGTCAACCAGCCGCAGACCGCCGCCCGCGCGATGCTCGGGCAGCCGGACGCGGTGTACGACCGGGTGCCGTACTTCTTCACCGACCAGTACGACCTGGGCATGGAGTACGTCGGCTACGTCGAGCCCGGCGGCTACGACCGGGTGGTCTTCCGCGGCGACCCGGCCACCCGGGAGTTCCTCGCCTTCTGGCTCAAGGACGGCCGCGTCCTCGCCGGCATGAACGTCAACGTCTGGGACGTCACCGACCCGGTCCGCGAACTCGTCCGCTCCGGGCGCACGGTGGACCCGAAGGCCCTGGCCGACCCGGGCGCCCCGCTCGGGGAGCTCTGAGGCGGCGGCCGCCTGCGCGGGTCAGCCGACCGGGACGCCGGGGTTCACCAGGCCCCGGCCCCCGGTGACGGTGTTGCCGGGGCCGATGGTCACCGGGCAGGCGGCGGAGTAGTCGGTGACGTCGATCGCGTAGCGGTCCGGGCCGGTGGCGCCCGTGAGGTCGGAGCGGTTCCCCCGGAACACCGTGCCGCAGCCCCAGCCGGGCTGGACGCTGTGGGTCTGGTAGCCGTCGTCGGTGGTGCGCACGCCGGTGTTGTTCTCGACGACGTAGCCGTTGCCCTTCACGTCGACCCAGGAGTCGTCGTAGTTGCGCCCGGTGAGGCCGTCGCCGTCGAAGGTGTTGCCGGAGACCAGGCCTCCGGTGGTGCCCTCCTTGAGGTCGACGTTCTCGGCGCCGATGTTCGGGCCGAAGGTGTTGCCGGTGATCCGCACCCGGTCGCTGTGGTCGGAGAGCGTGTTGGCGGTGCCGACGTAGACGCCCTCGCCCAGGCCGTCCCGGTCGAGGCCGGTGTCGTGGATCCGCGAGTCGCGCAGCGTGCCGTCGCTGCTGGAGTTGCGGAAGTGCACGCCCTCCATCGTGGTGTGGTGCACCGTCACGCCGTCGAGGACGACGTGGGTCGCGGCGTCGACCATGATGCCCTTCTGGGCGCCGGTGACGGTCAGGCCCTGGACGGTCCAGTAGCTCGCGCCGTCCAGGTGGAGGCCGTAGCCGCCGCCGGTCGGGGTGGTGAGGACGGCCGCGGCCGAGCCGGTGAGGGTGATCCGGGCCGCCGCGGTGCCCGGGGCGGCGGCCCGGAAGGTGCCGCGGTAGGTGCCGTCGGCGAGCCGGATGGTCCGGCCCGGCACCGCGGCCGCGAGCGCGGCCTGGAGTTGCTTGGCGGTGCTCACCGTGACGACGGTGCCGCCCGGCGCGGCGGTGTCCACGGCCCACCCGGGCCCCGCGGCGGTGGCCGGGGGCACGCAGGCCAGGGTGAGGGCGGTCAGCACGGCGAGGGCGGGGAGGCGGGAGGTCACGGGCGGCGCTCCTTGCGGTGGGGGCGAACTGGCCGCCGCTCACCATGGACTGGACCAATCCGGAGCGTCAAGAGGGCCCTGCGCCCGTCCGCCGAGCCGAGCCGCCCGCCGGGCCCGCCGTGCGGAGGGCGGGCCCGGCGGCACCGCCCGTCAGGTGACGACGGTGGTGGCGGCCGTGGCCGCGGTCACCACGGCGATGGCCGCGACGGCCGCCTGCATGTTGCGGATCGCCTGGCCGACGGAGTCCCCCGCCCAGTCGCCCGCGGCGATCTCCGCGAAGCGCGGCTCGACCCGCTTGCGGGGCAGGTCCGGGAAGGCCAGGCCGTGCAGCCGGGCCGAGTGCAGCAGGGCTATCAGGGTCGCGGTGCGCACGTCCGGCGTCACGTGGTGGCGGATCACGTCGGCCAGTCGCGCCCGCAGTTCGCGCTCGACGGAGCCGTCCGCCTCCGGGTAGCGGCGGACCGGGAAGAGGCCGAGGACGCGGTGGCGCTCCTCGACGACCAGGCCGCGCTCGCACAGCCGCTGCACGGTGGCCCGGACCGCCGTCAGGTGGTCCTTGGTCAGCCAGTCCGTCGCCTTCGCCTTGCCGGGGGCCTTGCGCCCGACCCATTCGGCGAGCCGCTCCAGGCGCTCGTCGAGCAGCGGTTCGCCGGTCGGGGTGGGGTCGGTGACGGTGATCCGGCCCTCCTCCACGGCGATCCTCCCGGCCAGTGCGAGATCGGCCAGGAGGCCGCCCGCCACCGCCCATCCGGCGCTCGAACCGTCCTTCGCCACACCGGACTCGTCGTCCAGCGAGAGCAGCATCAGCTCCTCGGCGAGGGTGACGTGCATGTGCTATTCCTTTCCCTGTACGGACCGGCCACCCCCCAGCGCCTCGACCAGTCGCCGCGCCCGGGTGTCCTCGGCCAGCAACGCCCGTACCAGCGCATTCGTTCCCCGGCCGCGCCCGGCCTCGGAGAGGTACGCCTCGACGGACCTCGGGTCGGCCGCGAGCGGCACCTGTCCGGCCGTCAGGGCGGCGTGCACCCGGGCGTAGTCGACGCCGAGCCCGGCCACCGCCGCGCCGTCGTCGGCGGGCTGCGGGGCCGCCAGTTCCGGTTGCCGGCGGGTGACCTCATGGACCGCCAGGAGCGCGAGCAGGACGTGCTCGGTGCCCGGTGCGCGGCGCCCGAGGCGCTCGGCCTGTGCGTCGGCCTCCGCCCGGAGGAGCCCGGCCGGAGCCGCCGCGCCCGGCGCACCGGGCGTCAGCAGCCGCCGCCAGCGCGGGACGGGGTGCGCCGCGCGGGCGAGGAGGGCGTCCCGGGTCGGGCGCAGCAGGGGGTCGAGGCCGGTGGCGGGGCCGGGCGCGGCGCCCGGGCCCGGCGGCACGGCGCGCGGCTCGGCGGCGTCCAGGCGTTCCAGCACCGCCCGCGGCGCGGCGCCGACCGCGTGCAGCAGTTCGGTGGCGCGGGTGGCCCGGCCGTCGGCGAGCAGGGCGCGCAGCAAGTGTTCCGCGGTGAACTTGCGGGCACCGTCCAGTCTGGCCCGTTCCATGGCGCCGGCCAGGGCGCGGGCGGCGGCGCCGCTGAGCAGGTCCCCGCGTTCGCCGGTGGCGCCGAGGACCTCCCGGGCGGGCACGCTGGCCCCCGCGTCGTCGCCCTCGGCCCAGCCGGCCGCGCCCCGGCGCGCGCGCAGGGCCGCGAGCAGCACCGGGGTGTCCGCTCCGGCGGCGGCCAGGGCCTCGCCGGCCGGGCCCTTCGCCGCGGCGACGGCGGCCAGCAGGTGTTCCGTCCCCAGCCGCGTCCCCTGCGCGCCGCGCGCGTCCCGGGCCGCGCCCAGGACGCCGAGCGTGCGCCAGTCCGGTTCCAGCGTCGTCTCCATCGCCCCTCCCACCACAATCCTTTGCCGGAACCATACTTCCACTTTGCGATGGCTTTACACGTGGTTCCCGGATCCGGGCTGCGGTGGTACGGCGGCACCATGGTGGGACGGTCGGCAGAACGGCCGGCGGTACCGGCGGACGCGCCGTCAGGACGGCGGCGCGGTCTCCCGGTCCGCGACGCCGACCGGGACGTCCGGGCGGCGGAACCAGGACCCCTGGACGGCCCACTGCACCAGCATCAGCACCGCGCCCAGCAGCAGCGCGCCCAGCCCGATCACGGTGACCCCGCCGACCCTCCCGATGACCGGCAGGTCGATCGAGGTCGCGCCGTAGTCCGGGTCGGCGTACACGTCGAAGGCGCCGTAGGCGAAGAAGTACAGCAGCATCAGGCCGCCCGCGAACGGCAGGACGCCCTTGAACACGAAGTCCCGGACGCTGCGGGTGAGCACCCGGCGGTAGTACCAGACGCAGGCGAAGCCGGTCAGCCCGTAGTAGAAGGCGATGCCGAGGCCGACCGAGGCGATCGAGTCGGCCAGCACGTTGTCGCTGATCACGGTGAGCAGCACGTAGAAGGCGATCGAGACCAGGCCCATCGCGACCGTCGACCAGGTCGGGGTCAGGTGCCGCGGGTGCACCTTGGCGAAGCCGGTCGGGATGGCCTTGTGACTGGCCATCGAGAAGGTGGTGCGGGCGGTGGGCAGGATCGTGGTCTGGGTGGAGGCGGCGGCCGAGGTCAGCACCATCAGGATGAGCAGCCGGCTGAGCACCGCTCCGAAGCCGGTGGTGCCGAACACGGCGTCGCCCAGGCCGGAGAGCACGTCCCCCGAGTGGTCCGGGTTGCCGAGCCCGATGCCGTCCGTCCCGACCCCGGCGAAGGACTGCGCGGCCGTGGACACCAGGGCGTAGATGAGCAGCAGCAGCACGGTGGAGATGACCGCCGCCCGGCCCGGCGTCCGCTTCGAGTCCGCGGTCTCCTCGTTGACGGAGACGGCGGTGTCCCAGCCCCAGTAGATGAAGACCGCGGCCAGCATGCCCGCGGTGAACGCCGAGGTCGACGGGATGTTGAACGGGTTGAACCAGGAGGCGGCCACCGGGATGGCCGTCGCGGGCGCGCCCGAGCCGTACGACTTGACGAGCGCCGTCACCGAGAAGACCACCAGCATGACCACCTCGACGGCCAGCAGCCAGCGCTGCAGGGCGGCCGACAGTTCGATGCCGATGTAGCAGATCGCCGTCATCACCACGATCCACAGCACCCCGGCCGCGGTCGTCCACACCTTGCTGTCCGCGAACGAGTCGAGGCCGATCAGCCGGAAGCCGTACACCCCGGCGATCTGGGCCAGGTTGGCCATCACGATGATGTCGGCGACGACGATCCCCCAGCCGCCCATCCACCCGGTGCGCGGGCCGAAGGCGCGGGCGGCCCAGGTGAAGGTGGTGCCGCAGTCCGGGTCGGTCGCGTTGAGTTCCTTGTAGGCGTACGCGATCAGCAGCATCGGGACGAACGCCAGGATGGTGATGATCGGCGCCTGGAGCCCCACACCGACCACGATGATGCCCAGCGTGGCGGCCAGGCTGTAGGCGGGAGCGGTCGAGGCGAGACCGATGCACACCGAGGACAACAGGCCCAGGGCGCCGGTCTTCAGCCCCTTCTCGCCCGCACCGGAGCCGGTGGGAACGCCGGTTGGGGGGCTGGTCGGGGAGACCGACACGGATCCCACCCCCTTGTGTACGCAGCGGGGGCCACGAGGGCCGATCTGGCCGTCTCAGCGTAACCCCGGTGCCGCGCGACGGCCGGGCGAGTACGCCGACCGGGCGGGAGCCCCGGCCGGGCGCGGCCGGGCGGGCGCCGTGACCGGCGGCGGACCGCCCGGGCCGGGCGTCGGCGCGCTCAGCCCCTCGGGCCGAGGAGCCCGGGCACCGGGCCGACCGGCAGGTGCCACCGGGTGCGCCGGTGCAGGGCCTCCAGGTCGTGCAGCAGCCCGGGCACCGGGGCGGCCAGCACCGGGCAGCCGGCCCGGCCCGCGCAGTACGCGGCGACCGGACGCCGGAAGCCCCGCCGCAGCAACCCCCCGCTGCGGCCGAGGACCAGCAGGTCGGCCGGCCGGTCGGCAGCCGCGACCAGGGCGGGCCCGGGCTCGCCGCGGAACACCGTCGGGTGCAGCGGCACGCCCGGGTCGGCCCCGCCGAACGCGGCGTCCAGGGCGTCCCGCAGCCGCTGCCCGGCGGCCTCGCGCGCCGCCGAGAGCAGCGGCGGGCACGGCGAGCGCCGGTAGCCGTACTCGCCGCCCGGCGGCTCCCAGGCCAGCACCGGCACCAGCACGGCGCCCCGGCGGCGGGCCTCGGCCACGCCGAGGTGCAGGGCGGCCAGGCTGCCCGGCGAGCCGCTCACCCCGACCACCACCCTGCCCGTGCCGCCGTCCTGGTGCCGCCCGTCGCCGTCCATGGTCCCGTCCTCGCTCGTCGCGTCCCGGTGCCGCCCTGCCGGGCCCGGTGTGCCGGCCTCCAGCCAACCGCGCCCGGGCCCGCCGCCGGCCGGCCCTGACGGACTCCTGACGCCCGGGGGCCCGTTCCGAACGCGTTCCGTACGCCGGCCGTCCACCGGCGGCCGGGCCGCTCCGCGCGCGGCCCGCCCCACACCGTCCGACCTGCGGCCTTGTGGAAAACGACAAGCGGGCTCCGGATTCCGGACGTGACAGTTCGTCCGGATCGCCCTTGTTCCGCCCGGCCCGCGCGGCGAAGGATTGCCAGGCCGTCCGGAGGGACCGACTCCGGGCGGATCCCTGCACCAGAAGGCCTCCCTCATGCCGAACACCGTGCCGCAGACCGCCCACGATCAGGGCGCCCGGGCCGGGCACTCCGGACTCGTCGAGCAGCACGGGGTGGACACCATCCCCCACGCCGAGCGGACCAGCACCCCCCGCGACGTGGCCAGCATCCTCATCGGCTCCAACCTCGCGTTCGGCGTCGTCGTCTTCGGCTGGCTGCCGGTCTCCTTCGGGCTGTCCTTCTGGAGCAGCATCGCCGCCCTGCTGGTCGGCACCGTCGCCGGGATCGCCCTGACCGCACCGCTGGCCCTGGTCTCGCTGCGCACCGCGACCAACCTGTCCACCAGCTCCGGCGCGTTCTTCGGCGTGCGGGGCCGGCTGATCGGCTCGGTGGTCGGGCTGCTGCTGTCCCTCGGCTACACGGCGCTGTCGCTCTGGGTGGGCGGCGACGTGGTGGTGGGCGCGCTCAACCGGATGCTCGGTCTGCCCGCGGACGGCGTGGCGTACGTGGCGACGTACACCGTGCTGGCCGTGCTGAGCGCCACCGCCGCCGTCTTCGGCTACCGGCTGCTGCTGAAGCTGGAGCGGGTGCTGATGTGGGCCATGGGCGCACTGCTGCTGGCCGGGCTGTTCGCCTTCGCCCCGCACTTCGACGGCTCCGCGCACGGCGCCTACCTGCTCGGCGGGTTCTGGCCGACCTGGCTGCTGGCGGTGGTCGCGGCCGGGCTGAGCGGCCCGATCGCCTTCATCACCCTGCTCGGCGACTACACCCGGTACGTCTCCCCCGCCCGGCACTCCGGGCGCAAGGTGCTCCGGTCGACCTGCCTGGGGCTGTTCCTGGGCCTGCTGATCCCCCAGGTGTTCGGCACCTTCACCGCGGTGGCCACCGGCGCCGGCAACGACTACGTGCACGGCCTGATCGCCGGCGCACCGGCCTGGTTCCTGCTGCCGCTGCTGCTCAACGGCCTGCTGGGCAGTGCCGGCAACACCGGCCTGATGCTCTACAGCATGGGCCTGGACCTGGACGCCATCCTGCCGCGCGCCACCCGGCTGCAGGCCACCTACGTGGTGGCGGCCCTGGCGGCGGTGCTGGTCTTCCTCGGCCACTTCGTCTGGAACGCCCAGGACGCCGTCACCTCGTTCGTGCTGGTGCTGACGGCGATCGGCACCCCGTGGGCGGTGATCACCCTGATCGGTCACCGGCGGTTCCGCGGGGACTACGACCGGCACTCGCTGCAGGTGCTCAACCAGCGCACCCGGGGCGGCGTCTACTGGTACCGCGCGGGCTGGAACGTCCCGGCGACGACCGCCTGGGCGGCCGGCAGCGTGCTGGGGCTGGCCGCCGTGGACACCCCGGCCTACCGGGGGCCGCTGCTGTCGCTGACCGGCGGGATCGACCTCAGCTTCCTGTTCTCGGGGGCGCTGGCCGCCGCGCTGTACCTGCTGCTCTCCCGCGGGGCACGCGGCCGGGCGCCGAAGCGCTCCGCCGCGGAGCCGGTGCCGGTGCCGGGCGACCGGCGCGGCGCCGCGGTCCGGGACCCTGCGGTCTGAGGCTCCGCGGCGGGGCCCGCAGGACGGGCCCGGCGGAGGCGCCCGGCGGACGGGCCCGGCGGAGGGGCCCGACCCCGTCCGCGATGATCGACGACAATCGAATGGTGCTATCGTCATTGGCACCATGTTGCTGAAGCTCGACACCGGCGACGCCCGCCCCCTGCACGAGCAGGTGGCGGGCGCCATCCGTCGAGCCGTCGCCGAGGGCGAGTGCGCCCCCGGGGACAGGCTGCCACCCGCCCGGGACCTGTCCCGGGCGCTCGGGGTGAACACCAACACCGTCCTGCGCGGGCTGCGCACGCTGCGGGACGAGGGCGTGCTGGAGTTCCGGCGGGGCCGCGGCATCACCGTCGCGGCGGACGCCGACACCCGCTCCGAACTGGTCGAGCGGGTCCGCCGGCTGGTCGCCGACGCGGCCCGGGCGGGCTACAGCGGCAACGATCTCGTGGACATGATCAGGGGGATGTCGTGACGGACGGGGAACCGATACCCGAGGAGCGCGGGGCACCGCACCGGGGCGCGGTCTGGGGAGCGGCGGCCTGGTCGGCCGGCGTGCTGGTGCTGCTGGTCGCCCTGCCGTGGGCGGCCCGGCACCGGCTGCCCGACCCGCTCGCCACCCACTGGGGCGGCCACGACCCGGACGGCTCGATGACGGCGACCGGGGCCGCACTGTTCCCGGCCGGGACATGGCTGGTGCTGGTGCTGGCCACCGCCGCCCTGCACCGCTTCGGGCGCCGGGCGGCCACCGGCCGGGCGCGCGGCGCCACCGGGGCCGCGCTGGCCGCCGGCGGCGTGCTGCTGACGGGGGCCCAGGCCTCCATCGTGCACGCCAACCTTGACCACGCCCGCTGGCAGGACGCCGATCCGGTCGGCACCGCGGTGGCGGCGGTCGTCGCGGCGAGCGCGCTCGCCGGCCTGCTCACCTGGCTGGCCGCCCGTCCGCGCGGCGCCACCCCGGCCGGGCCGCGCCCGACGCCCGGGGCCCCGGTGATGGCCGTCCCACCGGGCGAGCAGGTGGTCTGGCTCTCCCGGGTCGTCAACCCGTGGCTGCAGCTGACGGCCGCCGTGCTGGGCGTCTGCGCGATGGGCGGGCTGCTCGCGCCGGCCAGCGGGCTGATCGCGCTCAACTGGTCGCTGGTCGTCCCCTTCGCCTCCACCTCGGTGATCGTCCTCGCCTGCTCCTCGGTCCGGGCCCGGGTGACCGCCCGCGGGCTGCACCTCGGCTTCGGCCCGTTCGGCTGGCCCGCCCGGCGCTGGTCCCCCGCCGACCTCGAGTCGGCCCGCGCCGAGCAGCGCGGCCCCGCCCAGGCCGGCGGCTGGGGCTACCGGATCAACGGCCTGGGCACCACCGTGATGCTGCGGCGCGGGACGTGCCTGGTCGTCCGCAACCGGCGCGGCGCCGAGTTCGCGGTCAGCCTCGACGACGCCGAACGCGGCGCGGCCCTGCTCAACTCCCTGATCGCCCGGTCCGACCGGACGGCCGTGACGCACGGAGACGATCACCGATGACCGATTCCCACGCCGACCTCGGCGCCCTCGCCGCCCTCACCGAGCTCACCGTCGCCGTGGACTACGGCCGCGCCCACACCACCTTCCTGGTGCACGCGGACGGCTCCCGCGCGCCGGTGGCCCGGATGCACAAGGACGCGGCCTACGACCACAGCGCCGCCTACCGGGTGTTCGGCGGGCCCCGGCTCGACCAGCTGCTCGGCCACGTCGACAACTTCTCCGCGGCCGCCGCCGACCGTTCCCCGATCGGCCGGGTCGACCACCGCTCCCGGTCCTGGCGGCCCGACCTGTGGACCTTCGAACAGCACGGCCTGGCCGCCCTGGAGGGCGAGCCGGTCGGCCTCGCCAACCGGGCCCGCCGCAGCCTGCCGCTGCTCGACCGCGGCGTGGTCGACACCGCCCTGGCCTTCCGGATGCACTACCGCTCCGCGGAGTCGGCGGGCTTCGAACTCACCCGCCACGCGGGCGTCCGGGCCACCTACGGCGTCCGGATCCACGACCCGCGGATCTCCCGCCTCCTCGTGCTGGCCTGCGTCGCCCACTTCAACACCTACAGCACCGCCGACCCCCGCAAGGCCGTGGTGGACCTCACCGCCAACCCGCTCAAGGCCTGACGGAGCGCCACACCGCGGGGCCGGGCGGCCGGAAACCGCCCGGCCCCGCGGTGTGGCGCGGGGTAGTTGAGCGGGTACACCAGGTGACAGCGGCTCTCGGAAGCAAGGAGGCGGCCGTGACCCATGACTGGCGTGCGGAGAGAACCCTTCGACAGGACTCGCTCGACACCCGGAACGGCAGGGGCACCCAGGACGAACGGACGGTCGGCTCGCTGCGCCTCGGCGTCGGCCTGATCGGCGTGCTGCTGCCACCGGCCCTGCCCGCGGGCAACTGGCTGTTCGCCGAACTGACGGGGCGCAGCACGGCCGGCTTCTGGCCGGTGTCGATGAGCGGCTCGTACTACACCAGCACCCGCAACCTCTTCGTCGGCGGCCTGTGCGCACTCGGAGTGTTCCTGATCTGCTACCGCTTCGACCGGCGGGACGACCGCTGGAGCACCGCGGCCGGCGTGTTCGCCCTCGGGGTCGCGCTGTGCCCCACCACCCCGGACCACCCGACCGCCTTCCAGACCACGGTCGGCGTGCTGCACCTCGTCTTCGCGGGGCTGCTGTTCGCCATGTTGGCGATGTTCTGCCTCTTCTCCTTCCGCAACCCCCGCTCCAGCCAGGCGTCCTGGGTCGGTGCGGGCTACCTGGCGGCCGGGGTGGTGATCCCGGTCGCGCTGCTGTGCTCCGTCGTCGCGGCGGTGACGGGCTTCGGCGACGACTGGTCCGTCCGGCCGGTCTACCTGTGCGAGTGGCTCGCAACCTGGGCCTTCGGTGCCGCCTGGATCGGCGCGGCGCTCGAACTCGCCTCGGCCGGCGGCGCGTTCACCCGCGCGACGGCGCTGCCCCGGCAGTCCTCCGCCGCCGCGGACGGCGCGGAGCCCCAACCCCGGTAGGCCGGTGGGCCGGTGGGCCGGTGGGCCGGCGGCCCGGGGGCGTCACGAGCCGGCCCCGTGCCCCCGGCCGTCGGGCGTCCCCTGAGCCGACGGCCGAGGGATCGTCATCTCGTCGTACCGGAGCACCGTTACCATGCGCACCATGGTCCGCCACCGCGGCGGCCGGTGACGGAGCACCAGTCAACGGGAGGACGAGCATGTCGAACGAGGTCCGGGCGCAGCGCGGCGCGCAGCAGGAATACCCGTCGGTGGACCTGCGGATGGACGTCCCGCACTCGGCCCGGGTCTACGACTACCTCATCGGCGGCAAGACCAACTTCGAGGCGGACCGGGTGGCCGCGCACGCCTCGGTGGAGGCCTGGCCGGCCCTGCCGGTCTCCATGCGCACCACCCGCGACTTCATGCAGCGGGCGGTGCGCCGGCTCGCCGAGGAGCACGGCATCCGCCAGTTCCTCGACATCGGCACCGGCATCCCCACCTCCCCCAACGTGCACGAGATCGCCCAGGCCGTCGCCCCGGACGCGCGGGTCGCGTACGTCGACAACGACCCGATCGTGCTCACCCACGCGAGGGCCCTGATGTCCAGCACCGCGGAGGGCCGCACCTGCTACGTGGACGCCGACTTCCGCGACCCGGCGTCGATCCTCGACGACCCGCGGCTGCGCGAGGTCCTCGACCTGTCCCGGCCGGTGGCGCTCTCGCTGGTCGCCATCGTGCACTTCGTGCTGGACGCCGACGACCCGCAGGGCATCGTGCGCCGCTTCATGGACGCCCTGGCCCCCGGCAGCATGCTGGTGCTGACCGTCTTCACCGGCGACACCGACCCGGTCGGCGTGGGCGGCGTCGGCCGGGAGTACAACGCGCGCGGCATTCCGCTGCAGATCCGCGACAAGGCCGAGACGGAGGCCTTCTTCGACGGCTACGAGCTGCTCGAACCCGGGGTCGCCCTGGTCCACCGCTGGCACCCGGACCCGGACGCCGAGCCCGTCCGCGACCAGGACATCGCGATGTACGCGGGCGTGGCGGTCAAGCGCTGAGCCCCCG
This sequence comes from Kitasatospora sp. NPDC051702, assembly GCF_040681575.1. Lineage (NCBI taxonomy): Bacteria > Bacillati > Actinomycetota > Actinomycetes > Kitasatosporales > Streptomycetaceae > Kitasatospora > Kitasatospora sp. NPDC051702. The sequence goes on from NZ_JBFAZB010000018.1 coordinate 19,270, forward strand.
GGCCGCCGTCACCCCGGGACGGACACCAGGCCCGCCTCGTAGGCGAGGATGACCAGCTGCACCCGGTCGCGGGCGTCCAGCTTGGCCAGCAGCCGGCTCATGTAGGTCTTCACCGTGGCCGTGCTGAGGACCAGTTCGGCGGCGATCTCCGGGTTGGACAGGCCCCGGCCGACCAGGGTGAGGATCTCCCGCTCCCGGCCGGTGATCGCCTCCAGCCGCCGGGCCGCCACGGCCGACACGCCCGCCACGCCCGCCGCAGCCGGACCGGAGGCGCCGGCTGCCGCGGCGGGATCCGGGGCCCGGCTCGCGAAGGAGGAGATCAGCCGGCGGGTGACGCTCGGCGCGATCAGGGCGTCCCCGGCGGCCACCACCCGGACGGCGGCGAGGATGTCGTCCAGCGCCATGTCCTTCACCAGGAAGCCGGACGCCCCGGCGCGCAGCGCCCCGTACACGTGGTCGTCGTCGTCGAAGGTGGTCAGCACCAGCACCCGGCCGGGCCCGCCGCCGGCCGTCACCCGGCGGGTGGCCTCGATGCCGTCCATGCCGGGCATCCGCAGGTCCATCACCACCACGTCCGGGCGCAGTTCGGCGGCCAGCCGGACGGCCTCCGCGCCGGTGCCGGCCTCGCCGACCACCTCGACGTCGGCGGTCTCCGCGATGACCATCTCCAGCGCGGCCCGCACCAGCGGCTGGTCGTCGACCAGCAGGACCCGGATCATCCGTCCACCCCCACCGGGATCGGCAGCCGCGCGGCGACCCGGAAGCCGCCCCCGGAGAGCGGGCCGGCGGTGAACTCGCCGTGCAGCAGGGCGACCCGCTCACGCAGCCCGGCCAGACCGAAGCCGGCACCCCGGTCGGCGCCGCCGCCCCGGCCCCGGCCCCGGTCGGTGATCTCCACGGACACCTCGCCCGCCGTCCTGCGGTCGACGGAGACCACGCAGTCGCGGACGTCCGCGTGCCGCAGCACGTTGGTCACCGACTCCTGGATGATCCGGTAGGCCGAGAGGTCGATCTCCGGCGGCAGCGGCCCCTGCTCACCCCGGCGCCGGACCTCCACCCGGACACCGGCCGCGGTGGTCGCCCCGGCCAGCCGGTCGAGGTCGGCCAGGCCCTGCGGCAGCACGTCCGGGGCTCCGCCGTCCGCCTGCCGCAGGGCGACGAGCATCCGGCGCAGCCCCGCCAGGGTCTCCCGGCCGGCGGCCTCGATCTCGCCCAGCGCCTGCCGGGCCCGCTCCGGCCGGCTGTCGATGACCCGGCGGGCGGCGCCCGCCTGCAGGGCGACGATGCCGATGGTGTGCGCGACGGTGTCGTGCATCTCGCGGGCGATCCGCAGCCGCTCGGCGGTGACCGCCTCGGCGGCCGCCCGGGCGCTCAACGCCCGGGCGTGTTCCCGGCCCTGCCGCAGCGAGCGGCCGACGAGCCAGGCCAGTAGGGCGAGCAGGGCGGCGCCGTCCGCGGAGCCGAGGTGGGTCCCGGTGAAGATGCCCACGGTGGCGCCGTTCACCAGGCCGATGTGCAGCACCAGGAAGGCCGCCACCAGCGCGAACGCGGCGCGGGAGCTGCGGCGCGGCCGGGTCGCGGTGATCACGCCGAGCGCCGTGTAGACGGCCAGCAGTGCGGCCGGGGGCACCTGGGTGTTCGCGGCCCAGCCGTCGGTCTCGGTGTAGGCGGCGACGAGCAGCAGCGCGACCGAGAGCACCGGCAGCCGGCGCACCAGCGCGGCGCCGGTGAAGGCCACCGCGGTGTCGGCCAGGGTGAAGGCCAGCCCGCCGTGCGCGGCGGCGCCGCCGTGGTAGCGGGCGGAGCCGCCGAGCAGGACGGCCGGGTAGGCCGCGGCCACGCACCAGGCGAGCCCGACCCAGGCCTCGGGCGGGATGCGCCGGAGCAGCGGCGGAGCGGGTGAAGGGAGCATCCGAAGATCGTATCGACGAGCTGAGGAGCCGTCATCGGACCGTGGTCGTAAGGCCTGGGAGGACACCCGCCGCCGCCCGGTGTCCTCCCAGGACGGATGCGGCGGCCCGGCCCGCCCGGGCACCGTGGACCCCATGATCGAAGTCACCGGGTTGACCAAGCGCTACGGCGCCACCACCGCCGTCGACCGCCTCTCCTTCACCGTCCGCCCCGGCCGCGTCACCGGCTTCCTCGGCCCGAACGGAGCCGGCAAGTCCACCACCCTGCGGATGGTGCTCGGCCTCCAGGAACCCACCGGCGGCACCGCCACCGTCGGGGGGCGCCCCTTCCGCTCCCGGCCGCGCGGACTGCGCCACGTAGGCGCGCTGCTCGACGCGGGCGACGTCCACGGCGGGCGCACCGGCCGCTCCCACCTGCGGGCGCTGGCCCGCGGCAACGCCGTCCCGTTCGACCGGGTCGAGCGGGTGCTCGCCGAGGTCGGGCTCGGCACGGCCGCCGGGCGCCGGATCGGCGGGTACTCGCTCGGCATGCGACAACGGCTCGGCATCGCCGCCGCCCTGCTCGGCGACCCGCCGGTGCTGCTCTTCGACGAACCGCTCAACGGCCTGGACCCGGAGGGCGTGCGCTGGGTCCGCGGCCTGTTCCGGCGGCTGGCCGCCGAGGGGCGGACGGTCTTCGTCTCCAGCCACATGATGGCCGAGATGGAGCACACCGCCGACCACCTGGTGGTGATCGGCCGCGGCCGGCTGATCGCCGACGAGGGCCTCGGCGAGTTCGCGGCCCGGGCCGGCCGGGCCGGCGTCACCGTCCGGACGGCCGAACCCGGCCGGCTGGCCGCCGTGTTGCGGGCCGCGGGCGCCACCGCCCTCCCGGGCCAGGGCGGTTCGCTCGCCGTGACCGGCCTGGACGCCGGCCGGATCGGCGAACTCGCGCTGGCCGCGGGCCTCCCGCTGCAGGGCCTGACCGCCCGGACCGCCTCCCTGGAGGAGGCGTTCATGGAACTGACCGCCGACAGCCTCGACCACCCCTCCGGAGGGACCCGATGACCGCCCCCGCCCGCGCCGCGTCCGTCCCGGGTGACGCCGCCGAGCCGCGCGCCCGCTTCCGCGACCTGCTCGCCGCGGAGTGGATCACCTTCTGGTCGCTGCGCTCGACACCGGCGGTGCTGCTCCTCGGCGCCGCGGTGATCGTCGCCACCGCCGTCCGGAACGCCCGCGACACCCTCGACCACTACGTCCCCGGCACCGGCCGGCCGGACACCATGCGACAGGTCGCGCTCGACAGCTCGTTCAGCATGGTCGGCGCCGACGTGGTGCTGCTCGTGGCGGGCGGCCTCGGCGCCCTCGTCCTGGCCGGCGAGTACGCCAGCGGACGGATCCGCACCAGTCTGGCCGCCGTCCCCGACCGGTGCGCCCTGCTGCTCGCCAAGGCCCTGGTGCTCACCGGCGTCCTGTTCGCCTGGGCCGCCGCCGCCGTCGGCACCGCCTTCGGCGTCGACCAGGCGTTGCTGTCCGACCGGGGCATCGGCCTGTCGGTCGCCGACCCGGGCGCCCTGCGCTTCCTCGCCGCGGCGGTGCTGCTCGCAATGGTCTGCGCCCTCGTCGGGCTGGCCGTCGGCGTGCTCGTCCGGCACAGCGCCGCGAGCGTGGTCGGCACGATCCTGGTGCTCTTCTTCCTGCCCTCCCTCTTCACCGACACCTACCGGTGGACGGCCGACGTCTCGCACGCCCTGCCGTTCACCGCCTGGCGCCGGCTGGCCACCCTCAGCCTGGCCCACGCGAGGCCCTCCGACCACCCGGCCACCGTGGCCGGCTCCTGGACCGCCCTCGCGCTCTGGGCGCTCGCCTCGCTGCTGCTCGCCGTCCTCGTCATCCGGCGCCGCGACCACTGAGCGGGACCCGCCCTACGGGGTGTCACCGGCCGCGACGTCCGCCACCGCCACCACCAGGGCCACCAGCACCAGGCCCGCCGCCACCGCCACGCCCAGTTGGAAGGCCAGCGCCCAGTCCGGGTGCCGGCCGCGGGCGTGGGCGAAGAACACCGAACCGACGATCGCGATGCCGACCGCCGAACCCACCCGCTGGGCGGTCTGCAGCACCCCGCCCGCGCTGCCCGCCCGGGCCACCGGCACCCGTTGGAGGGTCAGCGTCTGGTTCGGCGCGATCACCAGCCCGCTGCCCGCCCCCGCCACCAGCAGCGGCAGCGCCGTCGCCCAGCCCGTCGCCGCCCCCGACCAGAGCCGCACCGCCCCCGCCGAGGCCACCAGACCGCACAGCACCAGCAGCAGCCCGGCCACCACCAGCCGCCGCCCCAGCCGGGCGACCAGCCGCCCGCCCACCGCCGCCGCACCGGCCGAGCCGAGTGCGAACGGGGTGATCGCCAGACCGGCCGACAGCGCCGAGTAGTGCAGGCCCGCCTGCAGGTACAGCGTGAAGATGAAGAAGATGGCGGTGAACCCGGCGAAGTACACCAGCGACAGCGCCACGCCCGCCGCGTACGGGCGCACCGCGAACAGCGCCATGTTGACCAGCGGCTCCCGCCGCCGCGCGTAGTACCGCTCCCAGCCGACGAAGGCGCCGAGCAGCGCGGCCGCCAGCGGCAGCAGCAGCCAGCGCGCCGCGCTGTGCCACTGCTGCTCCTGGACGAACGGCAGCAGCAGCGCCACCGTGCCGGCACCGAGCAGCAGCACCCCGACCGGGTCGAAGTCGCGGTGCCCGGCCCGCTCGGCGGCCGGCGCGGGCGGCGGGAGCAGCCGGCGGGCGAGCGGCAGGGCCGCCACCCCGATCGGCAGGTTCACCAGGAACACCCAGCGCCAGCCGTCCTGAGGCCCGAACAGGTGGATCAGCAGGCCGCCCAGCAGCGGGCCGACGGCGGTGGACAGGCCGATGGTCGCGCCGAGCGCGCCGAAGGCCCGGCCGCGCTCGGCCCCCTGGAACAGCGTCTGGATGAAGCCGGAGACCTGCGGGACGAGCACCCCGCCGGCCGCGCCCTGGAACAACCTGGCCAGCACCAGCCACTCCTGGCTCCGGGCCGCCCCCGCCAGGGCACTGGCCAGGGTGAACAGGGCCAGCCCGGTGAGGAAGACGGCCCGTCTGCTGCGCGCGTCCCCGAGCCGCCCGGCCGGGACCAGCACCAGGCCGAAGGCCAGCGCGTAGCCGCTCAGCACCCACTGCAGCCCGCTCTCCGACATGTGCAGCCCGGCCCGGACGGTCGGCAGCGCGACGTTGACGATGCTGACGTCCAGCAGCGTCATGAACCCGGCGACCAGGCAGACCGCGAGCGCCCGCCAGCGCCGCGCGGCGGCCGGCCCGCCGACGCCGGACGCGCCGGGCGGCGGGGGGTCCACCGCGCTGCGGGAGGGGTGGGCGGTCATGGGAGCCTCTTCCCGGTGTCCGGGGCGTCCTCGTACGGGCCCCGGTCGGCTCCGGTCGACGGACGGGCGCTGCCCGGCCATCGTCGCCCGGACCACCCCACCGCGCCACGCGGCCCGTCCCCGCTCACCCGGACGGGCGAGCCGGATCGCGGCGGCCCGCGGCCGGGCCCGAGGCTGAGGGCATGAACGCCGCGACCGAAACCCCGCCCGCCGCCCCACCGGTGCTGGACGTCCGGCAGCGGAACGTCGTCTTCGGCACCATCGTGCTGGGCATGCTGCTGGCCGCCCTCGACCAGACCATCGTCGGCACCGCGCTGCCCACCATCGTGGCCGACCTCGGCGGTGCCGCCCACATGTCCTGGGTGGTGACCTCCTACCTGATGGCGGAGACGGTGGCGACCGTCCTGGCCGGGAAGTTCGGCGACCTGTACGGGCGCAAGCTGCTGTTCCAGGTGTCCGCGATCGTCTTCATCACCGGCTCGTTCCTGTGCGGCCTGGCGACCGACATGACGCTGCTGATCGCCTGGCGGGCGCTCCAGGGCGTCGGCGCGGGCGGCCTGATGGTCACCGCCATGGCGCTGATCGCCGACGTCATCCCGCTGCGCGAGCGCGGCAAGTACCAGGGCGCGATCGGCGCGGTGTTCGGCGTGGCCACGGTGATCGGCCCGCTGCTGGGCGGGCTGTTCACCGACCACCTGTCCTGGCGCTGGGCGTTCTACGTCAACGTGCCGATCGCCGTCGTCGTGGTGATCGCGGCTGCCCGGACCATTCCGGCGGTCCGCTCGGCGGTGCGGCCGGTCATCGACTACCTGGGCATCGCCCTGGTCTCGGTCGGCGCCAGCGCCCTGATCCTGGCGACCAGTTGGGGCGGCAACCAGTACGCCTGGGGCTCGCCGGTGATCATCGCCCTGTTCGCCGGCGGCGTCCTGGCACTCGGCCTGTTCTGCCGGGCGGAGACCCGGGCCGTCCAACCGATGCTGCCGATGCGGCTGTTCCGCAACCCGGTGTTCGCGGTCTGCTCGGTGCTCAGCTTCATCGTCGGCTTCGCCATGCTCGGCGCACTGACCTTCCTGCCGACGTTCCTGCAGTACGTCGACGGCGACTCGGCGACCGTCTCCGGCGTGCGGATGCTGCCGATGGTGATCGGCCTGCTGATCGCCTCGGTCGCCAGCGGCAACGTCGTCAGCAAGACCGGCAGGTACCGGATGTTCCCGATCGCCGGCACCCTGGTGATGGCCGTCGGCCTCTACCTGCTCTCCCGCCTGGAACCGGGCACGGGCACCGCGCTGGCCTCCTTCTACATGTTCGTCCTCGGCGTCGGCATCGGGCTGAGCATGCAGGTGCTCACCATCGCCGTGCAGAACACCGTCGACTACGCGGACCTCGGCACCGCCACCTCCGGGGTCACCTTCTTCCGCACCATCGGCAGTTCCTTCGGCACCGCCGTGTTCGGCACCATCTACGCCAACAGCCTCAGCACCGAACTGGCCAGGGGCGTGGCCGTGTCCGCTCGGCTCACCGGCGCCGACCCGGCGCTGCTGGCCCGCGCCGCGGAGAGCCCGCAGGGGCTGCACCGGCTGCCGCCCGCGCAGGCGGCGCCGATCGTCCAGGCGTACGCGGACGCCCTGCACACCGTCTTCCTGTGGACGGTGCCGGTCGCGCTGATCGGCTTCGTGGTGGCGCTGTTCCTCAAGCAGGTGCCGCTGCGCGACACCGCCCGGGCCGGCTCGACCGACCTCGGCGAGGGCTTCGCCCAGCCGAACAGCAGCGACCCCGACCCGCACCTGGAACTGGCGGTCTGCAAGATCGTCCGCGGCGTCGACCTGGACACCGTCCGCTCGATCGTCACCGACGCCGACACCCCGGTCGACCTCGCCGGCGCCTGGGCGCTGATGGAGGTCGCCGGGCACGACAAGGCGCTCGGCGAGGCCTCGCTGGGCCTGATCGCCGCCCGCAAGCGCGTGCCGCCCGAGGTACTGGAGCCGGTCTTCGACCGGATGACCGTCGAGGGCTACCTGACGCGCGACGGCGACCGCTTCACCCACACGGAGGCCGGCACCCGCGAGGTCCGCGCCCTCGCCCGCGCCTGGTCGGACTGGCTCAACGCCCGGCTGGACGCCGACGCCGGCCGCCCCCGCAGCCCGCAGCTGCGCACCGCCGCGGACGCCGTCGCCTGGCGCCTGCTGGTCGAGGACCTCGCCAACGGGCTCCCGGCCCACGCCAAGGCCAAGGCGCGGGCGAGGGCCGGGGTGGAGTGACCGCGGGGCCCGTCCGGACGTGACCCGCCGGGTGGGCCGCGCCGGGTGGGCCGCGCCGGGCAGGAGCTACGCCGGGTGGGCCCCGCCAGGCGGGAGCTACGCCTCCTCGAGCCGCTTCGCCAGCACCAGCTCGCGGCGCAGCCCGTCGTCGAGGAGGTCGCCGGGTTCGTCGGTGTCGGCGAAGCCGTGCCGGCGGTAGAGGGCGATCGCGGCGTCGTTGTCGGGCATCACGGCCAGCTTCAGGGTGGTGCGGCCCTGCTCGGCGGCCCAGCGGGCGATCCCGTCGATCAGCTCGCCGGCCACCCCGCGGCCACGGGCGGCCGGGCCGACCCACATCGAGATCAGCTCGGCGGCCGCGGCGTCCCCGTCGGCGGGCACGCCGCTGGCCATCGCGACCGGGGTGCCGTCCAGGACGGCCACCAGGTCGAGGGCGCCGGGGATCTCCAGCCGGGATCGCCAGCGGGCCTCGCGGTCCCCGTCGCCCTGCCAGTCGGCGAGCACGGACCCGAAGGCGTACGGCGCCTCGGTGAGGGCGGCCAGGCGCAGCTCGCGCCAGAGCGGCCAGTCGTCGGAGGAGAGTACTCGCAGTTCAAGCATGGTGCGGACCTTGCCGCACCCCGGTCGGCGGGGCAACCGTATTACCGGGCGGCCGACTGGTCCGTCGGGGTGGCACGCCGGGAGCCGCGGAGCCCTCCACCGTTCCCGGCGCTCCCCGACACCTTGCCCCGCCTATCGAGATTCGATAGATTCCCATCGTCATTCGATGGAGGGATGACCGTGGGAAATCTGACCGTGCGCGCGCTGCGCGCCGTACTCCTGGTGGTGCTCGCCGGCACCGTGCTCGTACAGGCCGGGCTGCTGTGGGCGCTGGCCACCGACCCGGAGGACGGGACGCTGCCGCTGACCGCGATGCGCCTGCTGACGATCCTGGGGCTGGCGTCGGCCCAGGTCGCCCTGGTCTGCGTGTGGCGGCTCGTGGCGATGGTCCGGCGCGGGACGGTGTTCTCCCCGGCCGCCTTCCGGTACGTGGACGGCGTGATCGGCGCCATCGTGGCGGCCTCCCTCGTCTGGTTCTCGGTCACCGCCGTCAACGCGCCCGGCCAGCGCGAGGACCCGGGGGTCACCGTCATCATGGGCGGCATCGGCCTGGCCATCCTGGGCGTCGCGCTCATCGTGCTGGTGCTGCGGATGCTGCTCGCCCAGGCCGTCGCGCGCGACGTCGAGGCCACCCAGCTGCAGGCCGAGCTGGACGAGGTGATCTGATGCCAATCGCCGTCGACATCGACGTGATGCTGGCCAGGCGCAAGATGTCCGTGGGCGAGCTCGCGGACCGCGTGGGCATCACCCCCGCCAACCTCGCGGTCCTCAAGAACGGCCGGGCCAAGGCGGTGCGGTTCGCCACCCTCGCCGCGCTCTGCGAGGTGCTCGAGTGCCAGCCGGGCGACCTGCTGCGCTGGGAGGGCGAGGACGACACGGGCGACGCCACGGGCGGCACCGGCGGCGTTGCTGAAGGAACGCTGAAGACCTGAAGGCACCTTCAGCCGCCCGGCCCGGCGACCTGCCACCCTGGGGGCATGCGCGTACTGGTGGAGAACGACGGGCGGCCGGCAGGGCCCCGGGGCGGGGCCGGCTTCCGCGGGGTGGCCGCAGGTGGCTGACCGGACCCGCCCTTCCGCTCCCCGGGCGGGCCGCCGCCGCGCCACGGCCGCACTGCACCGGCTCGCCGGGCACCCCCGCGTCGCTCCCCTGGTCGCTCGCCTCGCACCGCGGTCCGTCCGCACCCGCACCACCCTCGCCGCCTGCGCCAGCGTGGCCGTCGTCATGCTCGCCGCGTCCGCCGCCGTCCTCCTGCTGCTGCGCGCCAACCTGGAGCGCACCGTCGAGACGGGCGCCCGCGAACAGGCCCAGGCCGTCGCCCGGCTCGCCGCCGACGGCCACCTCGCCACACCGCTCCCCCTCGACCACGGCACCGACTTCATCCAGGTCACCGACGCGGCGGGGAAGGTCGTCGCCGCGAGCCAGAACCTCACCGGACACCCCGCCCTCACCCCCACCACGACCGAGGACGGCCACACCAGCTACGACCTGCGCGCCCTCGGCGACGAGCACCACCAGCGCGTCACCACCCTCACCGCCGACACCCCCGCCGGCCCCGTCACCATCCGCGTCGGCGCCTCCCTGCGCACCGCCGACACCGCGGAGGACCTCACCACCGCCGCACTGGCCGGCCTCAGCGCCGTCCTGCTGGTCACCGTCGCCACCCTCACCTGGCGCGCGACCGGCCGTGCGCTGCGCCCGGTGGAGGCGATCCGCGCCGAGGTCGCCGCCATCGGCGACCGCGACCTCGACCGGCGGGTGCCCGAACCCCGCAGCGACGACGAGATCGCCCGCCTCGCCGGCACGATGAACGCCATGCTCGACCGCCTGGAGACCGCCGGCACCCGCCAGCGCCGGTTCATCGCCGACGCCTCCCACGAACTGCGCAGCCCCCTCACCGGCCTGCGCGCCCAGCTGGAGATCGCCCTCACCCACCCCGACCCCCAGGTGCGCACCGGTCTCGTCGCCGGAGCCCTGGAGGACACCGAACGCCTCCAGTCCCTCGCCACCGACCTGCTGCTCCTCGCCCGCCTCGACGCCACCGGCAGCGACCGCCCGCACGAACAGGTCGACCTCACCGAACTCGTCCGCGCCACCGTGGCGGGCCGCGGCCCGCAGCCCCACCCCGTCGACCTGCACGCCCAGGAGGGGATCACCGTCACCGGCAACCCGCTGTGGCTCGGACGGCTGCTGACCAACCTCCTCGACAACGCCCAGCGCCACGCCCGCCGGCACGTCACCGTCCGGCTGTCCGGGGACGACACCGGCGGGCAGGCCGTCCTCGACGTGGCCAACGACGGCACCCCGATCGATCCGGCCGACCGGGAGCGGATCTTCGAACGGTTCACCCGCCTCGACGAGGCCCGCAGCCGCGACGACGGCGGCAGCGGTCTGGGCCTGTCCATCGCCCGTGACATCGCCACCATCCACGGCGGCACCCTCACCGTCCAGGACGCGCCGGACGGCACCACCTTCCGCGCCCGTCTGCCGGTCACCCGGGGCTGAGCCCCGCTCCCCCGGCCCGGCACGGCCCCGAGCCGGTCAGCCGCCGTCAGCCGGTCAGCCGCCGTCGGACGCCAGGCGGTAGCCGGCGCCGCGGACGGTCTGCACCGCGGCCCGGCCGAAGGGCGCGTCGATCTTGCGGCGGAGGGCGCTGACGTGGACCTCGACGGTGTTGGGGTCACTGTCGAGGGCGGTGTCCCACACCGCGTCCAGGATCTCCCGCTTCGACACGACCTCACCGGCCCGGCGGGCGAGGTGGTCCAGCACGGCGAACTCGCGCGGCGTCAGCGCGACGGCGGCACCGCCCCGGGAGCAGGTGCGGGCGGCGGAGTCGACGACGAGGTCGCCCAGGACGGTGCGCCGGGGCGCCCGGCTGCCGATCCGGCGGGCGAGCGCCCGGAGCCGTGCGGTGAGGACGACGAAGGAGAAGGGCTTGGACAGGTAGTCGTCGGCACCGGTGTCGAGCGCCTCGGCCTCGTCCCACTCGCCGTCCTTGGCGGTGAGCATCAGGATGCCGACGTCGCTGCCGGCGGCCCGCAGCCGTGAGCAGACCCGGTAGCCGTTGAGGCCGGGCAGCATGATGTCGAGGACGATCACGTCGTAGGCGTGGTCCATGGCCCTGGCCAGGCCGGACAGCCCGTCGTGGGCCACGTCCACGGTGAACCCCTCCGCGGTCAGTCCGAGCTGGACCGTCTGGGCCAGCCGGCGTTCGTCCTCCACCACCAGTACGCGCATACCCACCAGGGTGGCAGGTCCCCCGACCGGAAGCTGAAGGCGTCTTCAGGTCTTCAGCCGATCTTCAGCAACACCCGGACATGCTGGCGGTACCGCCCGGGAAAGGCCCCGGGCCCGTCGAGGATCGGCGGCCGACCCCCTCGTCTCGTCGGCGCGGCCCGCGCCGCGCATCATGGAAGGAGCGCCGTCCTCGTGGGCGCCACGACTACCCCCCAGCGGACCCACCGACGCCAGGACCTCTCCGCAGGGCCCGCCTGGAGCAAGGTCCCGCAGGTCACCGCCGTGTTCTGGGCCGTCAAGATCCTCACCACCGGCATGGGCGAGACCACCTCCGACTACCTGGCCCGCGTCCTGGGCCCGGTGCCGGCGGTCGGCTCGGCGGCGCTGCTGCTGGCCGCCGCGCTGTTCGCACAGGCCCGCACCCGCCGCTACGTCCCCGTCGTGTACTGGGCCGCGGTCGTCATGGTGAGCGTCTTCGGGACCATGGCCGCCGACGTCGCGCACGTCGCCCTGGGCGTGCCGTACGCCGTCTCCACGGTGGCGTTCGCCGGCGCCCTCGCCCTGGTGTTCGCCCTGTGGCGCCGCACCGAGGGCACGCTCGCGGTGGAGACCGTCGCCGGCGGCCGGCGCGAGGTCTTCTACTGGTGCGCGGTGATGGCCACGTTCGCGCTCGGCACCGCCGTCGGTGACCTGACCGCCGCCACCCTGGGCTGGGGCTACCTGCCCTCCGGGCTGCTGTTCGCCGCACTGATCGCCGTGCCGGCGCTCGCGCACCGGCTGTCCGGCCTCTCGCCGGTGCTCACGTTCTGGTGGGCCTACGTGCTCACCCGCCCGCTGGGCGCCTGCTTCGCCGACTGGGCCGGGGTCAGCCGGGAGCGCGGCGGCCTGGACCTGGGCACCGGGCCGGTGAGCCTGGCCCTCGCCGCCGTCATCGTGGTGGCCGTGGCGTGGCTGGCGACCACCGAGCGGCGCACCCCCCGGGCCCTGGCCTGACGCGACCACGGCCCTCCGGCCGTAGCCGACCGAACCCGCTCCCCGAGGAGGGAAGCAGATCATGGTGAACCTGTCGTCGGGCCTGCTGGCCGTCAACCCGCTGGCCGTCAACCCGCTGGACGCCGGATCGCTGCTCGGCGCGTTCGGCGCGCTGGGGATCGCCGTGGTGCTGTTCGCGGAGACCGGCCTGCTGGTCGGCTTCTTCCTGCCGGGCGACTCGCTGCTCTTCACGGCGGGCCTGCTCTGCACCACGAGCGCCCACGGCGGACCGCACCTGGACCTCGCCCAGGTGCTCGCCGCCGCCGCGGTCGGTGCCCTGACCGGGGCCCAGGTCGGCTACCTGCTGGGGCGCCGCGGCGGCCGGACGCTGCTCACCCGCTCCCGCAACAAGCGCCTGCACGACGGGGCGGCGCGGGCCGAGGAGATCCTGCAGCGCTACGGGCACGCCAAAGCCGTCGTCCTGGCCCGCTTCGTCCCGGTGGTGCGCACCGTCCTCAACCCGCTGGCGGGCGCGCTCGGCGTCGACGCCCGGACCTTCACCCTCTGGCAGGTCGTCGGCGGCCTGGTCTGGACGTTCGGCCTGGTCCTCGCCGGCTACGCGCTCGGCTCCTCCGTGCCGAACGTCGACCACTACCTGCTGCCGGTGGTCGCCGCGGTGGTCGTGGTGTCGCTGCTGCCGCTCGGGCTGGAGCTGATGCGCTCGCGCCGGAAGGCGGGCACCCGGTGACGGCCCGCCCCGGCGTGCGGGGGCCGCTGCGCCAGGAGGCCGCCTCATGAGCCGGCCGAGCCCGCGCCGCGCCCGCACCACCGCCGCGGTGGCGGCCGGTCTGTTCGTCGTGCTCGCCGTCGGGCTGGCGACCCGTGGGTGGGCCCCGTTCGGGTTCGAGACCTGGGCGCTCGCCCGCAGCGCCGCCCACCGACCGGCCGCGACCCGGGAGGCGGCCGTCGCGGTGACGTGGTTCGGCACCGGCGTCGCCCCGTACGTCATGGCGCTCGCGGCCGGTGCCGTGCTCCTCGGCGCGGTGCCCCGGCCGAGGGAGCGGCGGCGCGCCGTCGCGCTGGCACTGGCGCCGCTGCTGTGGCTGGCCCTCGGGCAGCTGGTGCGCCAGGGCCTGATGCACGGCTTCGGCCGCCCCCGCCCGCCCGCCGGCTACCGGGCGGTCTCCGCGTCGGGCTTCTCCTTCCCCTCGGGGCACACGTTCACCTCGGCGGTGTGCGCCGGGCTGCTCGCGCTGGCGGTCGCCCGGGCCCGGCCCGGCCTGGCGCGGTGGGCGGTGGCCTGCGCGGCGGTGTTCGCGGCCGCGATCGGCCTCAGCCGCGTCTACCTGGGCGTCCACTGGCCCCTCGACGTGCTCGGCGGCTGGCTCCTCGCCGCGGCCTGGCTGGCCGGCGGCGCCCTCCTCCTCGACCGCGTCCTGCGGTGGACCCGCGCTCCGCGCCCGCCGTCCGGCGGTGACCGGGCGCCCGGGAGTACCGCCCCGTAGGGTCAGCTGAGGCACACCTGAGTCACACAGGCGGTCCCCATGACCGTCACACCGGCGGCGGGCGGGCTCCGGTCGCCGGCCGCGGCCGGCCCCGGCGGACCTCGTCCCCGGCGAACGAGGACGTCGAGGCCACCGGGACTGACGGGGCGGACGGCTGACGCGACCGGCCGGGCGGACCAGTCCACCGCGGTCGCACGCACTCGCAGGCCCCCGATCAGCCGCACCGACAACACATCGGGTCAGCCCGCCAGCGGCGGGTTCAGCCGGGCGAAGGCCTCCTGACGGTGGTACGGGAAGTACGGGTAGGGCGCGGTGCGGTCGCTCGCGGCGTCCAGTCGGGCGGCCTGCTCCTCGGTCAGCGCCCAGCCGACCGCGCCGAGGTTCTGCCGCAGCTGCTCCTCGTTGCGGGCACCGATGATGACGGAGGAGACGGTCGGACGGCGCAGCAGCCAGTTGATCGCGACCTGCGGGATGCTGCGGCCGGTCTCCTGGGCGACCTCGTCGAGCGCGTCGACCACCCGGTACAGCAGCTCGTCCTCGACCGGCGGGCCGTAGTCGGCGGTGTCGTGCAGGCGGCTGCCGGCCGGCAGGGGCCGGCCGCGCCGGATCCGGCCGGTGAGGCGGCCCCAGCCCAGCGGGCTCCAGACCAGGGCGCCGACGCCCTCCTCGCGGGCCAGCGGCATCAGTTCCCACTCGTAGTCGCGGCCGACCAGGGAGTAGTAGACCTGGTGGGCCGCGTAGCGGGGGCGGCCGTGGCGGTCGGCGGCGGCCAGGGACTTCATCAGCTGCCAGCCGGAGAAGTTGGAGACGCCGGTGTAGCGGATCTTGCCGGCCCGGACCAGGTCCTCCAGGGTGGCCAGCACCTCCTCGACCGGGGTGCCGGCGTCGTAGGCGTGCAGCTGGAAGAGGTCCAGGTAGTCGGTGTCGAGGCGGCGCAGCGCGGCGTCGACGGCCCTGGTGAGGCGGACCCTGGAGGTGCCGGCGTCGTTCGGCCCGTCGCCCAGCGGCAGGCCGGCCTTGGTGGAGATGAGCACCTGGTCGCGGCGGCCGCGGACGGCGCGGCCGAGGACCTCCTCGGAGGCGCCGTCGGAGTAGACGTCGGCGGTGTCGAAGAGGGTGACGCCGGCGTCGACGGCGATGTCGAGCAGGCGCCGGGCCTCCTGGACGTCGGTGGTGCCCCAGGCGCCGAACAGCGGCCCGCGGCCGCCGAAGGTGCCGGTGCCGAGGCTGAGCGCGGGGACCTTGAGGCCGGAGTTGCCGAGCCTGCGGTACTCCATCGCGGTGCCGGTGGCGGAGGTCATGACGGTTCTCCCCTCGAAAGCCCTTAACGGGACTCCCATGCCGTTAGGATGGTTCGACCCTAGCAGGCCGACCCGAACTAATGGAACAGGAATCCCGTTAATGGCCGTCGAGAACCACGACTCCCCCACCCCCGGGACGGTCCGCCCCGGCGGCCGCACCGCCCGGGTCCGCGCCGCCGTCCTGCGGGCCGCCGAGGACGCCCTGGTCGAACGCGGCTTCGGCGGCCTCGACCTCGGCGACGTCGCCCAGCGGGCCGAGGTCGGCCGCACCACCGTCTACCGCCGCTGGGGCACCACCAGCGCCCTGGTCGCCGACCTGCTGGCCGACATGGCCGAGCAGTCGCTGCCGCGCTCCCGCAGCGGCTCCCTCGCCGAGGACCTCCGGGCCAACGCCCGGCTCGTCCAGCGCACCCTGGCCGACCCCCGGCAGGGCGCCCTGTTCCGGGCGGTGATCGTCGCCGCGGCCTGCGACGCGGAGGCCGCCGAGGCGCTCCGGCTGTTCTACCGACGCCGGGTCGAGGAGTGGGCGCCGTGCGTCACCGAGGCCGTCGAACGCGGCGAACTCCCCACGGACACCGACGAGTCCGAGGTGATCCGGGCCGTCTCCGCACCGCTCTACTACCGGATGCTGACCACCGCCGACGCGCTCGACGAGCGCGCCGCCGACCGCGCCGCGGCCGCCGCCGAGGCCGCCGCCCGGGCCGGCGCCCACCGGCGCCAGGACGCCTGAGCACCAGCGCCGGAGCAGCGCCGTCGGAGAAGGCTCCCCCCGGGACGCCGACGGCCGCACGGCGCGGGTGCGCCGTGCGGCCGTCGGGAGTGGGCCCCGGACCGGACCGGGCCGGTCTAGAAGAACCCCTCGTCATCCTCGTAGTAGTTGTTCACGACCACCTCCGGGCCGTCGTCGCTCAACGCCTCGTTGAGGAGCACGCCGCCGACCAGGCCCGCCGCGCCCGCACCGATCATCGCGCCCGTCCCGAACCGCCGCCCGCCCTGGGCCGGTTGCCCCTGGGCCTGAGCGGGCACCTGCGGGTAGCCCTGCTGGACCGGCTGCGGGTAGCCGGCCTGCGGCGGGGTGTAGAACGGCGGCACGGTGGTCTGCACCCGCTGGGCGCAGGCAGCGCAGGCCTCGACCGGGCGCGGCACGCCCCACTGCGGCGACCACGACACCACCGCGGAACCGGGGCCGTGCGAGGGATCGAAGAAACAGGTCACGGGGAGACTCCCTGCGGTCGACTGGGTCACGGGGGCGAGCGGCGCGGCGGCGGGCAGCGCGGGCGGCGCCGGCGGTGGCGGGGGGACGGCCGGCACGGAGGCCGCCGGAGCGGGGGCGGCCGGCGCTGCGGGAGCGGGCTGCAGGACGTCCACGCCGAAGTCCGCGGCGATGCCGGCGAGGCCCGCCGCGTACCCCTGCCCGACGGCCCGGAACTTCCAGTCCGCACCGTTGCGGTAGAGCTCCCCGAACACCATCGCGGTCTCGCTGCCGGCCTCGGGCGCGACCTCGTACCTGGCCAGCTCGGCGCCGCCGTCCGGGTCGGCGATCCGCACGTACGCGCCGCGGACCTGACCGAAGCTCTGCCGCCGCTGCGCCGCGTCGTAGATCGCGACGGCGACGACGATCCGCTCGACCCCGGCGTCGACGTCCGCGAGCCGGACCTCGATCCGCTCCCGGTCGCCACCCGTGCCGTCGCCGGTGCCGCCCTGGTGGCGGACCGCGCCGTCCGGGCTCTGCAGGTTGTTGAAGAAGACGAAGTGCCGGTCGGAGACGACCTTCCCGGAGGGGCCGCAGAGCAGGGCGCTGGCGTCCAGGTCGTACCCGGCGCCGGCCGTCCAGCCGAGGCCGATCCGTACGGTCCGCAGCCCGGGGGCCTGCTTCCCCAGGGAGACGTTGCCGCCCTTCGTCAGGGCCACACTCATGGGACTTCCTCCACAACCGTCCGATCTACCGCTGTTCTTCCGTTCGACTACGACAACGCTGTAGAACTCGCGGCGGTTCCCGCCCGTCCGCGGCGGTTCCCACCCGTCCGCGGCCCTTCGCGGACCCCTCCGGCGGCGCCCGGAACCCCGCCGGAGGCGCCCTGGCGGGCCGTCGACCCCCCACCTATTGTCGGTGGCATGACATCTCTCCGTCGCGCCACCACCCTGGCCGCCACCCTCGTCGGCACGCTCGCCGCCCTGCTGGCCCCCGCCACCGCCCGGGCCGACCAGGCCGGCTGCCCGACCGTCACCACGGCCCCCGTGGACACCGAACAGGCCCGACTGCGGGACCCGCGGACCGCGGCCTTCACCGAGCGCTCCGGCCTGGACTCCTTCGTCCACCGCTTCCCCGCCGCACTGTGCACCGCCGGGGACGCCGAGCAGGCCGAACAGCTGGTCGACGCCTGGGGCCAGGCCCTGTGGCAGGCCGGGGTGGACCGCTCCCAGGGCCGGCGGGCGCACGGCGAACTGCCCGCCCGCGACGACCGCCCGCTGTACTGGACCAGGCTCGCCATGACCGTCCAACTCGCCCAGTGGCAGCCCGGGTTCGAGATCGACCGGGCCGGACTCCGGGCCCGCTTCGAGGACGCCTCCCGGGGCCTCGACGACGGCTTCAGCGGTCGGCCCGGCGTCCGGCGGATCTTCGTCAGCGGCTTCGACCCGTTCGGCCTGGACACCGAGCCGCGCCGCGCCAACCCCTCCGGCGCGGCCGTCCTGGAACTGCACGGCCGGCGGATCACCCTCGCCGACGGCAGCACCGCCGAGATCCGCGCCGTCGTCCTCCCGGTCCGCTACGGCGACTTCGACGAAGGCATCGTCGAGCGCGCCTTCGGCCCCCACCTGACACCCGGCCGACAGGCCGCCGACCTGATCACCAGCATCAGCCAGGGCTACCCGGGCCTCTTCACCCTGGAGGCCTGGGCCGGGCGCGCCCGCTCCGCCGACCCCGCCACCGACAACACCGGCACCCTGTCCGGCGGCACCCGCGAACACCCGGCCACCGCCCCGGGGCTCGGCGACGGGCCCGAGTTCATCCGCACCACCCTGCCGACCGACACCATGACGGCCGCCCAGCAGCCCTACCCCGTCCTCCTCAACACCTCCGTCACCGAGATCCCCGAGGGCGGTGCCTCACCCGTCGACCGCGAGGACGGACCGACCCCCGGCTCCCGCGCGGTCGCCGGAGGCGGCGGCGGGTACCTCTCCAACGAGGTCGCCTACCGCTCCAACCGGCTGCGTCTGGACCTCGCCCCCGACCTGCCCGGCGGCCACCTCCACACCCCCGTGCTCACCGGCCTGCCCGCCGACCGGGACCGCCTCACCAGCCCGGAGTTCGAGCGCAACGAAGCCGCCATCTCCGGCCAGGTCCGCGCCATCCTGCACGCCGCCCACCTCTGACCCACCCCACCCGGCCTGCCCGCCCCCACCGGGTCCGGGTCAGGCCGGGTGGGCCCAGCGGGTGCCGGCGGCGCGGGCGCGGGACTCGGCGATCTCGGCGTACGCGGCGGAGCGGTCCGCCCAGTGCGAGCCCTCCACCGACTTGCCGCGCTCCAGGTCCTTGTAGACCTGGAAGAAGTGGGTGATCTCCAGCAGGTCGAACTCCCGCAGGTCCCCGATGTCGCGCAGCTCCGCGTAGCGCGGGTCGCGGGCCGGGACGCAGAGCACCTTCTGGTCCGGCCCCCGCTCGTCGCGCATCACCCACATGCCGACGGCCCGGCAGGTCAGGACGCATCCCGGCACGGCCGGTTCGCCGCCCAGCACCAGGGCGTCCAGCGGCTCGCCGTCGCCGCCGAGGGTGCCCTCGACGTAGCCGTAGTCGGCGGGGTATCGGGTGGCGGTGAACAGGGTGCGGTCGAGGCGGATCCGGCCCGCGACGAAGTCCATCACGTACTTGTTCCGGGACCCCTGCGGGATCTCGATCATCACCTCGAACTCCACCACGGCCTCCTCCTGGCTCCTGGGGAGATTCTCCGCCGACGCCACCCGCCGGGCACCCGGTCGGCGCGCCGGATCCCGCGGATCGGCGGCCCGGCGCGCAGGTGCGGCGCCCGCTCAGCCCGCCCCGCTCAGCCGGCGGTCGGCTCCCAGGGGCCGTCCTCGGGCCGCGCCTCGTCGTCCGTCCCGGGCCACGGCGGCATGGTGACGGCGACGATCCGCAGCGGCCCGGGCGCGTCCTCGTCGGCCCGGAACTGGAACGCGGTGCCCAGCGGTATCGAGACCGCCGTGCCGGGTGCGAGCCGCACGGTCTCCTCCCGCCCGTCCTGGCGCCGCCAGAGCCGTCCGGCGCCGGCGGTGACCTGCCACAGCTCCTGCACCGTCGCGTGCGAGACCGCGCGGGTGACCTGCCCGGGGGTGAGCTCGAACTCCGCGAGGCTGCCGCCCCCGTCGAGCACCAGCAGCGGCCGGACCACGGCCCCGTCCGGGGCGGTCACCAGCGGGACGTCTCCGACGTCCGCCGTCCCGAACGGCTCACGCACCGGCTGACCGCTCATCGGCCCGGCCCCTCTCGCCTGGTGGAGCACCTCGCCCCGCACCCACCACCGATGAGACCACGGCCCCCGGAACGGGCACCACCCCGCGGCGGCCGGCGGCCGAGGCCGCGAAGGACCGTCCGATCGGGCCGGTCTCAGCCGCCCGCGGGCGTGCCGAACTCGCGCAGGGCGTCGCCGACGATCGCGTCCAGCCGGGCGTGGTGGGCGCCGCGCCAGTAGGCCTGTCCGCAGTCGACGCACTGGGCGAAGGCGTCGTAGGAGCGCTCGGTGCCGTCCCGGAGCTGCTCCAGCACAGAGGTCTTGTCGGCGTCGCGCAGCGTGCCGTTGCAGGTGGTGCAGCGGGTCCACGGGGCGAGCGGCGGCGCGAAGCGGGAGAGCACGTCGCGCAGCTGCTCGGCCGGGCGGTGGCTGTAGACGTAGGCGCCGGCCCACAGTTCGCGGCGGCGCAGCAGGCCGCGGTCGCGCGAGAGCAGGATGCGCTGCTCGGCGGCGGAGCGGGCGGCGAGCGCGGCGTCGCCGATGTCCGGGTTCTCGTAGGCGGCGTCGACACCGAGCAGCCGCAGGCGCCGGGTGAGGGTGCCGAGGTGGACGTCGAGCAGGAAGCGCGGCGGGACGGCGGAGGGCTGCGGCCTGGCGACGGCCTCCACCGTCACCTGTTCGCCGTCGGCCGGGACGTGCGCGTCCGGCACCGGGCGGCCGTCCACCAGCAGCGCGCCGACCTCGGTGAGCGGGACCCCGAGGGACTCCACGAGGTGGCCGAGCGTCGAGGTGCCGTCGGTGCGCAGCGAGGAGCGGCCGGCCCGGCGGGGCGCGGAGACGAAGAGGTGCAGCTCCGGGGCGAAGTCGAGCCAGATCTGGGGTCGGTCCACGCGGTCAGCATGCCAGCGGGCGGCGGCCGGTGGCCACCGTTTTCCGGGCCCCGCCCGGAGCGGCGTGCGGAGTAGCATCGGGCGTATCCGGAACAGCGGCGGTTGGAGCATGCGATGACCGGGGAGAAGCGGACGCGCCCGGCGGTCGACCCGTTGGCCGACCTGGCCGAGACCGCGCCCGACGACCTGTTCGCCGGGCGGGCCCACCGGGCGCGGCCGGCGCCACCGGGGGACGAGGACCGCTACGGCGGTGACGACGACCTCTACGGCTTCTCGGCGGCCGTGGCCCCGACGGCGGAGGACGGTCGGGAGGGCCCGGCGGGCGACGGGTAGTCGCGGTCGCGGTCGGCCCAGCGCACGACCGGCCCCATCGCGTGGCCGGCCGCCAGGAAGAGGACGCCCAGGACGAGCCAGCCGACCAGGCCGCCGTCCAGCAGCAGGGCGGTGAGCAGCAGCGGGCCGAGGGTGCGGGCGACGGCCACGCCGGTGCCGAAGAAGCCCTGGTACTGCCCGATCCGGTCCGGCGGGGCCAGGTCGAAGCTGATCTGCCAGGAGCCGGCCGACTGCCGCATCTCGCCGACCAGCAGCAGCACCGAGGCGGCCACCAGCAGCGCGGCGAGGCCCCACAGCGGCACGTCCAGGGCGGAGAGGCCGAAGACGGCGCAGCAGGCGAGCAGCAGCAGCCCGGAGGAGCGGACCGCGCGGGTGGCCGAGGCCAGTCCGGTGACGTCGCGCGCCGCCCGCACCTGGAAGGCCAGTACGCCCAGGGTGTTGAGGACGAACAGGGCCGAGCTGAGCCAGCCGATCCCGGGTGCGCGGTCGGCGATCCAGAGCGGCAGGATCAGGCTGAGCAGGGGCATCCGCAGCAGCAGAACGGTGTTGACCAGGGCGACGGCCGCGTAGCGGCGGTCCCGCAGGACGGCCAGGCGCGGTCCGGCGTCCGGCCGGGCGGGCGCGGGCGGGACTTCGGGCAGCCGCAGCAGGACCAGTGCGCCGGCCAGGAACCCGAGCGCGGTGACGACGAAGGCGCCGAGGAACGCCGCCCGGGTGCCGATGGTCAGCGCGACGCCGCCGATGGCCGCGCCGACGGCCAGCCCGCCGTTGAGGGTCGACTGCAGGTGGGCGAGCAGTCCGGTGCGCTCGGCGGGCGGCACCAGGCCGGCGACCAGCGCCTGCCGGGCGGCGGTGAGCCCGGACTGCGTGGTCGCGTAGACGCAGACCGCGACCAGGAACGGCCCGTAGTCGCGGATCACCAGGAAGGCGGCGACCACGACCGCGGTGGCGAGGGCGAGCGCCACCGCGGTGCGGCGCGGCCCGCGGCGGTCGGCGAGGGCGCCGAGCGGCACCCCGGCCAGGGAGCCGAGCGCCCAGGCGACGGCGAGGCCGGCGCCGAGCGCGGTCGCCGACATGCCGACGACGTGGGTGAAGTAGAGCGCGGAGCAGGTGAAGTAGGCGCCGTCGCCGACGGCGCTCGCCAACTGGGCGGCGGCGAGGGTGCGCTGGGGTCCGGCCGGCGGCAGGAGTCTGGTGGCTGGGGCGCTGCTGGTCGGCACTTCTCTCCTGGCGTGGGGCGGCGCGCGGGCCGGCGGTTCGCAACGGTTCGCCGCTCAGCCTAGGAAGGAACCGGTCCGCCCGGAAGGTCCAGTGATCAAGGAATTCCCTGGGCCACTTGGCCGGGGCGCCGCCGCACCGGCGGGCGATCGCTGAACCCCCGTGCGAGGGTGGCCGGTTGCCCGTTCCCCGCACCCCCGGGGGCGCCCCGCCCGCGTGGTCACGACGCCGTCCGTACCCGCCCCGAATCCGCCCGGCCGGCCCGCCGCCGGAGCCCGACGAGCCCACCCGGGGGCCAATGTTGGCCGTGTTGACCCGTCAGTAACGCCCTCCTATGCTCAACGGCGTTCGCGATCCGGCACCGGGGCCGGGGCCGCCGTGCCCGCCCGTTCCCGGCGCCGTCACGGCTCGAAGGACTCCTCCCATCACCACCTCCCTCGCCCCCTCGGGCGACACCGACCACCCGGACGGCGAACCGGCCGCCACCGGCACCGGCCACTCCGGCGACGCCCCGTCCACCACCGACACCGGCCACCCCGGCGACGAACCGGCCGCCAGCGGAACCGGCCGCCGCCGCTTCCTCACCTACCTGCTGGCCGCGCCGACCCTCACCGTCGGCGCCCGGCTCGGCCTCGACGCCGCCGCGCCCGCCACCGCGCGGGCCGCCGTCCGCGCCGCCGCGGCCACCCAGGAGGCCGCCGCCCCCTCGCAGTTGATCGGCCTGCCCGGCATCCCGGACATCCTCGACCTCGGCGACGCACTGATCCTCGCCGGCCTGCCGACCTCGCACCTGCTGGTGCTCGAACTCACCGCCGCCGGGCGCGCGGTGCTGCACCTGCCCCGGCTGGAGGTCGGCCAGGGCCTCACCACCGCCATCGCGATGCTGGTCGCCGAGGAACTCGACGCCCGGCTCGCCGACGTGGACGTCCCGCTCTCCGACGGCCGCCCCGAACTGCTCTTCAACCAGCTGACCGGGGCCTCCAACTCGGTGCGCTCGCTGTACGACCCGGTGCGCGCCGCGGCCGCCGCCGCCCGCGCCCGGCTGGTGACCGCCGCCGCCCGGCGCTGGAACGTTCCGGCGGACACCCTGACCACCGCCGACTCCGCCGTCCTCGCCCCCGACGGCCGCCGGGCCGGCTACGGCGAACTCGCCGCCGAGGCCGCCTCCGTCGCCGCCCCGGCCGTCTCCGCCGCCCCCAAGCCGCCCGAGCGGCAGCGCCTGGTCGGCACGCCCACCGGCCGGATCGACGCCCGCGACATCGTCACCGGCCGCGCCGTGTACGCCGGCGACCTCGCCGTCCCCGGCGCCGTGCCGACGGTGGTCGCCCGCCCCACCACGATCAACGGCACCCTGCGGTCCCTGGACGCCTCCGCCGCCCGCGCGATGCCCGGCGTGCTCGGCGTGGTGCAGATCCCCAGCGGAGTCGCCGTCCTCGCCGAGACCTTCGACCAGGCCCTCAAGGCCCGCGACGCCCTGCGCACCGCGTGGAACCCGGGGCCGCTGGCCGGGCTCTCCGACCCCGACATCCGTACCCGGCTGCGCGCCGCCCACGCGCCGTTCCTCGTCCCGCCACTGCTCACCCGGTACGTGGACGGCGAGTTCGACTTCGCCTTCGTCAACCACGCCCCGATGGAGGTGCTGACGGCCGTCGCCGACGTACGGCCCAACCGCGCCGAACTCTGGTTCGCCGCACAGACGCCGATCGTCGCCCAGCAGACCATCGCCGCCGAACTCGGCCTCCCCCAGGACGCCGTCACCGTCCACGTGGTGCGCGGCGGCGGCTCGTTCGGGCGCCGGCTGTTCTTCGACGCCGCGCTGGAGGCCGCGCAGATCTCCCGGGCCGCCGGCCGCCCGGTCAAGCTGATGTGGACCCGCAACGACGACATGCGCCACGGCCGGATGCGCCCCGCCAGCCACCACCGGATCCGGGCGACGTACGCACTCGGCCAGGTCCTCAGCTACGAACACCGTGCCGCGACCGTCAAGACCGACTTCCGGCACGGGCTCGGCGAGAGCCTCACCGCCGCCGGCTTCAACCTCTCGCTGGCCGGACTCAGCCTCGCCCAGGCCTTCTTCCTGCTCAGCGAGAAGAACCCGTACGACGTCGGGCTGCCCACCCAGCTCCTCGCCGAGGTGCCGCTGGACATGCACACCGGCAGCTGGCGCTCGGTCTACTCCGGCACCGTCCGGGTCGCCGACGAGATCATGATGGACGAACTCGCCCGCCGGATGGGCCAGGACGCCGTCGCCTTCCGCCGGGCCCGACTGCGCAGTGCCGCGGGGCGCGCCGTCCTCGACACCGTCGCCCGGGAGGGGTCCTGGGGCCGGCCGATGCCTCCGGGGCAGGCCCAGGGCATCGGCTACCACGACGAGAACGGCGGGTGCACCGCCTACCTGGTCGAACTCGACGCCACCGACGCGGCCGGCCCCCGGGTCACCAGGGCCGTCATCGCCGCCGACCTCGGCCGGGTGATCAACCCCCGTGGCCTGGAAGCCCAGTTGACCGGCGCGCTGATCGACGGCATCTCGGTGATCCTGCAGGCCGGCAACCACATCGACAACGGCGCCGTCCGGGAGGGCAGTTACGCCGACTTCCGGTACGCGCGGCAGCGGAACAGCCCGCCGGTGGTCGAGATCCACCTCATGCCGCCGAGCGGATCCCCGGGTGGTGCGGGCGAGTTGGGCGTTCCGGCGGCCTCCGCCGCGGTCGCCAACGCCTACGCGCGCGCCACCGGCACCAGCCCCCGCTCCTTCCCCGTCACCTTCTGACCCACCGCTTGACCCGCCGCCCGACTCCCCCAGCCAAGGAACCCCACCACGCCATGCCCACCCACACCTTCGTCCTCAACGGGCAGCCCGTCACCGTCGAGGCCCCGGACGACATGCCGCTGCTCTGGGTGCTGCGCGACAAGCTCGGCGTCACCGGCCCCAAGTACGGCTGCGGGGTGGGCGTCTGCCGCGCCTGCACCAGCCACCTGGACGGCCAGGAGTTCCAGCCCTGCACCCGATCGGTCCGGGACTGCGAGGGCCACAGCGTCACCACCATCGAGGGCCTGGCCGACGGCGACACGCTGCACCCCGTCCAGGAGGCCTGGCTCGACTGCGACGTCGCCCAGTGCGGCTTCTGCCAGCCCGGTCAGATCATGACCGCCGTCGCCCTGCTGCGCCGGACCCCGGCCCCGACGGACGCGGACATCGACCAGATCCAGAACATCTGCCGCTGCGGCAGCTACCCGCGCATCCGCGAGGCGATCAAGCGGGCGGCCGCGCAGCAGGCGCACAGCTGATCCCGCCCCCGCCCGGCGGACGGGCGGGGGCGGGGTCGGGCACTGTCAGCAACCGCCGATCGAGCCGTTCTGCCAGGCGAAGTGGAAGTACCAGTTGCTGTCCGCGTAAGCCCCGTAGACGTACGCGGTGTCCCAGTACTCCGCGCCGTTGGCGCCCAGGTGAGCGGCGTGGATCCGGTACCAGACATTGCCCTGGTTGTTGATGTCCTCGCCCCTCGTCCAGCAGTCGGGGGCGATCTTGTCCCCGGTGTGGCCGACACCGGAGAGGTCGTAGACCCACGGCTTGTAGGACGGCCAGTACGACTGGGGCATGGAGTACAGGCCCACGCCGTGTCCGCTGGAGACGTGGCTGGTGAGGTAGTACCACCCGTCGGCGTTCGCGTTGCCGGCGGACAGACCGACCCCGCCGGCCGCCAGCGCGACCACGGCCGCCGCGGTCGCGCCGCGTCGCCCGATCCTCTTGAGAATGCCCTTGCCCATGTCAACTCCCCTGTTCGGTGTGAACCGTTGACGTGCCGCCCGGACAACCCCGGCGGCGGGACACAGCTGACCGGACGACACGGGCTGTTCGGTAGCACCTGACGGAAACTGACAACACCTGACACCACGCGCCGAACAGGCCGAACACGCCTTCCCCCCAAGGGGTTTCGACGGAGGACTGAACACCGCCGTCACACAGGGCTATGATCCGTACCCGACAATCGAGCAACGGCACCGAGGGATCCGACATCTGACAACGGGGGTCGTCGTGGCGGAGCAGAAGTCCAAACCGGGGCAGGAGGCGCCGGCGCCGGCGCCCACCCCCGCCGAGAGTCTGGCGGCCGACCTGTGCCGCCTGCGCCTGGACGCCGGGAAGC
Source organism: Kitasatospora sp. NPDC051702 (assembly GCF_040681575.1). Classification (NCBI taxonomy): domain Bacteria; kingdom Bacillati; phylum Actinomycetota; class Actinomycetes; order Kitasatosporales; family Streptomycetaceae; genus Kitasatospora; species Kitasatospora sp. NPDC051702. The sequence goes on from NZ_JBFAZB010000018.1 coordinate 45,458, forward strand.
CGTCCTTCCGCACGATGGCAAAGACGGCCGGGTCGATCTCGCACACCACGCTCTACGAAGCGGCGTCCGGCGCCCGGGTCCCGTCCTGGCCCACCACCAGGGCGTTCGTCCGGGCCTGCGGCGGCGACGAGGCGCAGTGGCACGCCCGGTGGACCGCCGCCGTCGGCGCCGAGCAGCCCGGCGCCACCCCACCGGCCCCGGCCGCAACCCCGGCCCCGACGGCCCCACCGGCCTCCGCACCGGCCGCGGCCGCCGGTCCGGCGCCGGGCGGACAGCCGGGCGGGCAGTCGGGCGGGCAGCCTGGCGGGCAGTCGGCCACGCCGCGCCCACGCCGCCGCCGGATCTGGACCCATGCGATCAGTCTGCTGGTCGGCATCGCGCTCGGCAGCGGCGGCACACTCGCCGTGACCGGGCACGACACCCCGGCCGCCGCACCGCCCGACGCGCACGGCTGCCCCGCCGGGGCCTCCGGACCGGCCGCCTCCGACCGGCCGTCCGCGACGGAACGCCCGGGCGAGGGTCCGACCGGGGCTCCGACCGGGGCTCCGGCGGAGGATCCGGCCGGGGCCGCGGGCACCACCGGCCCGGCCTGGGTCGCCCGCACCGCCGCCGACCAGGAGGCCGTGTCCAGCACCGGGGCCGACCTCCCGGTGCGCTCCCCCGTCGGCCGGGGGGACGCCCTAGTCGTCACGATGATGCTGACCAGCACCTGCCCCGGCGCCGTCTCGGTCACCGACACCGGGCAGGACCGCTTCCAGGTCCTCGGGGACGTGACCGACTCGCTGCGCCACCGCGTACTCGTGCTCGCCGCCTTCCGGGCCGCCGGCCTGACCACCGCCGACACGGTCCGCGCCGACTACCCGCGGGCGAGCAAGTTCCACATCGCCGTCGACGAGTTCCGCGGCGTCACCACCGCCCGGTCCGCCGCCCGCGCCTCCGGGGACGCCGGCGGGACGACCTTCACCACCGACTCCGGCTCCGTCGCCTGCCGGCCGGGCGACCTCCTGGTGGGCGCGGTCGGCAGCAACACCGGGACGGCGCCGGCCTTCGGCAGCGGCTGGACGGCCCTGCCCGCGCTCGCCCTCTCCTCCTACCGCCTCACCACCGCCCACAAGATCGCCACCGACCCGGACCACTGCGCCGCGGCCGGACGCACCACCTCCCAGTGGGGGGCCGTCCTCGCCGTCCTGCGGTAGGCCCGCTGTTTCGGATCTTGCCGGGCGCACGACGGCGGACCGGTCCGCCGTCGTGCGCCCCGCGCGGTACCCCCGGCCAAACCCCGCCCCCCCCCCCGGAACCCGCGACGCGGGG
>NZ_JBFAZB010000018.1:46778-133477 GCF_040681575.1 Kitasatospora sp. NPDC051702
CGCGGGGGTTTTTTGCTCGCCGCGGGCGGGCCCCCCCGGCCCCCCCCCCCCCCCCCCCCCCCCCCCGGCGGGATCCGCCGGGCGATCCCCGACCACCCGCGCCGGAACCGGCTACGCGGTGGCCGGGTCGCGACCGAAGAAGGCGGCGAGCCGGTCGTAGGGCGGGGCGCCCTCGGGCGCGGTGACCTCCGGCCCGAAGGCGTGGTGGTCCTCCTCGCCGCCGCGGTACTCGGGTTTGAGGGCGCCATGGGCCCAGGCGAGGGCGGCCAGCGCCACCTCGTGGTCCAGCCCGTCCGTGGACTGGCCGGTGGCCCGGGCCAAATCCCAGCCGTGCACGGCGAATTCGGCGATCTGCTGGTCCACCGGGAAGCGGGCCGGCAGGGTGCCGAACCCGGGGACGTCCACCGTGCCCGAGAGGTCGCCGGCCGCCCGCCAGGCGTCGACGAGGCCCTCGGCACCGGCCTCGAAGGCGTGCAGCCAGTCCTCCTCGACCCGCTCGAAGGACTGCGACCAGTCCGGCTGCCCGCCCTGGGCCCGGACGGTGAACTGCCGCAGGTCGAAGAGCAGGTGGCTGACGAGGTCCCCGACGTCCCAGGAGCGGCAGGCGGTCGGGTGGCCGGCCAGCTCGACGCCGGTGCCGTCGATCAGCCCGGCGGTCTGTGCGAGGGCCCGGGCGAGCAGCACGATCGGGTCTTCCGTGGCGGTCATGGCGCGCCTCTCGGTCGGCGGAGGTCGGGATCACGGGTCGGACCGGGTGATCGTAAACGGCGCCACCGACAACCGCCCGGCGCGACACCGACCCGGTGGTCGCACCACCGGACCGGCACCACGCCCAGCTCCCGCGCCGCGCGAGCCCGCGGGCCCACGAGCCGTCAGGCAGCCAGGCAGCCAAGCACTCAAGCACTCGAGCGCCAAGGCCGGCGAACCCTCGAGCCCTCACACCGTCAGGCCGCGAAGCCCCCGTCCACCGCCAGCTCGGCACCGGTGACGTACCGGCCGTCGCCGCCCACCAGGTAGGCGACGGCCGCCGCGACGTCCGCGCCCGCCCCGAACCGGCCGAGTGCGGTCAGCCCGCTCTGGAACCCGGCGGACGGGCCGTCGGCCGGGTTGAGGTCGGTGTCGATCGGGCCGGGGTGGACGACGTTCGCCGTGATCCCCCGCGGGCCGAGCTCGCGGGCCAGCGCCTTGGTCAGTCCGATCAGCGCCGCCTTGCTGGTCGCGTAGAGGGTGGCGCCGGGGAAGGCGACCCGCTTGGCGATGCAGCTGCCGATGGTGACGATCCGTCCGCCGTCGGCCAGGTGTTCGGAGGCGGCCTGGGCGAACAGGAAGGGCGCCCGGACGTTCACCTCCAGCACCCGGTCGACGTCGGCCGGCGCCAGCTCGCCGATCGGGCCGAGGACGCCGACGCCCGCGTTGTTCACCAGGACGTCGAGCCGCCCGAAGCGCTCGACGACGGCCGCCACCGCCTCGCGCACCGCGCGCGGGTCGGCGCCGTCCGCCCAGACCGCCCAGCCCCGGCGCCCCATCGCGGTGATCTTCCCGACGACCTCCTCGGCCTGCTGCCCGCCGTCGCGGTAGGTGAGGGCGACGTCGGCGCCGTCCTCGGCCAGTCGCAGCGCGATCGCCGCCCCGATGCCCCGGCTGCCGCCGGTCACCAGGGCCACCGTGCCGTCGAGCTCCGCCACACCGTTCATCGTCATATCTCCAGAACTCCTCGTTCCGATCTCGGACATGACTCGATCCTGCGCGCCGGCGGCCGGAAGCTCCGGCGGTATTCAGACGTCGCGTTCAATCTTCAACTACCACCCGGGCGCCCGCCCGCGCCCCTGCACGCCGGCCCGCGCACCACCCGACGCGCACGACCCGACGCACACCACCCGCCACCGTCGAGCCCACTGCCGTCGGACCCATCACCACCGGCATCCGGAGCGCGACCGACGCACCGCGCCGAGCGGCCGCCCGGAGGGGCGACCGCTCGGCGCGGGTGCGGGGAGGCGTCAGACGGCCAGCGTCTGACCCGGGAAGATGAGGTCCGGGTTACCGCCGATGGTGCGGGCGTTCTTGCCGTACAGGCTGTCCGTGTCGATGCCGAACTTGGCCGCGATGCCGCTCAGCGTGTCGCCGCTCCTGACGGTGTAGCCGCCGTGGGAGCCGCTCTGGGCGGTGTTCTTCTCGGTGGACGGGGCCGACTGGGCCGGCTTTGCCGACGGCTGGCCCTTGGGCGCCTGCTGGGGCTTCGGCGCCTGGGCCTGCTGCGGGGTCTTGGCAGCGGGCTTGGCGGCCGGCTTCGCAGCGGGCTTGGAGTCGGGCTTCGGGGCGGGCTTGGCGGGCGCCGCCTCCGAGGTGTCGACGGCGGCGGGGGCGCCGCCCTTGCTGAGACCCGCCTTCGCCGAGCAGACCGGCCAGGCGCCGGGCCCCTGCGAGGCGAGCACCTTCTCGGCGACGGCGATCTGCTGACCCTTCGTCGCCTGGTGGGCCTGGGGGGCGTAGGCGGTCCCGCCGTACGCGGCCCAGGTGGAGGGGGTGAACTGCAGTCCGCCGGAGAAGCCGTTCCCGGTGCTGATGCTCCAGTTCCCACCGCTCTCGCACTGGGCGACGGAGTCCCAGGTCGAGGGGGTGGCGGCGGAGGCCGAGGTGGCCGTGACGAGGCCGGCCACCGGCAGGGCCGCGACGGCGGCGCCCGCGACGACCGCCATCCGCACGCGGTTGCGCTTGGTGACGGCGGTCTGGGTGGCAGCGGCGGTCTCGTGACGGTGAGTCATGAAGGTCCTCTCGACAAGCCCCGGGCGGGCGTGCGGAACCAGACCCGGGACAGGGCCGGCTCGATCGCGCTCACCTCGCTCGACGGGCGGCCGCGCACGTGTCGGACGTGCCGTGCCGCCCCGGCCACCTCCGCTCGCCGACGGCCTGTTCGAGCCGGTCGCGTCGGCGGGCACGGCCCTCGCGCCGGTGGTCAGTCGGCGGGCCGTGCGTCGGGGTGAACCCGGGTGGTGCTCGTTGCACCGCGAAAGAAGCTACGGGCCGTCCAGCGGCGCAGCAAGCAATTCTTGGTCCCCGCAGCTCAGTTGACTGTTACCGGCGGTATCGATCAAGGAAGGCCGTCCAGTTCGACCAGGTTTGACCACATTTTCAAGATCAAACGGTCAATTTCCGTGCCCGCGCTCACATCTGTCCATCCGTGACACCGAGCACACCATCGACGAAGGGTCACGGATCATCGACGGAGGGTGACCGCCATAGCCGGAGTTCCCGGCTCCGCGCACCCAGCGAGTGGCGTGCGCCACATCCGCGACGCTCCGCGACCGGACGGCTGCCCTCAGTCCCGGCCGCCGAGCTCCGCGTCACGCGCCAGCAAGGCCGCCTGGACCCGGTTCTCACAGCCCAACTTGGCGAGGATCCGGCTGACGTACGTCTTCACCGTCGCCTCGCTCATGTGGATCCGGGCCCCGGCGTCCGCGTTGGACAGCCCCTCGCCGAGCAGGGCCAGCACCTCCAGCTCGCGCCCCGTGAGCACCTCCAGGCGGCGCCTGGCCGCCGCGCCGCGGGCCGCCACCGAGGCGCTGCGCCCGGTCGCCAGCGAGTCCACGATGTGCCGGGTCGCGGCCGGGGAGAGGAAGGCGTTCCCGCTGGCGGCCGCGCGCACGGCCTGGATCAGCTCCTCCGGAGCGGTGTCCTTGAGCAGGAAGCCCGCGCCCCCCTCCGTCACGGCGCGCAGGACGTTCTCGCGCTCCCCGAAGGTGGTGAGGATCAGCGCCCGCGCGCCGGGGGCGGCCCTCGACAGCTCCCCGAGCGCCGTCAGCCCGTCCATCACCGGCATCTGGATGTCCAGCAGCAGGACGTCGACCCGGTGCGCCCGGGCCAGTTCCAGCGCCTCCCGGCCGTCGGCGGCCTCCGCGACCACCTCGATGTCGGCGGCGGAGCCCAGGATCATCCTGATCCCGGCGCGGATGAGCGGCTCGTCGTCGGCGACGAGGACTCGGATCACGGCTGGTCATTCCCCTCGAACGGTCTTCCGGCTGGAACACCATCCTCACACCTCCCGGGGAGGGGGCCCGCGTCAGTTCTTCGCGCGGTAGTGCTGCTTGTCCACCAGCACGCCGTCCCTGAAGCAGAACCGGACCACGTTGTCCTCGCCCCAGACCTCGCTGAGGTCACCGGAGAGGTACCAGCGGCAGTGCGCGCCCTCCGGTGGGGTCGGCCCGGTCTTCTTGTAGTCCTCGGTGAAGAAGTCGTTGCCCCGGGGCAGCAGGCGCAGCACGTCCGGCTCCGGGGTGCCGACCTGCAGCTCGTCGTAGACCGACTTCTTCACCGTCGCGTCGTCCGTGCCCTGGACGAAGGCCACTACGCCCCAGATCAGCAGGCCCAGCACCGTCACCCCGACCACGGCCACCCCGACGGCGCAGCCGAGCGCCGGGCTGCGCCGGCCGCGCTCCGCCCCGTCGGCCGGCGGCAGGCCCTCCAGCAGCCAGTCCTCGACCCCGGCGTCGGCCCCGTCCCCGGTGCCCTCCGCCCCCTCGTAGGGCAGCACGCCGGCCAGCCGGAACCCCTGTTCCGGGGTCGGCCCCGCGTGCACCATGCCGCCGACCAGCCGGGCGCGCTCGCGCAGCCCGGTCAGCCCCTGTCCACCGCTGACGGCGGGGCCCGCGCCGGCCCGCGCGCCGACGAGCTCCGGGGCGCGCGGGTTGACCACCTCCACCACCAGGGCGTCCGGCTCGTACCGGAGCGCGACGGCGATCGGTGCGCCGGGGGCGTGCTTGTGCGCGTTGGTGAGCGCCTCCTGGACGATCCGGTACGCCGCGTGGTCGACCGCGGCCGCCAGCGGGCGCTCGTCGCCCTCCCGGGAGAAGGAGACCTCCGCCCCGGCCGCCCGCGAGGACTCCACCAGTTCCCCGATGCCGTCCACCCCGCCGCGGCCCGGCGCCGCGCCGGGCGCCGGAGCCCCCGCCGTCGACTCGTCGTGCAGCACCCCGACCACCTCGCGCAGCTCGCGCATCGCCGCGACCGCCGCCTGCCGCAGCACCCCGACCGCCTCCCGCTGCCGGTCGGTGAGGGTGCGGTCCACCTCGAGCGCCCCCGAGTGGACGGAGATCAGCGCGAGCTGGTGGCCGAGGCTGTCGTGCATGTCCTGGGCGATCCGGTGCCGCTCGCGCAGCCGCGCCTGGTGCACCACCATGACCCGTTCGCGCAGCAGCTGGTCGTTGCGCTCGCGCAGCGCGTCCAGCAGCGCCCGGCGCTGCGCCCGGTAGCGGCCCCAGAGCGCGGGCAGCACGGCGAACAGCAGGAAGCCGCCCAGCGAGAAGCCGAAGATCAGCTTGGGCGAGACCGCGGCGTCCTTGAAGACCCCGGTGACGGTGAACAGCACCCAGCCGAGCAGGAAGGCGCCGATCAGCCGGCCGACCCGGCGGATCCGCGCCCCGGCCGACCAGCCCGCGCAGACCAGCAGCACCACCGGCCCGACGGACCAGCCGGTGGCGGCCGCGGTCAGCACCAGCACCGTCGCCGGGAAGGCCGGCCGCAGCGCCCAGAGCACCGCGACGGCGAGGCCGGCCCCCACCGCCGTCCCGGTGCCCTCGCCGGAGGCCAGCTCCAGCAGGGCGGCGACCGCGCCCATCAGCAGCGCCAGGGCCCCCTGGCCCACCACCCGGCGGGCCGGCCAGGGCCCCGGGAACGCCGTCCGTACCGCCTTGCTCCAGGCCCGTGCCATCGCATCCACCCGTGGAGGCTACCGGGCCGCCGGGCGCCGCGGCCGCCACCGTTCGTCGCCGCCCGCGCCGACGAAAGTCGCGGCCCGGGCCGGTCAGCCGAGGGCGGTGAGCAGCAGCGCCACGTCGTCCACCCGGTGCGAGGAGCCGACCTCCCGCAGCAGCCGCTCCGCGAGCCCCTCCAGGTCCTCCGGGCCCACCGGCCGGCGGCCGCGTCCGAGCGCGGCCGCCAGCCGGTCCACCCCCTGGTCGATCGACACCGCAGGGTCCTCGACCAGCCCGTCCGTGTACAGCGCGAGGACAGCGCCGGGTTCCAGCAGCACTTCGCTCACCGGGTACTCGGCCCGGTCGTCCACCCCCAGCAGCGGCCCGCCCGGCACGTACAGCGCCTCGGTGCGGCCGTCCGGGCGGCACAGCACCGGCGGCAGGTGCCCGGCCCGGGCGATCCGGGCGGTCCGGGCGCCGCCCTCGGCGGGGCCGAGCCGGACCAGGCAGCAGCTGGCGAGCAGGCCCGGGTCGAGGTCGAGGTGCAGCCGGTTGGTGCGGGCGAGCACCTGGCCGGGCGGGTCGCCGCCGGTCGCGAAGGCGCGGACGGCACTGCGCAGCTGGCCCATGGTGGCCGCAGCGCCCACGCTGTGTCCCTCCACGTCGCCGATCACCAGGGTGAGGTCCGATCCGGTGACGATCCCGTCGTACCAGTCGCCGCCGATCTCCATGCCCTGGGTGCCGGGCAGGTAGCGGGCGGCGATCGCGATGCCGGGGACCTGCGGCAGCCGGTGCGGCAGCAGCGCCTGCTGCAGGCCCCGGGCCAGCGCGAACTCGGCGTCGTACAGCCGGGCGCGTTCCAGTGCCTGGGCGATGAAGCCGCCGAGCGCGGTGAGCAGGCCGCGTTCCTCGAGGGTGAAGGGCCGCGCCCGGTCGAAGCCCAGGATGCAGCTGCCGACGGGATGGCCGGAGGCGATCAGCGGCAGGAAGGCCCAGGCGCCCATCTCGTCGAGCTCGATGCCCGGGTAGGCGGCGGCGAGCTCGTGGACGGACTCGAAGAAGATCGGCGTGCCGGTGCTCAGGGCCTCCGCGCCGGGGATGCGGGCGCTGATCGGGGTGCCCTCGAAGCGGTCCAGGAAGCCGTCCGGGTAGCCGCTCTGCGAGACCAGGTTGAGGTGCTTGTCGCGCACCGTGTAGATCGCCAGCTCCTGGCCGCCGAAGGCCGGCAGGATCTCGTCGGCCACCGCGCGGCAGACGTCGCGGACGCTGACCGCCTCGGTGAGCGCGCTGGCGAGCTGCAGCAGGTGGTAGGTGCCCCCGACGCCGGTGCGGATGATCGGCGGGGTGGCGGCCGGCGGCTCGGCCGCGCCCGGCGGCGGCTCGGCGGCGACGACCCGGCCGGTGACGCCGTGCACGTCGGGGTAGAGGGAGAAGGCCAGCCAGCCGTCCGGGCGGGCGGCGAGGAAGGCGGTCGGCCGCTGGGAGAGCAGGGCGGCCCGGTAGCGGCCCTCGTAGAAGGGGTCGGCGAGCCAGGGCAGCACGTCCCACGGGTGGTGGCCGATCAGCTCCTCGCGACGGGCCTGCAGCAGCGGCTCGATGCCCCGGTTGGCGTAGGTGATCCGGCCGTCCGGGTCGAGCGAGAACACGCCGTCGCGCAGCCGCTCGACCGCGGCCGCGGCGGCGGTGAGGGTCCCGGCGTCCAGGACGGCGCCGACCAGGTGGGTGCGGCCGTCGACGATGGCCGAGGGCACCCTGGCCCAGAGCTCCACGGGGTACGGGTGGCCGTGCGGTCCGAGCACCCGCACCCGGGCGGCCAGCACCTCGCCCTTCTGCAGGGCGGTGCGGGCGGCGGCCCGGAACGCGGCGAGGTCGCCGGGGGCGATCCGGCGGCCGAGGGCGGCCACCGTGCCGTCGAACTCGCCGGGCCGGAACCCGAAGATCGCCAGGAAGTGCTCGTCGGCGGCCAGCGCGCCGGTGGCCGTGTTCCAGTCGAAGAGGCCGACCCGGGTGGCCGGTGCGGACTCGGCAGGGATCTCCACCACGGCGGCGCCGCCGTCCGCCTCCGCCGGGTGCCCGGCCGCCTCCAGGCCCGCGAGCCCGGCGGCCAGCCGGCCGGCGACCTCGGTCAGGACCTCCGGGGCGTCCTCCGGCACGCCTTCGTCCGAGGCCGGCCAGAGCACGCTGAGCACCCCGTACCGCTCCTCGCCGCCGGCCACCGGCACGCAGGCGGACGCGAAGTCGTAGGGCATGCCGACGGCGAGCTGCGGGAAGCGCCGCATGGTGTCCTCGGTGCCGGCGAGGGTGATGGTCCCGCCGGTGCGGAAGCTGACCGCGACGGGCAGCGGGCCCGCCGCGGGGATCCGCCGGAACGGGCTCATGATCGACAGCGGCACGCCCGCGATCGTGCAGAGCACCAGCGACCGGCGGTCCGGCGAGCGCAGGTACACCATCGCGCCGTACGCCCCGGTGTCGTGCAGCACCCGGCGGACGGCGCTGCTCAGCAGCTCGTCCCGCCGGTGGCCCGTCGGGTGGGCCGGTGCGGGCGCGTCGGGCGGCTGCGGCGGGTGCGGGTCGGGCCCCTCCGCCCGGGCACGCCCGGCCGCGTGCGGATGGCGCATGCTCTTTTGCTACGCCGGGCCCAGGGGCGTGTCAAGGCGAGCCCGGGGTGCCCGGGGCCACCGCTTGCGCCAGCATGGACGCCATGCCGACCGGCCGCACCACCGTCGTCAACCTCAAGGGCCACCGCGACGACCCGGACTTCACGGACGTCGTCTACGTGGGCCGCGCGATGCACCGCGGCGGCTGGCACCTGCCCGGGTCCCCGTTGCACTGCCCGTTCCGCCCCGGCCCCGGCCTCACCCGGGAACGGATGCTCGTCGAGTACCGCGCGTACCTACTCGACCGCCCCGACCTGCTCGCGCTGGTGCCGCCGCTGCGCGGCCGGCGGCTGGGCTGCTGGTGCGCGCCGCTGCCCTGCCACGCGGACGTGCTCGCCGACCTCGCCGACCACGGGCCCGGCTGACGGGCCCTGACGCTCGCGCGGTGCGCGCCGGACGGTTCGCGCTCGTTCGATATCCTCCGGGCGAACGGCGGCGCACCGGGCGCCCCGGGGGGATGGGGGGCCGGGTCCATGCAGTCACCGTCGACCGAGGAGCCCGCGCGGCAGAGCGCGTGGCAGTGGGACGGCGAGGCCGACGGCGGCGCGCAGGAGGCCGCGGACGTGATCGGCGGTGGCGGCGACGGCCCCCGGCCGAGCCGGCGCCGGCTGCTGATCGGGGCAGGGGTGCTGGCGGCCGGCGGCGCGGCGTGGGCGTTCGGCCGAACGGGCGCCGACCGGACGACTCCCTCCCCCGGCCCGTCCCGGCCGCCGGGGCCGCCGCCCACCGCGCTGTCCGGCCCGCAGCCGGTGTGGACGTACCGCGGCCCGGAGCCGATGACGCCGGAGCGGCTGGTCGCCCCGGCGAAGCGCCCGGTGTTCCTCTCCAGGGCCGGGCTCCAGGTCGTGGACCCGGCCACCGGCAGCGCGTCCCGGCTGGTCGTCGTGGACCCGCCGGAGAGCCGGAGCTGGCCGAGCGACCTCAGCACCCGCAGCAAGGTGCTGCTCGGCCCCGAGCACGCCTTCACCACCGCCTTCGAGGGGCACCTCGACGCCCGCCACCTCACCGACCCGTCGGCCGACTGGAGCCTGCCGCTGCCCGACGGGCTGCAGCCCGGCCCCGAGCTCACCGGGTACGCGGACGGCGTCCTCTACGGCTTCAGCTGGGGCGGCTACCGCGAGGACGGCCAGATCGAGAGCCGGCTCTTCGCCCTGCGGGTCGCGGACCGCTCCCTGCTGTGGAGCGTCCGCAGCGGGCGGATCGAGCAGCCCGTCGCGCCCGCCGTGGCGGGCGGCCGGGTGGCCTGCGTGCGCAGCCTCGGCAACCGCGCCGAGCTGGTCGTGCGGGACGCCGCCGACGGCCGGGAGCTGTGGACCGGCCCCGGCGACGAGGACCTGCGCTGGTGCACCGCCGGACCCGACCACGTCTACGTCCCCGACGGCGGCGGCGGTGTCCGCGCGCTGGGCTCCGACGGCGGGCGGGCCTGGACGCACTCCCCCGCCCGGGGCGAGTCCTGGCGCGCGATGCCGCCCGTCCCGGACGGCCCGCGGGTGTACGTCCCGCGCGACGACGGCCTCGTCACCGGCCACGAGGCGGCGACCGGCGCGGTGCAGTGGACCTGCCGCCTGCCGTTCCTGCTGGACCGCCGCAGCCACCCGGTGCTCGCCGGCACCACCCTGTTCGTCCCCGGCCCCGCCGTGGGCGGGGTCTGTGCGGTCGACACCGCCACCGGCCGGCTGCTCTGGACCTTCCGCGACTCCGGCCCGGGCAAGGACGTCTGGACCCTGGCCGCCGACGCCGACCGCCTCTACGCCGGGCACGACGACGTCCTGCACGCCCTCCCCCTGCACTGACCCGGGACGCGCCGGGGCAGGATGGGCGGATGCAGGTACGACCGATCTCCCCCGACCGACTGGCCGAGCTGCTCGCCGAGCGCATCACCGCCCTGCCCGGCGCCGGCGAGCGGTGGCTGCGGGTGGCCGTGGACGGCGCCGCGGCGGCCCGCCCCGACCTGCTCGCCGACGCGCTGGTGGAGCCGCTGCGGCTGCTCGGTCGCCCGGCCCTGCGGGTGTCGGCGGCGGGCTTCCTGCGCCCGGCCTCGGTCCGCCTGGAGTACGGGCACCAGGACGCGGACGCCTTCCACGACCTGTGGCTGGACGACAACGCCCTGCTGCGCGAGGTGCTGGATCCGCTGGAGCCCGGCGGCAGCGGCCGGGTGCTGCCCTCGCTGCGCGACCCGGTGACGGACCGTTCGACCCGCGCGCCGTACACCGAGCTGCCGCCCGGCGGGGTGCTGCTGCTGGACGGGCCGCTGCTGCTCGGCCGCTGGCTGCCGCTGGAGCTGACCGTCCACCTGGCGCTCTCCCCCGCCGCGCTGGCCCGCCGCACGCCCGCCGACCAGCGGTGGACACTGCCCGCCTTCGCCCGCTACGAGGCGGAGACCGGGCCCGCCGACGCCGCCGACCTCACCGTACGGGTGGACGACCCGCGCCACCCCGCCCTGATCGAACGGCCCTGACGGCCGACCCGGCCGGGGCCGGCCCGCGCTGGCAGAACGGGCACCAGTAGGCCACCCGGTCCTGCGGCGGGGCGCCCTGGCGGGAGGTCAGGACGAGCGTGCCGCAGCGGGGGCAGGGGCGGCCGGCCCGGCCGTAGACCCAGTGCTGGTGGCCGCGCCGGGTGTCGCCGGTGGTGACGTGCCCGGGGCGCAGCTTGTTGGCGTCCAGGAGGTCCCGGGCCCGTGTCACCAGCCGGTCGGGGTTGCGGAGTTCGCCGATCTCCGTCCACGGGGTGACCCCGGCGAGGTAGCAGAGTTCCGCGGCGTAGACGTTGCCGATCCCGGCCAGGTTGCGCTGGTCGAGCAGGGCTTCGGCGAGCGGCCGGGCGGGGCGGGCGAGCAGCCGGCGGACGGCCTCGACCGGGTCCCAGTCGGGGCCGAGCAGGTCGGGCCCGAGGTGGCCGACGGCGCGCTGCTCGTCGGCGGTGCGCAGCAGTTCGACGACGGGCAGCCGGTAGCCGACGGCGGTGCCGCGCTCGGTGCCCAGGACGGCGCGGATCTGCCAGGCGGGGCCGCCGGTCCAGCGCTCGCCGGGGCGGTAGACCTCCCAGCGGCCTTCCATCCGCAGGTGGGTGTGCAGGGTGAGGGCGCCTTCGAGGCGGGTGAGCAGGTGCTTGCCGCGCGGGACGACCTCCAGCACCCGGCGGCCGGCCAGCCCGGCGGTGGCGTGCGCGGGCACCCGCAGGTCGGCGCTGGTCAGCAGCTGCCCGGCGAGGGTGTCGTGCAGCCCGGCCGCCGCGCGGTAGACGGTGTCACCTTCCGGCATGTCTCCATCCTCCTCCACGCGGCGGCCCGGCCGGGCGTCATCGGGCGTCTTCGTCCCGGGGCTCGCGCACCACGACCACGGGGCAGGGCGCGTGCTCGGTGAGGTGGCGGCTGACCGAGCCGAGCAGCACGCCGGAGAAGCCGCCGAGGCCGCGGCTGCCGACGACGAGCAGCGCGGCGCCCTTGGCGGCCTCCAGCAGGGCCCGGGCGGCGCTGCCCGGCATCACGCTCTCGCTGATCGGGACGGCGGGGTCGTCGCCGACCACCCGGACGACGGTCTGCGAGAGGGTCCGGCCGGCCAGCTCCTCGGGGTTGAAGCTCTCGGTGGGCGGCACGGACGTCCCGACCCAGCCGTAGAACGCCGGGTACTCCCAGGTGGTGACGGCGCTGACCGTCCCGCCGACGGCCTTTGCGTAGTCGACCGCCCAGCGCAGCGCCTGCTCCGAGGCGGGCGAGCCGTCCACGCCGACGACGATCCGGGGCTTGCTGCTCATCGCGTTGCTCCGCTCTGCTCGGTGTTCCGGCCCGGTGCCCCGGACCCGGGTGGCCGGTCGGCCGGGGGCTCAGCTCCGGTACGCGGCCCAGGAGTCGGCCATCCGCCGGGCCTGGCCGGGGGTGAACTGGTCCATGCAGTCGTCGTAGCTGTAGTCCATGAAGTTGTGGATCGGGTCCTGGCCGCCGAGCGGGCAGGTGTCCCGGCCGTCGGGGCATCCGTAGGCCGCGCTGCGCTCGGGCGGGGTGTCGTCGACGTAGTCGCCGGGGGGCAGGCAGCCGCCCTGGAAGGTGTGGAAGAGGCCCATCCAGTGGCCGGTCTCGTGGGTGGCGGTGCTGCCCAGGTTGTAGTGGGTGGCGGAGCCGCCGGGCAGCGAGGCGTCGAGCACCACGACCCCGTCGTCCACGGGGTCGGAGCGGTAGGCGTTCGGGAAGGTCGCCCAGCCGAGCAGCGACTGGCCGAGCTTGGCGGTGTAGAGGTTGAGCGTGCCCTGGTCGCCCTTGCGCAGCGCCTTCTTCATCGCCTTCTCGGCGGCGGAGCCCGGGGTCATGCCGGTGTACCAGGAGGCGTTGTCGGTGTAGTCGGTTCCGGCCAGCTCGAAGTGGAACTGGGTCGGGGTGTTGCCGCTGCCCTGGCCTCCGTAGGTGGCGTTGAGGTGGTCGATCTGGGCGGCGACGGTGCCGCCGTCGAGGTTGCCGGCGGCACCGGAGTGGATGACGTGCACGTAGACCGGGATGGTGGTGGTGGAGCCGATCAGCGGGCGGTGGCCGAGCTGGGCGAGCCTGTTCTCCAGGTCGGCCTGCATGGCCCGGGCCTCGGCGTGGGTGACGGCGTTCGGGTCGCCGCCCGCCTGGCTGCCGGCCGGCTTGCGGGCCGCGGCGTCGGCATCGACGGCGGCGCCCGCGCAGGCGGCCGGTGCGGCGGTGGCGTGCGGGTGCGGGGCCGGGGCGGCGAGCTGGCCGAGGCCGGCGGCCGCCACCAGCGCGGCGGCACAGGGGAACAGGCGGGGGGCACGCGAGCGCACCCGGACAGTACGGCGCATCAGCGCTCCTGACGGGGAGTCGACGGGGGGCGGCCGCGCCCCGGACCCGCCCGGCGCGGACCCGCCGAGACTACGACGCCGGGAAGTCGATCTCCCGCAGGGCGCGCGCGGCGGCGCGGTCGAGTACCACGGTCGACGCACACCCGGCCGGCGGCCGGCCCGAACCGGTGAGCCGGCTCCGCAGCCGTCCGACGGCCGCCCGGTGCCGGGCGAAGGCGTAGCGGGAGACCCCCTGCCCCCGGTGCTGCTGGCCGTCCCGCGCCTCGGCCGGCCCGACGTCCAGCAGCAGCAGGTGCACCCGGCGGCCCTGCCGGGCGGCGGCGCGCACCAGCCAGCCCCGCACCCAGGGCTGGGTGCCGCAGTCGTGCACCACCAGGGGCCCGCCGGCCAGCACCGCGCGGCGCAGCCGCCGGTAGTGCGCGATGCGCACCAGCGGGCGGTAGAGGGCGTACGGGAGGCCGGCGGGCAGCCGGGCCGCGTACTCCTCGCGGACCAGCTGGGAGTCGACCAGCGGGACGCGCGCGCAGCGGCGCATCAGGGTGCTCTTGCCGCTGCCGGGCAGCCCGGAGACGACCAGCAGGTCCCCGGCGGGGTAGTGCAGCGCCGCCGGGCCGGGGCCGCGGCGCAGGTCGTGCAGACCGGGCGGCACCCGGACCGCCCGGTGGGCGGGGGCGCGCGGCGGCGGCACCCGGGGCGCCGCCGCCTCCGCCGTTCTCGTCCTGGTCACCGGGCCTCCCCCCGCCGTTCCTCCCCCTGGAGCATTACGCATTCCCAAGGGCGAGTAAAGGCCGGAGGTCGGGGCGGGTACGGACGGCCCGGGCCCGGCCGGGCCGGAACGGTTCAGCCGAGCTGCGGGGCGACCCGGGCGGCGATCAGCTCCAGGTGGTCGAGGTCGTCCAGGTCGAGGATCTGCAGGTAGATCCGCGCGCTGCCGACGGCGGCGTAGCGTCCGATCTTCTCGACCACCTCGTCCGGGGTGCCGGCCAGGCCGTTGGCCCTCAGCTCGTCGGCGTCCCGGCCGATCGCGGCGGCCCGGCGGGCCACCTCGGCGTCGTCCCGGCCGACGCAGGCGACCAGGGCGTTGGAGTACGCCAGCGCGTCGCCCGGGCGCCCGGCCCGCTCGACCGCGGCCCGGACCCGGCCGAACTGGGCGGCGGTGTCCTCCACCGACGCGAAGGGCAGGTTGAACTCGTCGGCGAACCGGGCGGCCAGCGCCGGGGTCCGGCTGGGCCCGTGCCCGCCGACCAGCACCGGGATGCGCTCCTGGGCGGGCTTGGGCAGCGCCGGGGAGTCGGTCAGGGTGTAGTACTGCCCGGCGAAGTCGAAGGTGTCGCCGAGCTTGGTGTTCCACAGGCCGGTGATGATCGCGAGCTGTTCCTCCAGCCGCCCGAACCGCTCCTTGGGGAAGGGGATGCCGTACGCGGTGTGCTCCTCCCCGTACCAGCCGGCGCCGAGGCCGAACTCGACCCGCCCGCCGCTCATCGCGTCCACCTGGGCGACCTGGATCGCGGTGACCCCCGGCAGCCGGAAGGTGGCGGCGGTCATCAGGGTGCCGAGGCGGATGGTGCGGGTGTCGCGGGCGAGGCCGGCCAGGGTGATCCAGGCGTCGGTCGGCCCGGGCAGTCCGGAGGCGTCCCCCATCCTGAGGTAGTGGTCGGAGCGGAAGAAGGCGCTGAAGACGCCGAGGTCCTCGGCGGTCCGGGCGACCGTCAGGAGGGTCTCGTAGCTCGCGCCCTGCTGCGGTTCGGTGAAGATGCGAAGATCCATGGGGACCATTCTGGTACGGACCACCCGCCGCTCAGCACAGAGAACCGGCCATGTCACGGAACGTCCGGAAGGTGGCCAAGCTCTCAGCACGGAACCGTCACGGGGCGCCGATCCGCCACCCGGCTCCCCTACCGTGGACGGATGTTCGCCCACCCCGACGAGTCCTTCCGGCGCTCCCCCGACGAGCCGGCGGCCTGCCCGCTGCCCGGCATCGTCGCCGCCTTCACGCCCCGGCTGGCCGAGCTCGCCTTCGAGCCCGCCCTGGTCGCGGCGGTCGACCAGCACGTCGCGATGCTGCGCGAGCTGCTGTACGCGCAGGGGCCGGAGCTGGCGCCGCAGCGGCTGGAGCGCGCGGAGCTCTCGGACTACGCGGTGGGCTTCCTGGACGCGCTCGCCGAGATCGGCTGGCGGGAGCCGGTGGGGTACGACTACGCGGTGCACCGGCTGACGGCGATCTGCTGGCTGGTGCGCGAGCAGCGCCTGCTGGAGGCCTGACCGGCCCGCACCCGGCACCACCTCACCGCACCCGGCACCCCCGCACCGCGGCCCGGCCTCCTCGGTTGAACGGCCCGACCGGCGGGCCGGAGCCGACGCGTACAGTGACGGTCGGGGACGGACGGCAGGACGGGAGGGTGCGGCCATGAGCAGCGACACGATGGGCGGCCGGACGGTGGGCGGCGGCACGACGGCCGGCGGCGTGCCACTGCACCGGCCGCTGCAGTGGCGGATCCGGCCGGCGGCCCCGAGCGCCGCGGTCGTCGTGCTGCACGGCGGCGAGGAGCACAACCTCTCCCGGCCCGGCCCGGTCAACCTGCCGCTGCTGCGGATGCACGGCTTCCTGCGGTCCCTGGCCCGGGAGACCGCCGGGGCCGGGGTGGCCGTCGCCACCGTCCGCTACCGCCACCGGGGCTGGAACGGCGGGCGCGCCGACGCCGCCCGGGACGCCCTGGCCGCACTGGACGAGCTGGCGCGGGAGCTGGGCGAGGTGCCGACCGTCCTGATCGGGCACTCGATGGGCGGGCGGGCCGCCCTGCAGGCCGGCGGGCACCCCAGCGTCACCGGCCTGGTCGCCCTCGCCCCCTGGTGCCCGCCCGAGGACCCCTGCGAGCAGCTCGCCGGGCGCGACGTGCTGCTCCTGCACGGCGACCGGGACCGCATCACCCCGCCCGCCGAGACCCGGGCCTTCGCCGCCCGCAGCCGGGCCGCCGGCGCCCGGGTCTGCGGCTACAGCGTCACCGGCAGCGGCCACGCGATGCTCCAGCGGATCCCCGACTGGCACCGGGCCACCACCCGGCTGGCCACCGCGGTGCTCGGGCTGCGCCCGCTGCCCGCCGAGACCGCCGCCGCCCTCGCGCTGCCGGCCGCCTCGCCGGAGGCCCTCACCCTCCCGCTGCCCCGTCAGCCGCGCGGCTGACGGGGCCCCGGCCCGGTCAGCCGGCGCGCGGGTAGCTGCGCCGGTTGACGCCCTTGGGGTCTGTCTCCAGGTAGCCGGTGCCGTAGTCGTCGGCCAGGTAGACCTTGATGCTGGGGGTGCCGTCGAACATGTCGGGGTCGATCATCAGGTACCGCATGGTCGGCTTCGGGACGTTCAGGGTGTCCTGGGCGCGCTGGAGCAGCGTGGGGATCACGTCCCAGTTGTAGAGCCCGAGGTCGACCGGCTTGGTGTCGCCGATCAGCGTGCCGCCCGGGGAGCGGGTCGCCTTGCCGTCCCGGATGGTGATGTCGTCGTAGAGCTTTCCGCCGGCCGCGGCGGCGACCTCGGCGGTGGCGTACTCGGGGTAGACGACGAGCTTGTACACCTTGCCGCCGGCGGCGTAGGGCTGCAGCGCGGCGACCGTCCGGCGCACGCCGTCCGGGGTCAGCAGGTTGACCTTGCCCGAGGGCTGGGCGGCCGGGGTCGCGGCGGTGGAGGCCGGGGCCGTCTGGTCCGGCGCCGCCCCGGGGGCCGTCGTCGAGGCGGGCGCCGCGGAGGCGGGCGGGGCCGCGGCGGTGGCCGAGGGGGTGGTCCCGGCGGTCGGGGTCCGGCCGGTGGACGCGTCGCCCTGGCTGAGGTAGAGCGCGCTGCCGCCGCCGGCGAGCAGCACTGCGGCGGCCGTGAGGGCGAGCACCCTCCGCCGGGCCTTCCGGGTGCCCGCCGGCTCGGGGTGGCCGGGGCCGGTCGGGAGCGTCGCGGGGGCCTGGAAGCCGGTCGGCACCCGGTCCGCCGGCGGCGCGAACGGACCGCCGGCGAACGACCCGCTGTCGGAGGGACCTCCGGCGAACGACCCCGTGGCGAAGGACCCGCCGGCGGACGGCCCGGTGATCGGACCGGTGGCGAACGGGCCGGTGGCGAACGGGCCGGTGGCGGGGGGCGCGGGCTGCCCGGCGCCGAGCCGCACGGTGCCGGTCGGGTACGGCGCGCCCTCCCCCGCCCCGTGGGCCGCCTCGTACTCGGCCGCCGCGAGGGCCCGGTCGAGCTGCTCGGCGTCCGGCCGCAGCGCCGGGTCCTTGCCCAGCAGCGCGGACAGCAGCGGCCCGAGCCGCCCGGCCCGGACCGGCGGCGGCAGCGGCTCGTCCAGGACGGCGGCCAGGGTGGCCAGGGTGGTCGCCCGGCGCAGCGGGTGGCTCCCCTCGACCGCGACGTACAGCAGCATGCCGAGGGACCACAGGTCGGAGGACGGGTTGCCCTCCTGGCCGCGGATGCGCTCCGGCGCGATGTACTCGGGCGAGCCGATCAGCGCACCCGTCGCGGTGAGGGCGGTGGCGTCCTGGATCGCGGCGATGCCGAAGTCCGCGAGCACCGGGGTGCCGTCCGGGCGCAGCAGCACGTTGGCGGGCTTGACGTCCCGGTGCTGGATGCCGACGGCGTGGGCGGCCCGCAGCGCGGACAGCACGCCGCGCCCGATCCGGGCCGCCTCCGCGGTGCCGAGCGGGCCGTGCGCCAGCCGGTCGGCGAGGCTGCCGCCGCTGACCAGCTCCATCACCAGCCAGGGGTGCGGGTGTTCCGGGGTGTCGACGATGTGGTGGATGACCACCACGTTCGGGTGCTGGAGGCGGGCGAGCGCCCGCGCCTCGCGCAGCACCCGCTCGCGCAGCTCGCGGGCGGCGTCCGGGTCGGCGGCGGCCATCGCCGGGTCGGGCGGGCGGACCTCCTTGAGCACCACCTCGCGGTGCAGCGCGTTGTCGCGGGCCCGCCAGACCACGCCCATGCCGCCGCCACCGAGCTGCTGGAGCAGTTCGAAGCGGCCGTCGACGAGGCGCTGTTCCGCCCCAGCTGTGTTCATGGCGGCCATCGTAGGAGGCGCCACCGACCGCGCGGACGGCGGCGGGGGCCAGCGACGCGGCCGGGTACGCACGATGCCGTCGCCGCACCGGTGCGGCCGTCGGCGCCGCAGCTGCGGACGGGCCCTGGCCCCGGGTGCGGACGGGCGGCGGTCACCGGACCGGTCGTACACCGTCCGGTCCGGGCCGGGGTGCCCCGGCGCCGCTCACCACACCTGCCAGAGGGCGGCCGCGAAGACCGCCGTCACCCACGTCCAGAGCACGGACAGCGCGACGTGCGCGGCGGTGCGCAGGGCGTCGCCGCGCCACAGCTTCGGGGAGAACACCACGAACTCGAAGAGCCAGCGCAGCCCCCAGAACACGGTCTGACCGGCCAGCAGCACGGTGCCCAGCCGGCCGCCGGCCAGCAGGTCGGGGGCGAGGCAGAGCGGCAGCAGGCCGAACAGGGCGCAGACCAGGCCGATGAAGAAGACGTGGACGTAGGAGACCTGGCGGGTCAGCAGGGTGGTGCCGGCCAGGTCGGCGGGCCAGCCGACCGCCCAGGGCAGCACCGCGTGGCCCACCCCGAGCCCGACCAGGACCAGCCCGACCAGGCGCAACTGGCCTTCCACGGTCAGGAGTTCGCTCATCCCTCGGCGCTCCGGAAGGCGACGGCGGCGACCAGCCCGGCGATCCGGCGTTCGGCGGCGGGCCGCAGCCCGGCCTCGGCGGCGTGCCCCAGCCACACCGACCGGGGCAGGAAGTGCCAGGCCCCGGGGCCGTAGGCGGCGATGTTGGCGGCGTCGCGCAGGTGCTCGACCAGCAACAGCGTGCCGCCCGGCCGCAGCGCCCTGGCGACCTCGGCGAACAGCGCGCGGCGGTCCGCGGGGCGGCGCAGCTCGTGGGCGGCGAAGACGGCGAACACGGTGTCCAGCGAGTCGGTCGCGGCGGGCAGCTCGCCCGGGCGGGCGGGCACGGTGCCGGGGGCGGGCGGCACGTGCCGGCGGGCCCGCCGGATCGAGCCCTCGGTGGTCAGCGCCGGGTCGTAGAGGTCGGCGACGCGCTGGTGCGCGGCGGGGTGGCGGGCGGCGATCGGGCGGCTCACCTCGTCGAGCCCGGCGGAGACCACCAGGTGGGTGCCGGGGCCGTCGGGCAGCAGCGCGGGCAGCCAGTCGTAGGTGTGGAGCTCGGAGCGGTCGTAGACGCACCAGGTGGCGAGGGTGCTGACGAGGAGGTGGGCCGCCGCGGTGGCGGCACCGGCCCGGGCGAGCGCGGCGGCCGGCCCCGGCAGGCGGCGGGCCGCCGCCCAGCCGCCGGCCGCGGTCAGGACGCCGGCCGTGTACAGCGGCCAGTTGTAGCGGATCACCTCGCGGACGCCGGAGGGGCGCCGCGCCGGCGGGGCGGCGGTCACCGGGCCGCCCCCTCGAGGGTGCGGCGGCTGCCGCGCTCCCAGCCGTAGTCGAGGTCGGCGACGTGGAAGGCGTTGGCGAGCACCGGGCGGCTCCCGGCCAGCGGGCCGTGGTCGAAGAAGGTCAGCCGCGGCACCTCGACGCTCACCGGGACGGGCTGCCAGGCGGTGCGGGTGGCCTTGACCACGATCACCGACCGGGTCTGCGGCTCGTACTCGAAGGTGTAGGGCAACGGGCCGGCGAACCGGCGGGCGGCCCGGGCGTCCGCGAAGGGGCTGCCCGGCGGCAGGGCGGCCGGGGCGCCGCCCAGGTCGGCGCGCACGTGCAGGTCGGCGTGGCCGTCGCCGCTGAGGACCTTGAACTCCAGGGTGTCGCCGACCACCCGGGTGCCGATCCGGGCGTGGCGGTAGTGGTAGCGGGTGAGGAGGTTGCCGCCGACGGTCATCAGCCGGCTGTCGGTGTCGGAGCGCAGGATCCGCAGGCCCCGCATGGTCCGCCCGCCGGGGGTGGGGAAGCGGGTGAAGACCCGGTAGCCGGTGAGGATGAAGTCGCGGCCGAACCGGGCCGGCAGCCCGGCCGGGCGCAGCGCGCGGGTGTCGACCACGGCGGCCGCGACGAAGCCGTGCTCGGTGCCGGCCGGGTCGGTGTAGGTGTCCAGGGCGAGCCCGGGCGGCACCAGCGGGGCCAGCAGCCGGGGCGGCAGCGCGTAGGTGAGGACGAGGGAGTGCGCGAAGCGGGTGCGGATCGGCACGGGATGGCGCTGGAGGAGGTGTCGCATGGTCGACTCCGTTGGTCGGTCGCGGTGTTCGGGCGGGCTGCACCGGTGTCGGGGTGGGCTACGCCGGTGTCGGGGTGGGCTACGCCGGTGTCGGGCCGGGATCGGCCGGTGTCGGGCTGGGCTGCGCCGGAACCTCAGAGGCGGACGACCCGGACGACGCCCCACAGCGGGCAGCGGTCCTCGGCGGCGGCGCCGGGGCCGGCGGGGCCCGGTTCGCGGATGCTGCGCAGCACCGCGACGCCGCCGGGCCGGACGGCGTGCCGCACGGCGGCGCGCAGCCGGCGGGCGAAGGCCTGGTCGGGGCCGTCCAGGACGTTGGAGAGCGTCACCGCGTCGTAGCTCCCGACCGGGGAGCGTTCGAGGTGGCCGAGGACGTCGCCCCGGAGCAGCCGGACGGGCGGTGCGCCGCCGCCCTGGTCGTGGCCGGGCGGTGCGCCGACGGGCAGCTCGCCGGCGGGCGGTCCGGCGACGAGCGGTCCGCCGACGGGCAGTTCGCGGCCGAGCAGGAGCCGCCAGGCCCACGGGTTGTCGGCGTTGGGGTGGCGGGCGAAGCCGCGGGCCAGTCGGGCCCGCAGCACCGTGTCGAAGCGGCGCGGCAGTACGGCCCGGAACGCCGGGTGCAGGCCGCCCGCGAGCGCGCCGGCCGGGCGGAGCGCGGCGCCGAGCAGCAGCCGCAGGCCCGGGCCGTCGAGGTGGCGGTGCCAGTGGCGGGCCTGCGCCGCCGGGTCGTCGAGGCGCAGGAACCGTTCCAGTGCCGCCGGGCGCCAGGCCGGCAGGGCGGTCGCGGCGGCGGCCCTGCCGAGGGCGAGCAGGCGTTCCGCGGCGCCGGTGGCGGCGGGCGCACCGGCGGTCAGCCTGGCCCGGGCGTAGGCGAGTTGGGCGGGGTTGAGGTCCACCGCGGTGACCCGGTGCCCGGCGGCGGCCAGCGCGGCGGCGGTGTCCCCGGCGGAGGCGATGCACAGGACGCGGGCGCCGGGCGCCGGGAAGGCGGCGAGTTCAACGCCGGGGTCCTCGTACATCCGGCCGAACAGCAGGCCGGGCCGGCGGGGTTGCAGACTGAGCAGCCGGCCGTCGGCCCAGGGGGTCCGGGCGCTCACGCGGTCACCGCCGCGCGGGGGGCGGGGTGGCGCCGGGTGGCGGCGACGGTCCAGATCAGCGCGAGGAAGGCGAGGTCCTGGACGATCAGCCGGCCGGGTTCGGGGATCTCGTCGGAGCCGAAGAGCAGGCCGCCGGTGTTGAAGGCGACCACCAGGGCGGTCTGCACGAGGGCCGCGAGGCGGGCCCGGCGGCCGGTCAGCACCCAGAGGCCGAGGGCGAGTTCGGCCGCCCCGATGGCCAGCAGCAGGGGTGTCACCGCCCACCCCGGGAGCAGCGGCACGGACTCCACGATGGCCCGCTGGTCCGCCCGGCCCGGCCAGATCTTGCACCAGAGCCCTTCGTAGGCCCACATCAGCGCCACCGCCCCGGCGGCGAACCTGTTCTGCCACGGTGTCACGGCTCCCCCTTCCTCCTGCTGCCTCGCCGGGGCGCGACGGCGCCGGGGTGCGGCGGGGCAGCACGGGACGGCCCCGCACCGCCGGTCACGGCCGGGAGCGTCCGCTCGGCATCATCATGGCGCACGCCTTTGAACGCGTTCAACTCGGGGTTCTCCCCCTGAGCCCGGTCGCCGCCCGTCACCCTCCCAGCAGCGGCGGGCCCGGCACCGGCCGGTGCCCGGCGGGTCGCCGGGGCCTCACCCCATCGGACCAACCCCCGGGCCGGCCCGCCGCCCGGCACGCCCCCGACCGGGCCGGGGCGCTCACCCCTCCCGGCTGCCGGCCGGCCCGGATCCGGGATCGGCGCCGCGCGGCAGCAGCAGGGCGGCGCCGAGCCCGACCAGGCCCAGCAGCGCGAGCGCCAGCATGGCCGCGCCGTAGCTGTCGCGGGTGAGTTCGGCGACCAGGATGGTGCCGGCGACGGCGGTGCCGAGCGAGGAGCCGAGGTTGGAGATGCTCCGGGAGAGCCCGGAGATCGCGCCCTGCTGACTGTCAGGGAAGCTCGACTGCACCACGTTGACGGAGGCCGTCAGCATCAGGCCCAGCCCCAGGCCGATCAGCAGCAGTCCGGGGGTGAACGCCCACACCCCGTCGAAGGACCGCACGAGCAGGAGCAGCAGCAGGATGCCGGCGACGGTGACGACGAACCCCGTGACGATGAGCGTGCGCTGGCTCCAGCGCCGGGCCAGCCGCTCGGCGCTGAGGGAGGTGGCGAGCAGCCCGACCGTCGCCGCGGTGAAGACGGCGCCGGAGGCGATCGCGCTGTAGCCGCGGACCACCTGGAGGTAGGCGCCGACGGTGAACGACGCGCCCATCAGGACCAGCCACTGGGCGTTCTGGGTGACCAGGCCCAGGTTGGCGGTGCGGTCGCGGAAGAGGGCGAGCGGGAGCAGCGGTTCGCGGCCGGCCCGTTCCCGGCCGCGGATCCAGAGGAAGAACCCGGCCAGCACGGCGGCACCGGCGACCAGCAGGGCGATCATCAGCCAGGCGTTGGTGTCGGCGGCGAGGATGCCGGTGACCACGAGGACCAGGCCCACCGCGGACAGCACCGCCCCGACGACGTCGAAGCGGACGGACGGATCGGGCGGCCGCGGGTCCTTCAGCTTCCGGCTGAGCCACATGATCACCACGATGACCAGGACCTGGAAGCCGAAGTTGGCGCGCCAGCTGATCCAGGTGGTCAGCAGTCCGCCGATGAGCGGCCCGGCGGCCGCGCCGATCCCGCCGAGGGCCATGATCGCGCCGAAGGCCCGGGCCCGGACGGCCGTCCCGGTGAACAGCAGGGTCGTCAGGATGTAGACGGGCGGGATGAGCAGGGCGGTGCCGACGCCCTCCAGGATCGAGTTGCCGACGATCAGGCCCGCCAGGCCCGGGGTGAGCGCGCTGATCAGCGCGCCGATCCCGTAGACGCCGAGCCCGGTCATCAGGCAGCGCTTGCGGCCGTAGCGGTCGGCGAGCTTGCCGCCGGGGATCATCAGCGCGGCCATCACCAGCAGGAACACCGTGATGGCGACCTGGATGCCCTGGACCGTCGTGTCGAGGTCCTCGCTCATGTCGTTGATCATCACGTTCATGCTGGACCCGGCGAAGCTGCAGATGAACTGGGCCAGGGCCAGCGGCACCAGGACCGCGCGGGCCGCCCCGGCGGGCGCGGCGGGTACGGATGCAGGTGCGGATGCGGGTGCCACGGCGGCCTCAGGCCGAGTGCCGGCGGTCGAGCTCCTCGTCGAGCGCCATGGCGGCGTCGATGAGGGCGAGGTGGGTGAACGCCTGCGGGAAGTTGCCCAGTTGCTCGCCGGACGGGCCGATCTCCTCGGCGAAGAGGCCGACGTGGTTGGCGTAGGTGAGCATCTTGTCGAAGGCGTAGCGGGCCTGCTGCAGCCGCCCGGCCCGGGCGAGGGCCTCGACGTACAGGAAGCTGCACAGGTTGAAGGTGCCCTCCGAGCCGCGCAGGCCGTCGGGCGAGGCGGCCGGGTCGTAGCGGTAGACGAGGCTGTCGCTGACGAGCTCGCGGTCCATCGCGTCGAGCGTGGAGAGCCAGGCCGGGTCGTTCGGGGCGAGGAAGCCCACCTTGGGCATGAGCAGCAGGGAGGCGTCCAGGACGTCGGTGGCGTAGTGCTGGGTGAAGGCCGCCCGGTCGGCGTTCCAGCCGCGGTCGACGATCTGGTCCAGGACGGCGTCCCGGGTCTCCTCCCAGCGGTCCAGGTCGGCGGGGCGGGAGAACGTGCGGGCGGTCCGGACGGCCCGGTCGAAGGCGACCCAGCACATCAGCCGGCTGTAGGTGAAGTCCTGACGGCCGCCGCGGGTCTCCCAGATGCCCTCGTCGGGGCGGTCCCAGTGCTCGGTGAGCCAGTCGACCAGGCCGCGGAAGGCGCGCCAGCCCTCCAGGGTGCCCATGGTGCCGTCGGTGGCGAAGGCGTAGGCGGCCTCCCCGTAGATGTCGAGCTGGAGCTGGTCGGAGGCGGCGTTCCCGGCCCGGACCGGCGCCGAGCCGCGGTAGCCCTCCCAGTGGCCGAGGACCTCCTCCGTGAGGTGGGGGTCGCCGTCGATCCGGTACATGATCTGCAGCGGTTCGCCGGCGCGGCCGGCCGAGGCCTCGACCCGCTCGCGGACCCAGCGGCGGAAGGCGAGCGCCTCCTCCTCGAAACCCAGGCCGGTCAGCGCGTGCAGGGACAGCGAGGCGTCGCGGATCCAGGTGTAGCGGTAATCCCAGTTGCGTTCGCCGCCGACCTGCTCCGGCAGGCCCATGGTGAGGGCGGCGATCGGCGCACCGGTGGGGTGGTAGGTCAGGAGCTTGAGGGTGACCGCGGACCGGTCCACCATCTGGTGCCAGCGCCCCTGGTAGCGGGACCGCGCCAGCCAGCCGTACCAGAAGTCGCGGCAGCGGTCGAAGTCGGCGGTGGTGGGCTCGTCGCCGGGCGGCGGGGGCGCGGCGTCGCCCGCGGGCGCGGCGGTGAGGGCCACGATCGCCGTCCCGCCGGCGTCCAGGGTGAACCGGGCGGTGACGTCCTCGCCGTCCGGCTGCAGCACGACCGGGGCGGTGGTCTGGAGGAAGAGGTCCTGGTCCGGGCCGTGCAGCACCGCGTTGCGCTCGTCCGTCAGGGTGAGCCGGTGCCGGGCCCGGCCGTAGTCGAAGCGCGGCCGGCACTCCAGCACGAAGGGCACGCTGCCGCGGATGACCCGGGCGACCCGGACGATCCGGTGCCGCGGGCTCGGCGTGCGCGAGGTGTCGGGGACCATGAAGTCGACGACCTCGGCGACGCCGCCGGCCGACAGGAACCTGGTCACCAGGATCGCCGTCCCGGGCAGGTAGAGCTGCTTCACCGCGGCGTCGGTGATCACGCCCCGGTCGACGGCCAGCCGGCAGCGCCCGCCCCCGGCGTGGTCCAGCAGGGAGGCGAACAGGCTGGGCGAGTCGAAGCGCGGCGCGCACCACCAGTCGATGTCGCCGTCGGTGGACACCAGGGCGGCCGTCTGGAGGTCGCCCACCATGCCGTGCTCCGCGATCGGGGGGTAGTGGCTCATGGGACCTCCCTGGCCGGGGCCGTGGACCTGCCTGCCCGGTCACGGTAGGAGCGGCGCGCGGGTGCCCGGATCACCCCCGGGGGGTGACCGGCGGGGGCGGTGGGCGGACGGGCCCGCCGCCCGGCCGGGCCGGGGCCTCGGTCACCTCGGGGGGGTGATGCGGGGCCCGGGCCGGGCGGCGCAGGCTGGGTCCGACGGTCGAAGGACGACCGCGGGGTCCGGCCGGAGGGAGGAGAGGCCCGGTGCGTTACGAGATCCGTGTCGCCGGACTGCTGCAGGACATCACCGTGCGCGAGGGGTTCCCCGAGCTGGACAGCACGATCGTCGCCGGCCAGACGGTGCTCTTCGGCGACGTGGTCGACGAGGCCCACCTGTACGGGCTGCTGAACCGCTGCCAGGCCCTCGGACTGACGGTGACGGAGTTCCGCCGGCTGCAGGAGTGACCGGCGGCGGGAACGACCGACCACAGGAGCGAGCAGCTGCAGGAGTGACCGCCGGCGGGAATGACCGACCGCAGGAGCGAGCGGCCGTCACTCCTCGTCGAGCAGGTGCATCCGGGCGGCCGTCCGCAGGGCTTCCCGGCGGGTGGTGGTCGCCAGCTTGCGGTTGATGCTCTTCAGGTGCGTCTTGACGGTGTTCGGGGACAGGAAGAGGTCGTCGGCGATCTCCTGGGTGGACATCATCCGCCCGACCCGGGCCAGGACGTCGCGCTCCCGCTCGGTCAGCGGGTCGACGGGCCCGGCGGGGCCCGGCGCCGCCTCGCCGACGGCCTGCCGGCGCGTGCGGGCCGGCCCCGCGGGCGGCAGCAGGTCGTCGGGGAGCCAGGGGTGCGCCTCGGCGAGGCTCGGGTGGCGCAGCAGCTGGTGGCGGACCCAGGGGCCGCACTCGCGGAAGGGCCGGCGGAGCCGCTCGGGTTCGGCGGCCCGGAGCGCCTGGGCCAGCAGCTGCGGCCCGGCGGCGTCCGCGTGGGCGGCGCCGGCCCGGGCGAGCAGCAGCAGGGCCCTGGTCCTGGTGGTGCTGCCGATCGCCGCGTCGGTGCGCAGCAGGTCGAGCCGGGAGAGCGCGTCGTCCGCGTCGTGGCCGGCCGCCAGCCGGGCGCTGCAGGACGCGAGGACGGAGTCCGGGGCGCCCCCGGGCACCTCGGCGACCGCGTCCACCGCGGCCTCGACGCGTCCGGCGGCGAGGTGCGCGGCGCAGGCGGCGACGGCGATCCGCTCGGCGCACCAGGGCGAGGGGTGCTCGGCGAGGTCGAGCCGCCTGGTCCGCTCCAGCTCGCTCAGCGCCGCGTCCGGGTCCCCCTGGGCGAGCCGCAGGTCGGCGTGGACCAGGCCGAGGCCGACGGCGAGCACCGGGTCGCCGGACGGCTCCGCGTGCCGCAGCGCGTCACGGGCCGCCGCGACGTCGTCGTGCTCGAGCGCCGCGCCCGCCAGCACCACGTCGCCGAGGTCGGTGCGGGCCTCCGCGGGCAGGCCGCACCGGTCCGCCTCCTCGTCCGCCCGGCGGACCCGGCGCTCCGCCCGGCCGGGCCGGCCCCGCAGGTAGTCGATGAGGGCGAGGCGGCACTGGCTGTCGTGGCGCAGCCGTGCGGTGGTGGCGGTGGCCGGGGCGGCCGCCGCCGCGGCGAGCGCCTCCCCCGCCTCGTCGAACCGGCCCTCCCAGAGCAGGGCCGAGCCGAGGTCGGCGTCGGCCTGGCCGAGCAGTTCGGGGTGCCGGTGCAGCGGCCCGGCCGGGGCCGAGCGCCCGAGCCGGTGGGCCCGCCGGGCGGCGCCGCCGGCCAGCTCGGCCGAGCCGAGCAGCCGGCCCGCCCCGGCCCGCAGGCCGGCGGCCGTGATCCGGGCGGTGGTGTCCTCGGGCGACAGCCGCGGTTCGGCGCGGTCCAGCGCCCGGACACCGGCGGCCACGTCCTCGTCGGAGAGCCGGACGGCCGCCCGGACCAGTTCGGCGTCCGGGGTGTGCGCGGTGGGCGGCATCCGGGAGAACAGCGCGCGCAGTCGGCCCGCGGAGGGGCCCGCGGAGAGTTCGCCGACGGCCAGCTGGTCGATGAGCAGCCGGGCGGCGAAGTCCCAGGCCCCGCCCGCGACGGCGTGTTCCAGGGCGGCGCGCTGCTGCCCGTCCTCGTCGAACCAGTGGGCCGCGCGCCGGTGCAGCTCCTCCGGCAGGCCCGGGTCGGCGGCGTGCAGGTGCAGCCGGAGCGTCTCGGCGAACAGCGGGTGCAACCGGTACCAGCCGCCGGGAAGCAGGTCGACGAAGGCGTTGGCCCGGTGCAGGCCGGCCAGGATGCGGCCGCCGTCCTGCCGGCCGGTGAGCGCGTCGGCGAGCCCGGGGTGCAGCCGCGGGAAGAGGCTGGTGCGCAGCAGCAGGTCCTGGGTGTGCGCCGGCTGGGTGCGCAGCACCTCGGCGAGCAGGAAGTCCGGCACGCCGGTGTGTTCGGCCCCGATCTGCTTCAGGTAGGTGTCGGGGTCGTCGGCGTGCTGGGCGGCCAGGGCCAGCAGGCGCAGTCCGGCGCTCCAGCCCGCCACCCGCTCGTGGACCGCAGCGACGGTGTCCGGGCCGAGGTCCAGCCCGTGCCGGCGCAGGACGCCCTCGGCCTCGGGCAGCCGCATCGCGAGGTCGGCGGCGCGGATCTCGCCGAGCCGGCCCTCGGCGCGGTAGCGGTGCAGCGGCAGCAGCGGCTCGGTGCGACCGACCAGGACGAGGCGCAGGCGGCCGCGGGTGTGGCGGACCAGTTCGTGCAGCTGCTCGGCCGGCCGCGGGTCGGTGATCTGCTCGAACTCGTCCAGGACGAGCACGACCGGTTCGTCGCGGCCGCCGATCCAGTCGGCGAGGCGGAGCAGCAGGGAGGGTTCGACCCGGTCGGCGTCGGCCGGTGCGCCGATGCGCGCGGGCAGCGGCTGCCCCGCGTGGCGCAGGGCCGCGAGCACGTACGACCAGAAGCAGCCGGGGCTGTCGTCGGAGGCCTCCACCGTCAGCCAGGCGGGCCGCCCGGGGGGCCGGCCGTGCTCGGTCCAGTCCGCGACCAGCAGGGTCTTGCCGGCGCCCGCCGGTCCGTTGACCAGCGTGACCGGGAGCCGCACGGCCTCGTCGAGCCGCCGGACGAGGCGGTCCCGGCGGAGGAAGGCGGCCGGGGCCAGCGGGGGCTCCAGCCGGGTGACGAGCACCGGGTCGCCGTTGGGGAGCTCCACCGGCGGGAGCGGGGTCCTGCGCATGTGAACCATCGGGAGCCACCGCCTGACGGCCTCGGCACGGGGGTTCCGCGGCCGGGGGCGGGTGTCGGGGAACGGACGGGGCGGGGGCCGCCCGGGGTGGAACCGCCGCCGGCCCGGCGAAGATCCACCCGAACCACGGTAGCCCCGGCGGGCCGCCGACCGCCATCGCAGTCGGTGACGGCCGCGGGGCCGACGGCCTCACCTGATCCGGGTGAAGCCGCCCGCCCGGCGGCGGCGCATGATCGCGGGAGAGGGCCCGTCGCACCGGCGCCCGAACGGGTGGCCGCGGGCGGGGTGACCGGCCGGCCGGTGACCCGGGCCGAAAAACCAGCCGGCCGGTGACCCGGGCCGGGAGAACCGACCACCGGCAGACCATCGGCACCGCGCCGGCGCCCGTCCGGCCCTCCGGAGCACCCGCCGGAACAGGAGAGCGACCTTGACCCACTCGGAACGGTCACCGGCCCGCGCGCCCGCCCGGGACCGGGCCCGGGGCCCGCAGCGCACCGACTACGCCGGTGCCGTGTACGGCTCCCTGCTCGCCGCCTCGGTGATCGCCGCCTCCGGCGTGAACGCGTCGATGCCGCGGCTCTCGCTGATCGTGCTGCTGGTGGTCACCGGTGTCGTGTTCTGGCTGGCCCACGTGTACGCCCGCCTCGCCGGGGACCGCGAGGCCGGGCGCACGGTGGGCTGGCGGGACGCCCGCGAGGTGGGCCGGCACGAGTGGTCCATCGTGGAGGCGGCCGCGCTGCCGGCCCTCGCGGTGCTGGTCAGCCCCTGGCTCGGCTCCGGCGACAGCGCCTGGCTGGCGCTCGGCGTCGCGGTGGCCCAGCAGGTGGCCTGGGCCACCCTGGGCGCGCACCGGGCCGGTGCGTCCCGGCGCCAGGTCGTCGCCGAAGGCTTCGTCAACCTCCTCCTCGGTCTGCTCATCGTCGCCGCGAAGGTGGCGGTCGGGCACTGACCGACCCACCGGACTCCGGCCCGGACGGCGGAGACCGGTCGCACAACCGAAAACCGGCAGGCACCCCCCTCGACACCCGGAGGAACCCATGGCCGCCACCGCCCCGAAGTGGGGACCCCGTCCCCCGATCAGCTACACCGAGTCCGACCTGGCCGGCTCCGGCCTGGTGGTCTTCGCCGGCGTGCTGCTGTCGCTGCTGGCCCTGTTCAACGGTCTGGACGGCATCGCCGCCATCGCCAACTCGCACGTCTTCATCGGCGACGCCCACTACGTCTTCGGCGACCTGCGGATCTGGGGCTGGGTCGTCCTGGCCGTGGCAGCCGTCCAGGCCGCCGCCGCGGTGGGCATCCTCGTCCAGCGGGCGCAGTGGGCGCGCTGGACCGGCGTGGTGGCCCTGGTCGTCAACGCCTTCGTCCAGATGGCCTTCCTGCCGTCCTACCCGCTGTGGTCGCTGACGATCATCGCCGTGGACGTCGTGGGCATCTACGGCCTGACCGCCCACGGCGCACCGGTCGCACCGCCCGTGGCCGACCCCGGGCCGCCGCCGCCCGTCGCGGGCGCCCCGCGCGGAGACGGCGGAGGCGTCTGAGGTTCCGCGTCCCGTGCGGATGACCGCCCCCGGCCCGTCCGGCCGGGGGCGGTCATCCGCCGTTCGACGACTCAGCCCGCGAGCACCCGCTGCTTCTGCGCCGCGAACTCCTCGTCGGTCAGCACCCCCTGTTCGTGCAGCTGTGCCAGCTGCTGCAGCTGGCCGATCTTGTCGTCCATCCCCGGCTGGGGCGCAGCCGCGGGCGGCGGCGCGGCGGGCGCGGGCTCGGGCGGCGCCTCCTGGGCGGCCCACCGGCCGGCCTGGCGACGCGACACCCGGTTGGACACGGCGGTCGCCGTCCCGGCGACGACCGCGGTACGCGCGACTCCGCGCAACAGTCCCGGCATGACCGAGCTCCTTCCTCGTACGTGTGCGTGCTCCGCGTCCGCGTGCGTCCTGCTCGTACGCGGGCGTGGCGGTGTCAGCCGCCGGACGGCTCCCGGGCCTCCAGGGCCTCCAGCGACTGCAGCAGCTGCGGGACCGGGATCCGGCCGCTGGCGACGACCTGCGCCTCGGACCGGCGCAGGGCGGCGGCGAGCGGTCCCGCCCAGGCGTTCTCGTACACCAGCACCCCGGCGGAGTTGCCGGGCGCCAGCAGGGCCGCGGCCTCGTCGAGGTCCTCGGCGTCCAGGATCCCGGACGACACGCCCTCGAACACGGCCAGGTCGAAGGTCCCGTCGCCGTCCAGGTCGGTGAGCTCCATCGCCAGGACGCTGCCGTCCTCGTCCCTGCGGACGAACGCGAAGTCGAGGATCCGGATGATGCCCCGGTCCACGAGGTCGACCAGCAGCGGAAGCCCTTCGCCCGTCATGCGGTTGCCCGGGAACTCCACGACCAGATAGTCGATGGGCCCGATCTCCCTGAGTTCCTCGTCCTGCTCCTCGGACATCGCACCGCTCCCTCCGCGGTCGTCACCCGGCCCGCTCCGCTGCCGGACCGGTTCTCTGCTGTCGACGCTACGGCTCCCGGCGCCGCCGGGGATCACCTGCACCGGGTGACGCGGAGGCCCCGGCCGGGCGCCGCGGCCCTTACCGCGCGGGTGCCGCCGCGGCCCGCCCGACCCCCGTGACGGGCGGGCCGCGGCACGGTGCGGGTCAGCCCAGGTCCGCCGGCGACTCGACGACCACCCCGTAGAGGTCGCCGATCGTCGCCAGCGCGGCGCGGTGGACCTGCTCGGCGCTCAGCCCGGTGCCGCCCGAGCTCAGCGGCCGGGTGGCGCAGGCCCGGGCGACGACGGTGGGCCGGTTGCCGCGCAGGAAGGCACCCGCGGTGGTGAAGGCCACGCACATGTGCGTCATGAAGCCGGCCACCACGACGTCCCGGTGCCCGGCGGCGTCGACCAGCTCGCCCAGCCCGGTGCCGACGAAGGCGTCCGGGGCCTTCTTGACCACGACCCGCTCGCCCTGCGCCGGCGCCACGCCGGGGTGGATCCGGCCGATCTCGGCGCGGACGTCGTACGGGGTGCCCTCCCCGCCGTCGTTGACCACGTGGATCACGGTGGCCCCCGCGGCCCGCGCCCGGGCGAGCAGCGCGGCGGCCTCGTCCAGCGCCTCGCGCCAGCCGTCGAGCTCCATCACCCCGCCGACGTAGGTGTTCTGGTAGTCGATCAGGATCAGGGTGGCGTCGGCGAGCGCGGCGGGCGTCTCGTCGAGGCCGTCGAGGGTGCGCAGGGTGGTCGTGGGCATGGGGTACCGCCTCGGGTCGGGTGTCTGGAGGATGGGCGGCCACGGCTGCGGTGGCCCGCATCGGAACGCTATGGCCGGCCCTCCGGTGTCGGCAATGTCGCCTAACATGCAGATTCCGACATCGCGTGTGAGCGGCCGAACCGGCCGGGGCAGGACCGGAGATGACCACCGTGACGCAGCAACGACTGATCGTCGTCGTCCTCTTCGAGGGCGTCGACCTGCTCGACGTCACCGGACCGCCGGAGGTGTTCTCGCTGGTCCGGCGGGAGACCGACGACGCGACGGGCTACCGCGTCGTCCTCGCCGCCGAGACCACGGCCCCGGTGACCACCGCCGCGGGCGTGCGGATCCTGCCCGACCTCACCTTCGACGAGGCCGCCGCCGCGGGCCCCATCGACACCCTGCTGGTGCCCGGGTCGGTCGAGGTCGACGAACTGCGCCGGGTCCACCCGCTCACCGACCCGGCCGTGGTGGACCGGGTGCGCACGCTCGCCGGGCGCTCGCGCCGGGTCGCCTCGGTGTGCGTCGGCGCGCACATCCTCGCCGCCGCGGGGCTTCTCGACGGCCGGCGCGCCACCACCCACTGGTCGACGGCCGCGCGGCTCGCCGCCGAGTACCCGCAGATCGAGGTGGACGCCGATCCGATCTTCATCCGCGAGGGCGAGGTCTGGACCGGCGCCGGCATCAGCGCCTGCCTCGACCTCGCCCTCGCCCTGGTCGCCGACGACTTCGGCGAGGCCCTCGCGCTGCGGGTCGCCCGCCAGCTCGTGATGTACCTCAAGCGCCCCGGCGGGCAGAGCCAGTTCAGCGTCCCGCTGGAGCCGGTGTCCACCACCCGGCGGGTCGAGGAGCTGCGCCACCACATCCTGCGCAACCTGCCCGGCCGGCTCACCGTGCCCGACCTCGCCGCCCACGCGCACATCGGCGAACGGCAGCTGACGAGGATCTTCAAGACCGAACTCGGCACCACCCCGAGCGCCTACGTGGAGTCCGCCCGGCTCGAACTCGCCCGCCGGCACCTCGAGTCCACCGACGCCACGCTCGACCGGATCGCCACCGACTGCGGGTTCGGCACCACCGACACCCTGGTCCGCGCCTTCCGCCGGCGCCTGGACACCACCCCGACCGAGTACCGGCAGCGCTTCCGCACCGGAGCCGCTACGGAGGGGCCGGCAGCCGCACGGTGAACGCGGTGCGCCCCGGGCCGCTGGCCGCGTCCACCGTGCCGCCGTGCGCCCGGACCACCGCGCGCACGATCGACAGGCCCAGCCCGGTCGAGCCGGTCGACCGCGAGCGGGCCCGGTCGCCCCGGACGAAACGCTCGAACATCCGCTCCGCCAGCTCGGGGGCGATCCCCGGCCCGTCGTCGACGACCGCCAGCCGCACCTCGGCCCCGGCGCGCTCCAGGCTCAGCTCGACCCCCGTCCCGGCCGGGGTGTGGGCCCGGGCGTTCGCCAGCAGGTTGACCACCACCTGGCTCAGCCGGTGCTCGTCCCCGCGCACCAGCACCGGCTCCGCCGGCAGCGCCAGCCGCCAGCGGTGCCCCGGCCCGGCCGCCCGCGCGTCCGCCAGCGCGTTCAGCGCCACCCGGGTGAGGTCCACCTCGGCGTCGGCCAGCGGCCGGCCCGCGTCCAGGCGCGCGAGCAGCAGCAGGTCCTCGACGATCGCGCCCATCCGCACCGCCTCGGCGTCGATCCGCTCCAGCGAGTGCCGCACCGGCCCCGGCACCGC
Organism: Kitasatospora sp. NPDC051702; assembly: GCF_040681575.1. Taxonomy (NCBI): domain Bacteria; kingdom Bacillati; phylum Actinomycetota; class Actinomycetes; order Kitasatosporales; family Streptomycetaceae; genus Kitasatospora; species Kitasatospora sp. NPDC051702. The sequence goes on from NZ_JBFAZB010000018.1 coordinate 80,343, forward strand.
ACCGGGGTGGCGCAGCGCGAGCTCGGCGTGCCCGCGGACCGCCGCCACCGGGGTGCGCAGCTCGTGGCTGGCGTCGGCGGCGAAGGCCCGCAGCCGCTCCTCCACCGCGTGCCGGCTGGCCAGGGCGTCCCCCACGTGCCCGAGCATCCGGTTGAGCGCCGTGCCCACCCGGCCGACCTCGGTGCGCGGGTCGTCGTCCGGCACCCGCTCCGCCAGGGTGACGGCGCCGCTGGCCAGCGGCAGGCCGGCGACCCGTTCGGCGGTGCCCACCACCCGGTCCAGCGGGCGCAGCGACCAGCGCACCCAGACCGCTCCGGCGGCGCCCGCCCCGGCCACGGCGAGCGCGAAGACCGTCAGCTCCAGGGTCGCCAGCCGGTCCACGGTGTCCTCCGCCGGGCGCAGCGGCAGCCCGCTGACCAGCACGTCGCCGTCCCGGCCGGCGACCGCGCGGACCCGGTAGCGCCCCTGCGCCCCGCCCAGGTCGACGGTGCCCGCCGACCCGCCGACCGGGAGCGCGGCCAGCGCCCGCTGCTCGGCGGGCGAGAGCGCCACCCTGTCGTCGTCGCCCAGGCCGTCCGCGTCGTCGGCGTCGCCGTCGACCACGCCGGCCGCGGTGACCCGGCCGTCCAGCAGCCGCACGCCCAGGGTGCCCGGGGTCTGCGCCCGGGTGTCGGTGCCGCCGCCGCCCTGGCCGGCGTGTTCGAGGCTGGCGGCGTAGCGACCGCCCGAGTCGGTGAGCTGCTGGTCCAGCCGGTCCACCAGGAAGTGCCGCAGGGCGGCCGTGGTGGCCAGGCCCACCGCCGCGCAGGTCACCACCAGCAGCACCAGCAGGCCGGCGATCAGCCGGGCCCGCAGCGTCCGCGGCACCAGCCGGGCGGCCCGGCGGCGCAGACCGCGGCGCCGGCGACCGGCGGGCCCGCCGCTCACGGCGCGGCCTTGATCAGGTACCCGGCACCGCGCACGGTGTGGATCATCGGGGGCCGGCCGGCGTCCAGCTTCTTGCGCAGGTAGCTGATGTACAGCTCGACGACGTGCGCCTGCCCGCCGAAGTCGTAGGACCAGACGGCGTCCAGGATCTGCGCCTTGCTCAGCACCTGGCGGGGGTGGCGCATCAGGTGGACGAGCAGCGCGTACTCGGTCGGGCTGAGGTCGACCGCCTCCCCGCCGCGGGTGACCTCGCGGGCCCGCTCGTCGAGCACCAGGTCGCCGAGCACCAGGGCGTGCGCGGGCGGCGGACCGGCCGCACCCGGCGGGGCCGCCCGGCGCAGCAGCCCGCGCAGCCGCACGACCACCTCGGCCAGACTGAACGGCTTGGTCACGTAGTCGTCGCCGCCCGCCGCGATCCCGGCGATCCGGTCCTCGACGGCGTCCCGGGCGGTCAGGAAGAGCACGCGCACCTCGGGCCGCTCGGCGTGCAGCCGGCGCAGCACCTCCATGCCGTCGAGGTCGGGCAGCATCATGTCCAGGACCACGGCGTGCGGGCGCCAGAGCGCCGCGGCGCGCACGGCCGCCCCGCCGGTGGTCGCGCCGCGCGCCTGCCAGCCCTCGTAGCGGACGGCGCCGCAGACCACCTCGACCAGGTCCGGCTCGTCGTCGACGACGAGGACCCTCCACTCCTGCCGCTCGGCGGTGTCGTCCACGGTGCTCCCTCGGTACGCGGTCGGCGGCGTTCATTCTGACCGCCCGCGATGAGAAAGTCCTGAGACCGCGGGGCCCGGTGGGCACCCCGTCGCACCGGCTCCGACCTGCGGGAACGCGGCCCGGGCGGCCGCCGGGAGCGGCCCCGGTTCAGAGGCGGCTCAGAGGTTGCGGTGCGATCGTGGTGCGCCCCGGCGGTGCTCGCCGCCGGGACGGAAGGAGTGATCCCCGATGGCCACCGCAGCACCACCGCGACCCGCCGGCCCGGCCCACCGGGCGGCGCGCCGCCCACCCGTGGCCGCCCCGCCCCGCCTGGTGCTCGCCCTGGTCGCCGCCGGCGCGCTCGGCGTCCTCGCGCTCTGGTGGTCAGACACCCCGGTGGTGGCAGGCCCGGCCGGGTGGCTGACCGGAGCGGGCCGGATCACCGGCCTGCTCGCCGGCTACGCGGCCCCGGTGCTGCTCCTGCTGATGGCCCGACTGCCGCCGCTGGAACGCGGGGTCGGTGCCGACCGGCTGGCCCGCTGGCACGCCTTCGGCGGTCGCTGGCTGGTGGCCGCGGTGTCCGTGCACGTGCTGTCCGTCGTCTGGGGCTACGCGCTGACCGACGGGCGCGGCCCGCTCGCCGAGGGCGTGGAGATCGTCCTCCACTTCCCCGAGATGCTCAAGGCCGCCCTGGCCACCCTGCTGATGCTGGGCACCGGCGCGGTGTCCGCCCGCGCCGCCCGCCGCCGGCTCTCCTACGAGACCTGGTACTACCTGCACCTGGCGACCTATCTCGCCGTCGCCCTGGCCTTCGGCCACCAGTTGGCCACCGGGGCCGACCTCGGCGACGGCCCGGCCCGCGCCGCCTGGTACGCCCTCTACCTCGGCACCGCCGCCCTGATCGGCTGGTACCGGCTGGCCGGACCGTGGCTGCTCGACCGCCGCCACCGGCTGCGGGTGGCCGAGGTCCGGCCGGAGGGCCCCGGCGTGGTGTCGCTCTTCGTCACCGGTCGGCGGCTGGACCTCCTGCGGGCCGAGCCCGGCCAGTTCTTCCGGCTGCAGTTCCAGGCGCCCGGGCTGCGCTGGGCCGCCAACCCGTACTCGCTGTCCGCACCGCCGCACCCGGACTTCCTGCGCTTCACCGTCAAGGACCTCGGCGGGCACAGCGCCGCGGTGGCCGCGCTGCGCCCCGGCACCCCGGTGCGCGCCGAGGGCCCGTACGGGGCGTTCACCGGGCGGCTGCAGCGGCGCGAGCGGGTGCTGCTGTTCGGGGCGGGGGTGGGCATCACCCCGCTGCGGGCACTGTTCGAGACGCTGCCGGGGGAGCTCACCCTCGTCCAGCGGGCCGCCCGGCCGCAGGACCTGCTGTTCCGGGCGGAGCTGGCGCAGGTCGCCCGGCGGCGCGGCGGCACGGTGCACGAACTGGTCGGCCCGCGGGAACGGGTCGGCGACCTGGGCGCCGCGCTCGCCCGGCTCGTCCCCGACCTCGCCGAGCACGAGGTCTACCTGTGCGGGCCGGAGGCGCTGACCGGGGAGGCGGTGCGGGCGCTGCGGGCCGCCGGGGTGCGGGCGGGGCGGATCCACCACGAGTCCTTCGCCCTCTGAGCCCGCCCCCACCGGCCCGGCCCGGCCACGCCGCCGTCCCGCCCGTCGCCGTCCTGCCCGTCGTCGTCCCGGCCGTCGCGTCCCGGCCGTCGTCGTCCCGGCGAACCACTGAACCGCCGAACCACCGAACCCCGAGGAGGCCCGCCCATGCGCCGAGCCGTCGTCAGCACCGCCGCCACCGCCGCCGGAGTGGTCCTGCTGCTCTCCCTCAAACCGCACGGCGCCGCCGGGCCCGCCCCGGTGATCAGCTCGGGCGGGGCCGCCGGCTCCGACGGCTCCGCGTCCGGCTCGGCCGGGTCCGCCGCCGGGGCCTCCGACGCCACCCCGGCCCCGTCCGCCTCCCCCACCGGGGCCGGCGGGACGGGCGGCGCGGGTACCGTCCGGAAGGTCACCGGAGACGCCGTGAACACCCGCTACGGGCCGGTCCAGGTCGCGGTCACCCTCAGCGGGAGCAGGATCACCGCCGTCGACGTGGTCGAGTACCCCACCGAGGACCGCCGCGACCGGGAGATCAACAGCTCCGCGCTGCCGCTGCTCAACCAGGAGGCGCTGGCCGCCCAGAGCGCGCACGTCGACGTGGTCAGCGGCGCCACCTTCACCAGCGACGGCTACGCCCGCTCCCTGCAGAGCGCGCTCGACCGCGCCGGGCGGTGAGGCCGCCGTGCTCCGCCACGCCGAGCCCGTCATGGGCACCGTCTTCTCCTTCGCCGTCCGCGACCCGGGCCCGGACACCGCCGACGTGCTGCGCCGGATCGCCCGGCGGCTGCACCGGATCGACGCGGTCTTCTCGCCCTACCGGACGGACAGCCAGATCAGCCGCCTCGACCGGGGCGAGCTCGGCGTCGACGACTGCGACCCCGAGGTCCGTGCCGCCCTGGCGGCCTGCCGCGAGGTCGCCGACGAGACCGACGGCTACTTCACCGAACGCCCCGGCGGCCGGCTCGACCCGAGCGGCTGGGTCAAGGGCCGGGCCGTCGAGGAGGCCGCCGGGATGCTGGGCGACGCCGGGGCCCGGCAGTACTGCGTCAGCGGCGGCGGGGACGTGCAGACGGCCGGCGGGCCCTGGCGGATCGGCGTCGCCCACCCGCTGCGCACCGGCCGGCTCGCCGCCGTCCTGGCCGGCGACGGCCTGGCCGTGGCCACCTCCGGCACCGCCGAACGCGGCGCGCACGTCCTCGACCCGCACACCGGCCGCCCCGCGACCGGCCTCGCCTCGCTGACCCTGGTCGGCTCCCCCGGCACCGGCATCGCCCGCGTCGACGCCTGGGCCACCGCCGCGTTCGCGATGGGCCCCGACCGCGCCCTCGCCTGGGCCGGGCGACGCCCCGGCGTCGAAGCCCTGGCCGTGCTGCCCGACGGCACCAAGCGCTGGACGCCCGGCCTGCCCCGGCACCTCCCGGCCGTCGGCCCCGCCGACTTCCGGCCGGTCTGAGCCGCCCGGGCCTGCGTTCGAGGAGGAACCCGGGCCGCGGCCGCGCTCAGCGGACCGACGCGGCCCGCCACGCCTCCCGGGCGACCAACGGCGCCAGGTAGGACCACCGCCGCGAGCCGTCCGGGCAGTCGCCGCCCTCCACCAGCGCCGACACGGCCTTGCGGGTGAACGGCACCCAGGCCGCCATGTCGTGCTCGAAGGTGCTGTGGCAGGCCTCGCGGCGCAGGTCGATCTCGGCGGCGTCGAGCCCGGAGCGGACGGTGGCGACCAGGGTGAAGCAGGACGCCGGCGCGCTCCAGCCCAGCCAGCTGATCACCGGCGGCCCGACGTCCTCCGGGCGCAGCCCCAGCTCCTCCTCCAGCCCGCGGTGCACCAGGCCGTAGAAGTCCTCCGCCGCACCGGGCTCGTCCCGGTACTTCATCGTCTCGTTGATGCCGACCGTCCACTGCGCCGGGAAGGTGTTCACCGCCAGCGAGCGCCGCAGCAGCAGCAACCGGCCCGCGCGGTCCCGCACCGCGACGCAGGCGCTGACCATGGTCGGCGGGGCGACGGCCACGAACCCGGTCAGGCCGAGCTCCAGGGCCTCCCGCACCCGCCGCGCCGAGTCCGCGTCCTCCCGGCCGAGCCGGGTCGTGGCCATGCACTCCGCGTAGTCGCTCTCCGCGATCCGCACCTCGCACACCCGGGCCCGGCTGTGCTCGCCGTGATCGACCGTCAGCCGCGAGACGTACGCCGTCCGCCCGGCCGCCCCGGCGGCGCGCTGCCGGTCCACCTCGTCCCGCCAGGCTGGGGTGGACAGCGCGTGCGGGCGCTCCACCCGGCCGCCGTAGTCCGTCACCAGCGTCGCGGGCGACAGCGGCCGCGTCGCCGACCAGGTGATCAGCGGCACCAGCCCGTCGGCCTCCGGGTCGTGCGCCCGCGCCCCCGGTGTCAGGCTCGCCCGCCGCACCCGGGCCAGCGGCACCCGCGAGCCCCCGTACTTGGCGAAGTCGTAGACCAGGTTGGTCACCACCCCGAGCAGCAGTGCCCCGCCCATCCCCAACCACCACTCCACAGAGGTCCCCCCGCCTCGAAGCCGACTCCCATTCTGGAGTTCCGGCGCCCCGGGCGACACCCGTTTCCGACGCCGGCCGACGGAGCGTCGGGCGGCCCCGGCAGCACGGCGCTCCGGGAGCACAGGCCGTTCCCTCAGGGGCAAACCGCCCGGCCCGCCCGCTCCTAGCGTGGAGCGCGTCACCACCCCACCCCGTCCCCGAGGGAGCACGCACCATGCCGTTCATCACCGTCGGCCAGGAGAACACCGCCGCCATCGAGCTCTACTACGAGGACCACGGCTCCGGTCAGCCGGTCGTCCTCATCCACGGCTTCCCCCTCGACGGGCACTCCTGGGAGCGGCAGAGCGCCGCCCTGCTCGACGCCGGGTACCGGGTCGTCACCTACGACCGCCGCGGGTTCGGGCGGTCCTCCCAGCCGACCACCGGCTACGACTACGACACCTTCGCCGCCGACCTGCACACCGTGCTGGAGACGCTGGACCTGCGGGACGCCGTGCTGGTCGGCTTCTCGATGGGCACCGGCGAGGTCGCCCGGTACGTGTCCGCCCACGGCTCGGACCGGATCGCCAAGGTCGCCTTCCTGGCCTCCCTGGAGCCCTGCCTGCTCAAGACCGACGACAACCCGGACGGCGCCGCCCCGAAGGAGTTCTTCGACGGCGTCGTCGCAGCGGTGAAGGCCGACCGCTACGCCTACTACCGCGACTTCTTCCAGGACTTCTTCAACCTCGACGAGAACCTCGGCAGCCGGATCAGCGAGGAGGCCGTCCGCAACAGCTGGAACACCGCGGCGAGCGGCGGCTCCTTCGCGGCCTCGGCCGCGCCCTCGACCTGGTACACCGACTTCCGGGCGGACATCCCGCGCGTCGACGTGCCCGCCCTGATCCTGCACGGCACCGGCGACCGCATCCTGCCGGTCGAGAACACCGGCCGCCCGTTCCACCGGGCGCTCCCCTCCGCCGAGTACGTGGAGATCGAGGGCGCGCCGCACGGCCTGCTCTGGACCCACGCCGAGGAGGTCAACGCGGCGCTGCTGGCCTTCCTGGCGAAGTGACCGCCGCGGCGGGGTGACTCCCCCGCGGCCCCGTCACCGCACGGGCGGGCCCGCCGACCGCCCCCACCGCACCCCGACCGGCCGAGCCCCGAGCCCCGTACCGGACGTCCCCCCGAGGACGCCCGGTACGGGGCTCCGTCGCGTTCCCGGGGCTCCCGCGGGCCGGCCCGCGCACCCCGGCCGGGACCGGTGCGCTCCGGGGACGGGGGCGGTGCACGGAGCGCCAACTCCGTTGTGCGGAGCCGACTTAACGTCAAGTCAGGCGGCCGGACGGGCCGCCCCCGTACATCCCGGCCCGTCCGGCCGCCACCACCGCCGCCCGCGCCCGGGCCGGCGGTCCGGAGCCACCACAGGAGGTAGTCGAGGTGCCTGCAATGCCGGTCAGCGGGCTCGTCCCGCGCGCCGTCGAGGCCGCCGCGGACGTCGTCGTCCGCAACGCGCGGATCCACACCGGGGACGCCCGCCGTCCGCAGGCGGGCGCCCTGGCCGTCCGCGACGGGCTGTTCACCGTCGTGGGCGAGGACGCCGACGTCGCCGCCGTGGTCGGGCCGTCCACCGTCGTGGTGGACGCGCTGGGCCGCCGGGTGGTGCCCGGCCTCAACGACGCCCACCTGCACGTGATCCGGGGCGGCCTCAACTACGTCCTGGAACTGCGCTGGGACGGCGTGCCCTCGCTGCGCCTGGCCCTGGCGATGCTCCGCGAGCAGGCCGCCCGCACGCCCGCGGGCCAGTGGGTGCGGGTCGTCGGCGGCTGGTCGGCCGAGCAGTTCGCCGAGAAGCGGCTGCCCACGCCCGCCGAACTGAACGAGGCCGCGCCGGACACCCCGGTGTTCGTGCTGCACCTCTACCAGTCGGCGATCCTCAACCGCGCGGCGCTGCGGGCCGTCGGGTACACCCGTGACACGCCCGACCCCAGGGGCGGCCAGATCGTCCGCGGCCGGGGCGGCGAGCCCAACGGCGTGCTGCTGGCGGCGCCGAGCGCGCTCGTCCTCTACTCCACCCTGGCCAAGGCCCCGGCCCTGGAGGGCGAGGACCGCCGCACCTCCACCCGGCACTTCCTGCGCGAGCTGAACCGGTTCGGGCTGACCTCGGCGATCGACGCGGCCGGGGGCTTCCAGAACTTCCCCGAGAACTACGGCACGGTGACCGAACTGGCCCGGGACGGCCTGCTGTCGCTGCGCATCGCCTACCACCTGTTCCCGCAGACCCCCGGCCAGGAGCTCGACGACCTGGCCCGCTGGGTCGCGACCGTGCGCCCCGGCGAGGGCGACGCCTGGCTGCGGCTGAACGGGGCCGGCGAGAACCTCACCTGGGCCGCCGCGGACTTCGAGAACTTCGCCGAGCCGCGGCCCGAACTCGGCCCCTACGAAGCCGAGTTCGAGAAGGCCGTCCGCCTGCTCATGGAGCACGGCTGGGGCTTCCGGCTGCACGCCACCTACGACGAGACGATCCGGCGCGACCTCGCGGTGTTCGAACGGCTCGCCGCGGAGGGGCTCTTCCCCGCCGGCAACCGGTGGCTCTTCGACCACGCCGAGACCGTCTCCCCGGACAGCCTCGACCGCATCGCGGCGCTCGGCGGCTCGCTCTCCGTGCAGAACCGGCTGTCCTTCCAGGGCGGGGCGTTCGCCCGCCGGTACGGCGCCGACGCCGCCGCCGGGGCCCCGCCGCTGCGAGCCATGCTGGAGCGCGGCCTGACCGTGGCCGCCGGGACGGACGCGACCCGGGTGTCCTCCTACAACCCCTGGGTCGCCCTGCACTGGCTGGTCTCCGGGCGCACCGTCGGCGGGCAGGCGACGCGCCCGCCGCGGAACCGGGTGGACCGTGCGACCGCGCTCGCCCTGTACACCAGGGCCGGCGCCGAACTGACCGGCGAGCAGGACGTCAAGGGCGTGCTCCGGGAGGGCTGCTACGCCGACCTCGCGGTGCTCTCCGCGGACTACTTCACCGTCCCCGAGCCGGACATCCCGCACATCGAGTCCGTGCTGACCGTCGTCGGCGGCCGGATCGTCCACGCCGCCGCCGAGTACGAGGGCATGGCGGAGGAGCTCCCGCCGGTCAGCCCCGACTGGAGCCCGGTCGCCCGCTTCGGCGGCTACCAGGCCCACCACCCGGGCACCAGCGGCGCGGGCGCCCGCCAGGCGGAGCTGCTCGGACAGGTCGTCGCCGAGTCGGAGCTGCAGCGCCGGTGGCGCGCGGACCGCGGCGACCTGACGGAGCACGCCCAGCCGTTCGACCCCTGCTTCCTGCTCTGACGCCGTCCGGCTCCCCGGACCGCCCCACCCCGACCTCCTCCACCCCACCGGCGTGGAGGCTCCCCCGACCGAAGGGAAACCCCCATGTTCGACGCGAACCAGGTCAGCGCCACCCCGAGCCCGGACCTGCTGACCCCCGACAACGCCGTCGTCCTCTTCGTGGACCACCAGCCGCAGATGTTCTTCGGCACCGGCAGCGGCGACCGGACCGCGATCATCAACGCCACGGTCGGCCTCGCCAAGGCCGCCAGGGCCTTCGACGTGCCGGTGGTGCTGACCACCGTCGCCGCCGAGTCCTTCTCCGGCCCGCTGCTGCCGCAGCTGGCCGCCGTCTTCCCCGACGCGGAGGTCCTCGACCGCACCTCGATGAACGCCTGGGAGGACCGGGCCGTCGTCGACGCCGTCAAGGCCACCGGCCGCGGGAAGGTCGTCATCGCCGGCCTGTGGACCGAGGTCTGCCTGGTGCTGCCGGTGCTCTCCATGCTCGCCCAGGGCTACGAGGTGTACGTCGTCACCGACGCCTCGGGCGGCGTCTCCCCGCAGGCCCACGAGCACGCCGTGCAGCGCATGACGCAGGGCGGCGCCGTCCCGGTGACCTGGGTGCAGGTGCTGCTGGAACTGCAGCGCGACTGGGCCCGGGCGGAGACGTACGGCGCCGTCATGGAGGTCGTCAAGGAGCACGCCGGCGCGTACGGCCTGGGCGTCGTCTACGCGCAGACCGTCATCGGGGCGCACGCGGCGGGCTGAGCCCCGCCGGCGCGCGACACCCGATCAGGAACCAGGGACAGGAACAGGAAGCGGACACGATGGATACCGGACTGCTGGTCCTCCGGCTGGTGGTGGGCCTGCTCATCGCCGGGCACGGGGTACAGAAGGTGAGCCACCGCCTCGGCGGCCACGGCCTGGCGGGCGGGACGGAGGAGTTCCGGCACGACGGCTTCCTCGGCGGCCCGCTCACCGCGCTCGCCGCGGGGGCCGGCCAGATCGGCTCGGGCCTGTTCCTGGCCCTGGGGGCGCTCACGCCCCTGGCGGCCATGGTCGCCATCGGCGTGATGACGGTGGCGATCACCGTCAAGCGCCCGAACGGGCTCTGGGTGCAGGACGACGGCTACGAGTACCCGCTGGTGCTGGTCGTGGTCACGGGCTCGCTGGCGCTCACCGGCCCGGGCCGGTGGTCCGCCGACCACGCGCTCGGCCTGCCCGGGTGGCCGCTCTGGCTGCCCGCCCTGGCCGTCGCCCTCGGCCTCGCCAGCGGCCTGCTGACCCGGGCTGTGCTGCACCGCCCCCCGACCGGGGAGGAGGCGGCCGCCGGTGCGCGCCCTGCTGGCTGACGCGCTGCGGACGGTGCGGCCGCCCCGGGCGGACCGGCACGGCCCGCTGCCGCCGCTGATGCTGCTGCTGACGGTGGCCACCGGTCTGGTCGACGCGGTGAGCTACCTCGGCCTCGGGCACGTCTTCGTGGCGAACATGACGGGCAACGTGGTCTTCCTGGGGTTCGCCCTGGCGGGGGCCTCCGGGCTGTCCGTCCCGGCCTCGCTGGTCTCGCTGGCGGCGTTCCTGACCGGTGCGCTCACCGGCGGCCGGCTCGGCACCCGGCTGGCGGCGCACCGCGGGCGCCTGCTGGCCCGGGCCGCCGCCGTCCAGGCCGTCCTGGCCGCCGCCGCCACCGCCACGGCGGCCGCCTCCGGCACCGGGGCCACCGCGTCCGGCGGCGCCGGGTACGCGCTGATCGTGCTGCTGGGGCTGGGCATGGGGCTGCAGAACGCGGTGGCCCGGCGGCTGGGCGTGCCCGACCTGACGACCACGGTGCTCACCCTGACGCTGACCGGGCTCGCCGCCGACTCGGCTCCGGCCGGGGGCGGCGCGCCCCGCCCGGGCCGGCGGATCCTCTCCGCGCTGGCGATGATGCTCGGCGGCGTCGCGGGCGGGGTCCTCGTCCTGCACGGGCTGCTGGTGGCGGCCCTCGGACTCGCCTCGGCGCTGCTGCTGGCCACCGCCGTGACGGCCCACCGAGTCTCGGCCCCCGACGCCCCGTGGGCGCCGCCGGTGGCCTGAGCCGCGGGTCGGTACCGCTGAAGGGCCGCCAGGCGGCGGTCCTTCAGCGGTGTGCCCCCGTCGTCGCCGCGGCACAACCGCCCATACCCCTCTGTATGATGATCTTTCAACAGTTGGGGGGTTCATGGACCAGCAGGCGCCGCAGGCCCTGGGGCCGCTGCTGCGCGCCCACCGGCACGCCGCCACGCTGACCCTGGAGGAGCTCTCGGAGCGCTCCGGCGTCAGTGCGCGAGCCATCGGCGACATGGAACGCGGCCACAGCCGGGGCCCCCAGCCCCGCACCGTCGACGCCCTCGCCACCGCCCTCGGCCTCCCCCCGGACGACGCCGCGGCCCTGCTCGCCGCCGCCCGCTCCGGCCGCCGGCGGCAGCCGGCCGTCACCGCCCGGCCCTGCGAACTCCCGCCCGCCGTACCCGACTTCACCGGCCGTGCGACCGAGACCGACTGGCTCGCCCGGACCACCACCGACCCCCGGGCGCACCGGGTGTCGATCGTCTCCGGCGCCCCCGGCCTCGGCAAGACCGCACTCGTCCTGCACGCCGGCCGGGCCCTCGGCGAGCGCTTCGCCGACGGCTGCCTCTTCCTCGACCTGCGCGGACTGGACACCGACCCGGTCCCCCCGCACGACGCCCTGGCGAGCCTGCTCCGGGCCCTGGGGGTGCGCGAACGCGACCTCCCGGTCGACACCGCCGAACGCCAGACGCTCTACCGCGGCCTGCTGCGGGAGCGGGACGCCCTCGTCGTCCTGGACAACGCCGCGCACGAGGGCCAGCTGCGCGCCCTGCTGCCCGGGCCCGGCCGGGGCACCGTCTGGGTCACCAGCCGCCGCTCGCTCACCGGCATCGAACACGCCCGGCGCCTCGTCCTGGAGCCGCTGCCCGCCGAGTCCGCCACCACCCTGCTCGGCGCGATCCTCGCCCAACGCGACGACCACCCGGCCCGGGACGACCGGCCGGCCGGCGGCGGCCACCCGGCCGACCCCGCCGCCCTGGCCCGGGTCGCCGACCTGTGCGGACACCTGCCGCTGGCCCTGCGCATCGCCGGCAACCGGCTGCTCAGCCGGCCCGCCTGGGACGCCCGCGACCTCGCCGACCGCCTCGACGACGAGGACCTGCGGCTCCACCGCCTCGCCGCCGGCGACCTGCGGATCCGCTCCGCCTTCCGGCTCTCCTACGAGCAGCTCGGGGAGCCCGAGCGCCGTCTGTTCCGCCGCCTGGCCCTCGTCCCCGGCCCGGACTTCGACGCCGCCGCCGGCGCCGTGCTCACCGGTCTGCGCCCCGGCCCGGTGGAGGAGATGCTGGACGAACTGCTCGAACTCGGCCTGCTCGGCACCACCGCCGGCGACCGGATGCTGTTCCACGACCTCCTCCGCCTCTACGCGCGCGAGCGGCTCGACGAGGAGGAGGGCGCGCAGGAGCGCCTGGCCGCCGACACCGCCCTGCACCGCTGGCTGCTCGACACCGCCGCCGCCGCGGGCCAGTGCTTCCAGCCCGACGGCCCCCGGCCCGGCAGCGCCTTCGCCACGCCGCGGGCCGCCCAGCTGTGGCTGGAGGCGGAGAGCGCCAACTGGCTCGCCGCACTGCGGCGGGCCGCGGTGGAGGGCCGGCACCCCGAGGTGGTGCGGACCGCCGAGTCCATGCACTGGTTCTCCGACCGCTGGACGTACTGGGGGCACTGGCCCGAGGTGTTCGGTCTCTCCCGCACCGCCGCCCGCGCGCTCGGCGACACCGCCGCGGAGGCGACCCACACCAACTACCTCGCCTGGGCGCAACTCTCCTGCCTGGGCCGCCCCCGCGAGGCGCTCGCCACCGCCGGCCAGGCCGCGGACCTCGCCGACCGGGCGGGGGACACCGTCCAGCAGGCCTGGGCGCGCTTCTACGCGGCCAGCGCCGCCAACCGGCTCGGGGACCTCGACACCGCGGTCCGGCGGGCCCGGCACTCCGCCGAGCTGTTCGCCGCGGCCGGCGACCGCGAGGGCCACCCGCAGGCGCTGATGGCGCTCTCCGCCGCCCAGCACCGGCAGGGCGCGGAGGCGGACTCGCTGGCCACCGCCGACACCATCCTCGGGCTGCTGGCCGACCCCGCCACCGCGCCGGGCGCGGCGCACATCGTCGACTTCACCACGGCCAACGCGCTGATCGGCAAGGGGCGGGCGCTGCTCGGCCTCGACCGACCGGCCGAGGCCGAGGCCGCCTTCACGCAGGCCCGCCGGGTGAGCGACCGCGTCGGCGTCCCGATGCTGACCGGCATCGCCGCGGTCGGGCAGGCCCGGGCCCTGGACGCCCTCGGCGAGCGGGACCGCGCGGTCGCCGCGGCGCGCGAGGCCCGGGCGGCCGCGGAAACCGCCGGCGACACCGTCCGGCAGGCCGAGGCCACGGCCCTGCTCGCCGACTGGACCGACCGTCCCTAAGCGCCGTCCCGGCGGGTGGGCGCGCCGGGCCCGGCCACCGGGCGGGGCAGCCCGGCCCGCAGGGCGGGTTCCGCCGCCGTGCTCGCCGACCACTCGCTCGGCGAGACGCCGTAGGCGGCCCGGAACGCCCGGCTGAAGTGACTGGCGCTGACGAACCCCCAGCGGCCCGCGACCGCCGCCACGGTGGGCCGCCCCGCGGCCGGGCGGGCCAGGTCGCGCCGGCACATGTCGAGCCGCTGGCGCTGGATCCAGCGGACCACCGTGACGCCCTCGAAGCGGAAGAGCTTGTGCAGGTAGCGCACCGACACGTGGTGGGCGGCCGCGATCCGCTCCGGCCCGAGGTCGCGGTCCCCCAGGTGGCGCAGGATGTGGTCCTTGATCCGCGCCAGGGTGGCCAGCGCCGCCTCCGGGGCCGGCGGGGCCGACCGGCCGCGGCGTTCCTGGGCCAGCACGGCCAGCAGGTCCAGCGCCGTGGTGGCGAGCCGGCCGGCCACCGCCGGCTCCAGCTCCCCGGCCGAGCGGGCCAGCCGTTCCAGGTAGGCGGCCACCAGCCCGGCGGTGCCGGCGGAGCCGTCGAAGGCCGTCGCGGTGAGCACCCGCAGGTCCTCGTCGGAGACGCCGACCGCCGTCCTCGGCCAGTGGAAGGCGGTGAACTCGAAGTGCTCCGGGAGCTCCTTGACGAACGGCCGGCCGGCGTCGGAGATCGCGAAGGTGCCCGGGTCCAGCGGCACCTGGCGGTCGTTCTGGAGCAGCCGGGCCCGGCCGCGGTGCTGCAGGGCCAGCGTGATGTGGTCCTCACCGCCCCGGGCGATCAGGCCGGCGCTGCGCACCACCCGCTGCGGGCCGCCCCGCACCCGGGAGACCTGCAGTGCGCCCAGCCGCCGGCTGGTGATGGTCGCGGCCGCGGGCTCGGCCTCGAGCAGGGACACGTCCAGCGGGATGAAGGTGCGGGAGACCGCCTCGTGCCAGTACTCGGCGCGTTCGGCGGGCGGGATCGGGGCGGTATCGAGGACGACAGTCATCAACGCTCCTACGACGGCTGTCGGGCACGTCGGACCAGCCGGTCCGGCGGCACGGGCGGGGAGGGCGGCGGGCGCGGGGACCGCGCCCGCCGGCTCCTCCATCACACCCCGCAGCGGTGCCCCGGACCAGGAGGAACAACAGGAGGAACTTCGCCCGCCGCCCGGACCGGAACGCCCCCGCCGGCCCGGCGGGTCGTCACCAGGAGTGCCGGTGCAGGGCGACGTGCACCGTGTCGACGGCCTGGATCAGCGCCGCGCGGGCCGTCCCGGTGGGGCAGTGGCCGGCGAGCAGCAGGAAGCCGTGCACCGCGCCCTGGTAGCGGGTCGCCACCACCGGGACGCCCGCCGCGCGCAGCCTGGCCGCGTACGCCTCCCCCTCGTCCCGCAGGACGTCGGCCTCGGCGGTGAGCACCAGCGCCGGGGGCAGCCCGGCGAGCTGGTCCAGCCCGGCCCGCAGCGGGGCGGCGGTGGGCTCCAGCCGCCGCTCCGGCTCCGGGACGTAGGCGTCCCAGAAGCGGCGCATGTGGTCGCGGTGCAGGAAGTAGCCCGTCGCGTAGCGGTGGTAGGACGGGGTGTCCAGGTCGGCGTCGGTCACCGGGCAGACCAGCACCTGGTGCAGCAGCGGGGCGTCGCCGTGCCGGCGGGCGAGCAGGGTCAGCGCCGCCACCAGGTTGGCGCCGGCCGAGTCCCCCACCGCGGCGATCCGCCGCCCGTCCAGGCCGAGCAGGTCGCCGTGCGCGTGGATCCAGCGGACGACGGCGTGGCACTGCTCGACGGCCACCGGGTAGCGGGCGAGCGGGGCGGCGGCGTAGTCGACGTAGACCACCGCGGCGTCGGCGCCCAGGGCGAACTCGGCGATCAGCCGGTGGTAGGAGGCGGCGTCCCCGAGCGCCCAGCCGAGGCCGGGCAGGAGGAGCACCACCGGGCTCGGTTCGACGGTGCCGGCCGGTCTGGTGACCTGGACGCGCACCCGCCCGGTCGGCCCGCAGGGCAGCTCGAACCAGCGGGTGGTGGTGCCGTACGGGTCGTCCGCTCCGCCGTCCCCCGGCAGCCGCCCGGCCGGCTCCCCCGGCCATGACGCCGGCCCCGCCGTCGGACCGGGCGTCGGGGCCGGGCCGTCCGCCACGGCCAGGAAGCCGAGGTCCGGGAGCTCCGCCGCCGGGCTCCCGGCCCGGGCGTCCAGGAACTCCTGGAGCGCCCGGTCGAGCACCGGTCGGCCGCCGTGCGAGGGGGTGGTGGTGTCGGACAACGCTGATCTCCTGGCGTGGACGGATGGACGCCGCCGCGCCCGACGGGCGCCACGGCCGGAGCCCGGTGCGCACCGGGCGGGGCGTCGGCCCGCGGCCCCCGCCGCCGACGCGCCGCTCGACCGTACTGCGGGCGGGCCGCCCCGCCTGGTCTGTCCGCGCACGGATTTCCCGCCGGGGCAGGACCGGGGAGCGGCCGTCGGCGTGCGACCGGTCAGCCGGCCGTGCCGCCCCCGGTCGCCCGCCACTCGCGCGGCGACACCCCGTAGGCGGCGCGGAAGGCCCGGCTGAAGTGCGCCGGGTTGACGAAGCCCCAGCGCTGGGCCACGGAGGAGACGGTCGGCGCGGTGCGCCCGCGGCGGGCCAGCTCCTCGGCACAGGCCTCCAGCCGGCGCCGCTGGACGAACCTGCTCACCGTCAGCCCCTCGCCCTCGAAGAGCCGGTGCAGGTAGCGCACCGAGATGTGGTGGGCGCCCGCGACGCTCTCCGGCGACAGCCCCGGGTCCTGCAGGTGGCGGTCGATGTGCGCGCGGATCCGGCGGACCAGGTGGTCGTTCGGGGCTTCCGGCTCCTCCACCGCCCGGCCGGTCAGCTGCCCGACGAGCGTGCTGAGCAGGTCCGCCACGCTGCCGGCCAGCCGGTCGCCGATCGGCGCGGGGTAGGAGTGGGCGGACGCCGCCAGCGTGCCCAGGAAGGGCAGCAGGACGGAGCCGCACCCCTCGCCGGGCGTGACGGCCGTGCCCGCCACCTGCCGCAGCTCCCCCTCCGACACCCCCAGCAGCCGGCGCGGCAGGTGGAACAGGTGGGTGCGGAAGCGTTCCGGATAGTCGAGCGAGTAGGGCCGCGCGGTGTCGTACAGCACCAGCCCGCCCCCGGCCACCTCGGCCCGTCGGCCGTCCTGTTCCAGCACGGCCCGCCCGGACACCTGCACCCCGACGCCCACCTGCGGTTCGGTCCGCGACCGGGCGATCAGGCCGGCGGTCCGGGACACCCGCGCCGCGTCCGCCTCCAGCGTGGAGACCCGGACGTACCCGAGCCGGTGCGACGCCAGACGGCCGTCGAACGGCCGCGCGGCGAGCGGGACCACCTCCACCGGCACCACCGTCCGTGACACCGCCTCGCCCCAGAACGCCGCCTTCTCACCGTCCGCCACCGACGCGGTCGTCACCTGCCAGCCCACCCGGCCGCCCTTTCCCCGAAGCCCTGCGCGGCCAGCCTGCTCCGCGGGTCGGACGCCGAGTTAGGTCATCTGACTGCCCCGTCGCGGCGGTGCGCCCCGGGGCCGGGCACGGTGCACGGGGAGGACAGGACCGGGCCGGTCAGCCGGGGTCGAGGGCGTGCGCGAGCGCGGCCCGCGAGGTGATGCCGAGCTTCGGGAAGACCTTGTAGAGGTGCGCGGCGACGGTGCGCGGCGACAGCTGCAGCAGCCCGCCGATCTCCTTGTTGGTCAGGCCGGTCGCCGCCAGCCGGGCGATCCGCAGCTCCTGCCCGGTCAGGGCCGCGGGGCCTGCGCCCTCCTCGGCGGCCGCGGCGGGGCCGCCCGGCTCGGGCGCCACCTGCTCGCCCGCGGCCCGGAGCTCCTCCTGGCAGCGCCGCGCCCAGGGGTCGGCCCGCAGCCGGCGGAAGGCGTGGTACGCCGCGCGCAGCACCTCGCGGGCGCCCGGCCGGTGCCGCCGGCGCAGCCAGGAGCCGTGCGCGAGCCGCAGCCGGGCGGCGTCGAACACCCACCGCTCGGCGTCGGGTACGGCGAAGGCCGCCCGGTACGCCTCGTCGGCACCGGCGTCGTCGGCGGCCACCGCGGCGGCGGCCGCGACCAGGAAGGCGTGGTGGCCGGAGATCCCGGCCGCGCCGACGGCCTGCGCGGCCGCCAGGTGCGCCCGCGCCTGGGCGTGGCGGCCGGTGTGCACGGCGGCCGTCACCAGGTCGAGGACCAGCGCGTGCCGCCAGGGCGGCCCGACGGGCGGCCGCTCGGCCGGAGCCGCCGGGGGGACTGCGGAGCCCGGGGCGACCGGGGCGAGCTGCGCGTACGCCTCCTCGTACCGCCCGTGGGCGAGGGCGGCGAGGCCCCGCAGGTGGGCGAGCCGGTCGAGGACGAAACGCATCCTGGCCCGGGTGGCGGTCGGCCCGATCGCCCGCTCGACCTCCCGCAGCCCCTCTTCGTCACCGCGGCCGGCCAGGAACTGGGCGTGGTAGTAGCGGAACATCAGCGCGTTGGCGTGGTAGCCGAGTTCGTCCGCGACCGCCGCCTCGCGCAGGCAGACGGCGGCCTGCTCCCAGCGGCCGAGCAGGAAGTCCTCGTGGCACTTGGCCTTCGCCACCGAGCCCTGGGTGGCGAAGCCGTGCAGGCCGGTGAGCCGCTGCCAGAGGTCGCCGCCGGGGCAGTCGAGCGCCGACGCGGTCCACAGCAGCAGCCAGGAGGCGCCCGCCTCCTGCTCCTCGGTCATCCCGTCGGCGACGGCGCGCAGTTCCCCGGCCACCGCCGGGTCCGGGTCGGTCCAGGCCCGCAGGCAGAGCCGGCCCGCCTCGGAGACGCTCCCCCGGTGGCGTTCCAGGGCCCGCCAGGCGCAGGGGTCGTCGGTGTGGGTGGCGGACAGCAGCAGCTTGAAGTAGACCTGCTCGACCAGCCCGCCGAAGGTGTCGGCGCCCGGCGCGGTCATCGCGTCGAGGGCTGCGGGCAGCAGCGCCGCGGAGGACGCGAAGTCGACCCGGTGGCTCTGGTCGACGTACACCCGGGCGTAGGCGAACAGCGGGGCGACGTCCGCCGGGACGGGTGCGCCGGACAGCCCGGCGACCAGCTCGGCGCTGTGCCGCAGCTGCCCGCCGCGGGCCGCCATCACGGCGGCCCAGGTGAGCCTGCGGGCGCGGTCGGCCGGGTCCGGGCTGAGGGCCGCGGCGCGCTCCAGCAGCAGCGCGCCCTCCGCGTCGCCGCCGCGGCGGGCCAGCCGGCGGCCGACCTCCTGGAGGCGGTCGGCGAGGGCGGCGTCCGGGAACAGGGCCGCCGAGGCCTCGTGGACCAGCCGACGCGGGTCGTCCGGGGCGAGGGCGGCGGCGAGCGTGCGGTGGGCCGCGCGCCGGTCGGCGTCGGAGGCGCCCGCGACCACCGCGCTGCGCACCAGCGGGTGGCGGAACACCAGCCGGCCGGCCGGGTCGAGCCGGGCGAGCCCGTCGGCCTCGATCCGCTCCAGGCTGCGGCGGGCGTCCTCGTCCGCGAGGGCGCTCAGCCACCCACTACCGGCGTCCGCGCCGGTGGCCAGGGCGCCGAGCAGCAGCAGGCGGCCGGCCTCCGGGGTCGTCCCGCCGAGCCGCTCGGCGAACATCCGCTCCAGCGTGCGCCCGAGCGGCAGGTGGTCCGGCAGCGGGGCGGCGCCGCGCTGCTGGGCGCCGGCCAGCTGCCGGGGCAGTTCGACCAGTGCCAGCGGGTTGCCGACGGCCTCGGCCAGCACCCGGTCGGCCGTGGTCGCGGCCAGCCCCGGGTGCCGGTCGGCCAGCAGTGCCGCCGCGTCGGCCCGGTCGAGCGCGCGCACGTCGACCGGCTCGTCCGACCAGCTCGAGGCCGCCGAACCCGCCGGGCGGCCGGCCCCGACGATCACCAGGGGCAGTTCGGCGCAGCGGCGGCGCAGGAAGGCGAAGACGGCCGCGCTGGAGGAGTCCACCCAGTGCAGGTCGTCCAGGAGGAGCAGGACCGGGGCGGTGCGCGCCGCGTCGCCCAGCAGCGCGAGGGTGGCGGCGCCGACGGCGAAGCCGCTCGGGGTGCCGGCCCGGACGCCGAGCGCGCTCTCCAGGGTGTCCCGCTGGTGGGGTGACAGGCCGTCCGAGCGCCGCAGGAGGGCCCAGACGGCCTGGTGCAGCGCGCCGAACGCGAAGTCGGTCTCCGCTTCGGCGCCGACGGCCCGCAGGACGGTGAAGCCGCGTCCGCGCGCCTGCCGCTCGGTCCAGGCCAGCAGGGTGCTCTTGCCGACCCCGGCCTCGCCGCGCAGCAGCACGGCGGTGCCGCCGGCGCCGCCGGCCGCCCGGACCAGGGCGGCCTCCAGGAGCCCGGTCTCCCGCCGCCGGCCGATCAGGGCGGGGCCCCGCGTCTCGTCCACCACTCTCGTTCCTCCCGGGTCGGCCGGCCTGCTCGCTGCCCCGGCCTCCCCAGGTTATCGCTCGTCAGCGGGCCTGGCGGACGTGCGCGACGGGCCCTCACCACCCCTTCTCGTCATCTTGACGAGATGCACCCGGGACCTTTATCGTCCTCATGACGAGAAGAGGTGCTCCTCCCCATGGCCGACATCACCAGACGCTTCGGACTGCGCCACCTGCGCGCCGTCCCCACCGCCCACATCCGCCACCTGAACCGCGGCAAGGTCGTCCACGACGGCACCGGCCTGGCGTTCTGGTTCCGGCCGCTCACCGCCGCCCTCTCCGAGGTGCCCGTGGACGACCGCGAGCTCGCCATGCTCTTCCACGCCCGCACCTCCGACTTCCAGGACGTCACCGTGCAGGCCACGCTGACCTACCGGATCACCGAACCCGCCGTCGCCGCGAGCCGCGTCGACTTCGGCATCGACCCGGACACCGGCGCCTGGCGCGCCGCCCCGCTCGACCAGCTCGCCACCCTGCTCACCGAGACCGCCCAGCAGCACGCGCTCGGACTGCTCGCCCGCACCACCCTCGCCGCCGCCCTGGTCGACGGCGTCAGCGCCGTGCGGGACCGGATGGCCGAGGGGCTCGCCGCCGAACCCCGGATCGCCGAGACCGGCCTCGCCGTGATCGCCGTCCGGGTCGTCGCCCTGCGCCCCGAACCCGAGGTGGAGCGGGCCCTGCGCACGCCCGCCCGGGAGCTGGTCCAGCAGGAGGCCGACCGGGCCACCTTCGAACGGCGCGCCGTCGCCGTCGAGCACGAGCGCGGCATCGCCGAGAACGAGCTCGCCAACCGGATCGAACTCGCCCGCCGGGAGGAACAGCTGCTCGCCCAGCAGGGCGCCAACAGCCGGCTCCAGGCCGAGGAGGAGGCCGTCGCCGGGCGGGTCCGCACCGACGCCGAGGCCGAACGCCGCATCCGGCTCGCCGGCGCCGAGGCGGACGCCGCCCGCGCCCTCGGCGACGCCCGCGCCGCCGCCGAGGCGGCCTGGCTCACCGCCCACCAGCAGGCCGACCCGGCCGTGCTGCGGGCCCTCGCCCTGATGCGGCTGGCCGAGCACCTGCCGCAGATCGACAGCATCACGCTCACCCCCGACGTGCTGACCGGGCTGCTGGCCAAGCTCGGCGGCCCCGCGGGCGGGACGGACCGGTGAGCCTCGCCCCCCGGGCGGTGCTGGTGCACCGCCGGACGGAGTACGAGGAGCTGCTCGCCCACCACGGCACGCCCGGGCAGGCCGCATTCTTCCTCTCCTCCCGCGGCCGCTCGGTCGAGGAGGTGGAGCAGCGCCACCACCGGCAGGCCGCCGCGCTGGCCCGGGCCGCCGCCGCCGTCCCGCTGGACTGGCGGCGCACCCGGGTCGAGCGCGCCGACCTGCCGCGCTTCCTGTTCGAACCGGGGGACGTGGTGGTCGTGGTCGGCCAGGACGGGCTGGTCGCCAACGCCGCCAAGTACCTCGACGGGCAGCCGGTGATCGGGGTCGACGCCGATCCCGGCCGCAACCCCGGCATCCTGGTCCGCCACCGCGCCTCCGCACTGCCCGTCCTGCTGGCGGCCGCCGTCTCCCGCGGCGGCGACCGGCACGTCGAGGAGCGCACCATGGTCGAGGCCGTCGCGGACGACACCCAGCGGCTGCTCGCGCTCAACGAGGTGTACCTCGGTCAGCCCGGCCACCAGACCGCGCGGTACCGGCTGGCGGTGGACGGGGAGGAGGCCGAGCCGCAGGCCTCCTCGGGCGTCCTGATCGGCACCGGGACCGGGGCCACCGGCTGGTGCCGCTCCGCCTGGCTGGAGCGCGGCGGCCCCGTGCCGCTGCCGGAGGCGGTGGCGCCGTCGCTCGCCTGGTTCGTCCGCGAGGCCTGGCCCTCGCCCACCACCGGCACCAGCCGGGTGCACGGCGTGCTCGACGACGGCCGCGGGCTGGTGCTGACCGTCGAGTCGGACCGGCTGGTGGCCTTCGGCGACGGCGTCGAGTCGGACGCCCTGGAGCTGACCTGGGGGCAGAGCGTCCGGGTCGGCGTGGCGGAGAACCGGCTGCGGCTGGTGGTCTGACGGCCCGTCGGCGGATCCCGGCCCACAGGCGGGTGCCGGCGGTCCGCAGGGCCTACGGCGCGTCGGAGGCGCCCGACGGGCCGGGCGCCTCGCCGGGGTCGGACGGGCCGGACGGGCCGGACGCGTCCGCGAGGCCGGACGGGCCGGGCGGGAGCACCCCGCCGAGCAGGGCCCGGACGGTCGCCCTCGCGAACTCCTCGGCCCCGGCCGGCCGGAGCGCCTCGGCGGGGGCCTCGGCGGCGTAGAAGAGCTCCAGGAAGGCCCGGTGGAAGCAGGCCCCGATCAGCAGCATGGCGGCGGCGTCCGGGTCGACGGCGGAGGAGACCCGGCCCAGCCGCTGTTCGGCGCGCAGGTAGTCGGCGAGCCGGGCACTGACGTTGTGCGGGCCGGCGTCGCCCAGCTTGCCGCGGTGGGCGGCGAGCAGCTCGGGGCTCGCGAACAGCGATCCGGCCATCGGGAAGGACTGCCGGTAGAACGGGACGGCGACCCGGACCACCTCCTCCAGGTGCTCGCCGACCGAGCCCAGGCCGGCCCGGCCCGGCAGGTCGGCCACCGCGTCGGCGAGGCGCGGGGCGCGCTCGCGCAGCACCCGGACGAAGATCTCCTCCTTGTCGCGGAAGTGCTTGTACAGCGCCGCCTCGGAGCAGCCGGCGGCCCGGGCGATCTCCTTGGTGGTGGTGCGGGTGAGCCCCACGGTGGCGATCAGGCGGGCCGCGGCGTCGAGCACCCGCGCCCGGGTAAGGGCCCCGCCGGTCAGCGGCGCGGCGGCCGCCGGCCCGCCCCGGCCCCCGTCGCCCCGGTTGCCGCCGTCTCGATCCGCGCCGTCTCGGTTCACGGGCGCCAGTCTACCTTGACAGGTGGGTGAGCACTCACTCACCATCGAAGTAAGCATTCACTCACCCCCTGGGAGCAGTCATGCGACTCACTGTTCTCGGCGCCACCGGAGGCGTCGGACGCCATCTGGTCGGCCACGCCCTGGCCGACGGGCACCAGGTCGTGGCGGCGGTCCGCGATCCGGCGCGACTGCCGCTCCGCCACGAGCGGCTGACCGTCGTCCGGGCGGACGCCCTCGACCCCGCGTCCCTGAAGCCCGTGGTCGAGGGGGCCGACGCGGTGCTCTCCGGCATCGGCGCGAACGGCCGCTCGGACCCGCTGAAGCCCGCCTCGACCTCCGCCCGGGCGGTGGTGGCGGCGATGACCGAGGCCGGGGTGCGCCGGATCCTCACGGTGAGCGCGGCGCCGCTCAACCGCACCGGGGCCGGCCAGTCCGTGCTCGCCGGCCGGATCCTCTCGCCACTGCTCCGGGCGTTCCTGCGGGACGTCTACACCGACCTGGAGGCGATGGAGCGCGTCCTGCGGGCGAGCGGTCTGGACTGGACGGCCGTCCGGCCGCCGCGACTGACCGACGGACCCGGCCGGGGCCACTACCGCCGGAGCGTCGACTCCGGCCCGCCCACCAGCTCCGTCAGCCGGTCCGACGTCGCGCGGGCGATGCTCGACCTCGTCGCCGCCCCGGAGACCTTCGGCCACACCGTGGGCGTGAGCGCCTGACGGACCCGCCCGGCCCCGGACGCCGTCCGCCGACCCCGGTCAGACCCGGGGCCGACGGGCGGCGCCGCCATTGACATGTCCCGGCGATAGCTGTGAAGCTGCTTGAAACTGCCTACTTTCAAGCAACTTCGCGCAGCAAGTGAACATCTCTTGCGCAATCGACGGGAGAACCCACCGTGCGCCAGGTTCGCCAGCGCTTACGCCGGGCCGCCCTCGGCGTGGCCCTGACCAGCATCGCCGCCGTGGCCGGGCCCGCCCTGCCGGCCCGCGCCGCGACCCCCGGCTCCGCCGTCCTCGACCAGGACCACCAGAGCGTCACCTGGCAGAGCGCCCAGTACGCCAAGGGGACGCTCGGCGGCCCGGGCACCTGCCCGCCCGCCGGCCAGGACCCGGGCGGGGCCGTCTGCGACCGCTTCGACCTGACCGTGACCGTCCCCGCCGGCTACTGGGACGACAACCCGGAGGGCGGCGTCCCGGTCTCCGTGCAGTGGCAGAACCCCACCGACGACTTCGACCTGTACGTCTACGACGACGCCGGCAAGGAGGTCGCCCAGAGCGCCGGCACCGCCGACCCCGAGGCCACCGTCATCCCGAAGGCCTCCGGCACCTACCACGTCCTGGTCGTCCCCTACGACGTGCACGGCGGCTCCTTCACCGGCCGGGCCTACCTGCCGCAGACCGCCGACGCCGGCGACCTCACCTCCCTCACCGGCTCCCAGGGCGGCTACGACATCGCCGCCGGCGCGCTCAGGGCCCGGGTGGACTTCCTCGCCGACGACCAGCTCCGGCTGCAGGCCGCCCCCGACGGCGTCCTCACCGACCCGGCCGGCCGCACCATCGTCCGCACCCAGCCCGCACCCCAGCGGAACACGAGCACCTTCGACGCCGGCGCGTACTACGGCATCCGCTCCCCCGGCCTGGTGCTGCGGGTCTACAAGCACCCGCTGCGCTTCGGCCTGTACAAGGCCGACGACCGCACCGCCCTCTGGCAGGAGGCCGCCCCGCTGCGCTGGAGCACCGGCGGGCTGCGGCAGAGCCTCGTCCGCGGCCCCGACGAGCAGTTCTTCGGCGGCGGCGAGCAGAACGGCTCCTTCTCCCACCGCGACCGGACGATCCACGTCGCCAACAGCTCGAACTGGAACGAGGGCGGCTACAACAACTCCCAGCCGTTCTACGTCTCCACCGCCGGCTACGGCGTCTTCCGCAACACCTTCGCCCCCGGCACCTACGACTTCGGCTCCCCCGTGCACACCGGGCAGCAGGAACGCCGCCTGGACGCCTACTACTTCACCGGTGACGTCAAGTCGGTGATCGGCCGCTACACCGCCCTCGTCGGCAAGCCCTTCATGCCGCCCGTCTACGGCCTGGAACCCGGCGACTCCGACTGCTACCTGCACAACGCCAACCGCGGCGAGCGCCACACCCTGGACGCGCTCAAGGTCGCCGACGGCTACGTCCAACACGGCATGCCGCTCGGCTGGATGCTCGTCAACGACGGCTACGGCTGCGGCTACGAGGACCTCGCCAGGACCGGCGAGGGCCTGCGCAAGGACCACGCCCAGCTCGGCCTCTGGACCCAGAACGGCCTTCCCGACCAGGCCGCCGAGGTCAAGGCCGGCGTCCGGGTGCGCAAGCTCGACGTCGCCTGGGTCGGCAACGGCTACGACTTCGCCCTGAACGCCTGCGACCAGGCCAAGGCCGGCATCGAGGACAGCAGCGACGCCCGGGGCTTCGTCTGGCTGCCGGTCTCCTGGGCCGGCGCCCAGCGCTGCGGGGTGCTCTGGAGCGGCGACCAGAGCCTGTCCTGGGACTACATCCGCTGGCAGATCCCCACCTACGCCGGCGCCACCATGTCCGGCATCGCCTACAACACCGGCGACATCGGCTCCATCTTCCGGCGCGACCCGCAGATGTACACCCGCGACCTGCAGTGGAAGGCCTTCCTGCCCACCGTCATGACCATGGACGGCTGGGCCCGCGACATGACCGGCAAGGAGCAGCGCGACCAGCAGCCCTGGCTGGACGGCGAGCCCTACACCTCGATCAACCGCAAGTACCTGCAGCTGAAGGAGCGGCTGCTGCCCTACATGTACACCCTGTCCGCGGAGGCCACCCGGACCGGCGTCGGCGCCGTGCGCCCGCTCGCCCTCGAGTACCCGCACGACCCGGCCGCCCTCGGCCCGAACGCCACCTACGAGTTCCTCGCCGGGCCGGACTTCCTGGTCGCCCCGGTCTACTCCGACACCTCGGTGCGCAACGGCATCTACCTGCCCGAGGGCACCTGGACCGACTACTGGACCGGACGCACCTACCAGGGCCCCACCACGATCGACGGCTACGCCGCCCCGCTGGACACCCTGCCGCTGTTCGTCCGCGGGGGCGCCATCGTCCCGATGTGGCCCAAGGGCACGCTCTCCTGGCAGGACCGCGACCGCGGCGAGCTCGACTACGACCTCTACCCGAAGGGCGACTCCTCGTACACGCTGTACGAGGACGACGGCGTCACCCGGCAGTTCGCCGCCGGCTCCTCGGCGACGCAGCGGGTCGACGTGCACGCCGACCGCGCCATCACCAGCGTCCGGGTCGGCGCCAGCACGGGGACGTACGCCGGCAAGCCGGCCGCCCGCTCCTACCGCTTCACCGTGCACGGCCAGGACGCCCCGCGCCTGGTCGTCACCCGGGGCGGCCCGCTGCCCCGGCTGGACTCGGCGGCCGCGCTCGACGCCGCCCCCTCGGGCTGGTACCACGACCCGGCGACCGGGGTGACGCACATCCGCACGCCCTCCCTGCCCACCGACCGCGGGTTCTCGGTGGAGATCGTCCGCGGCGGCCGCTGACCGGCCGGCCCGCACCGGGCTCCCCCCGCCGACCGGGCTCCCCCGCGCACCTCCGCGGGGGAGCCCGGTCGCGTCGCCGGGCACCCTGTCCGCGGCCGCCGGGGTGGCGTAGCGTGGCCGGATGAACACGAACGCGTCACCCCGGTACGACGTCGTGATCGTCGGCGGTGGGCACAACGGACTGGTCTCGGCGGCCTACCTGGCCCGCGCCGGGCTGCGGGTGCTCGTGCTGGAACGGCTGCCGCGGGTGGGCGGGGCCGCGGTCTCCACCCGCGCCTTCGCGGGCGTGGACGCCCGCTTGTCGCGCTACTCGTACCTGGTGAGCCTGCTGCCCCGGAAGGTGGTCACCGACCTGGGGCTGCGGCTGGAGCTGCGGCGGCGGCGGATCTCCTCGTACACGCCCGCCGTCCGGGACGGCAAGCCCACCGGGCTGCTGGTGGACGCGTCCGACCCCGGGCGCACCCGGGACTCGTTCCGGGCCCTGACCGGCACGGACCGGGAGTGGGAGGCCTGGCAGCGCTTCCAGGAGACGACCGGGCGGCTCGCCCGGCGGGTGTTCCCCACCCTCACCGAGCCGCTGCCCACCCGCGCCGAACTGCGCCGGCGGGTCGCCGACGAGGACGCCTGGACCTCCGTGTTCGAACGGCCGCTCGGCGAGACGATCGAGCGGACCTTCGCCGACGACCTGGTGCGCGGCGTCGTCCTCACCGACGCGCTGATCGGCACCTTCACCCACGCCCACGACCCGTCACTGCGCCAGAACCGGTGCTTCCTCTACCACGTGATCGGCAACGGGACCGGCGACTGGGACGTCCCGGTCGGCGGGATGGGCGCCGTCACCGGGGCGCTGGCCGGGGCGGCGCTGGCGGCCGGCGCCACGATCCGCACCGGCTGCGAGGTCACCGGCATCGCCACCGACGGCCGCGGCGACGCCGAGGTCGGCTACCGCCACCAGGGCGGCGAGGCGGTCGCGGTGGGCCGCCGGGTGCTGGTCAACGCCGCCCCGGCGACGCTCGCCCGGCTGCTCGGCGAGCACCCCGGGCCCGCCCCCGAGGGTGCCCAGCTGAAGGTCAACATGGTGCTCTGCCGGCTGCCCCGGCTGCGCGACCCCGCCGCGGACCCCCGGGAGGCCTTCGCGGGAACCTTCCACATCGCCGAGGGCTACCGGCAGTTGGAGACCGCCCACACCGAGGCGGCGGCCGGCCGGATGCCCGGCGCACCGCCCTCGGAGATCTACTGCCACACCCTGACCGACCCCTCCGTCCTCGGCCCCGAGGCGCTCCGCCAGGGCCTGCACACCCTGACCCTGTTCGGCCTGCACCTGCCCGCCCGGCTGTTCACCGACCCGGCCGCCAAGGACCGTGCCCTGGCCGCCGCGCTGGCCCAGGTGGACGAGGTGCTCGCCGAACCGCTCGCCGACTGCCTGGCCACCGACTCCGCCGGCCGCCCCTGCCTGGAGGCCAGGACGCCGCCCGAGCTGGAGCGGGAGCTCGGCCTGCCCGGCGGCCACATCTTCCACCGGGACCTCGCCTTCCCGTACCGCACCGAGACCGCCGACACCGCCGGCACCGCCGCCGCCCGCTGGGGCGTGGCGACCGCCCGCCCCGACGTGCTGCTCTGCGGGGCGGGGGCGGTGCGCGGCGGGGGCGTCAGCGGCATCCCGGGCCACAACGCGGCCCGGGCCGTCCTGGAGGACCTGGCCGGCGGCGGCCGCCCCTCGGGGTGACGGCGGGCCCTACGACCGCACCTCCCGGCGGTCCGCGTACTCCACCAGCTCGACCAGCAGGCCGGTGGCCGGGCCGAGGTGGACGAAGGCGATGCGCAGCCCGGGCCGGCCGCCCGGGCGGGGCTCGTCGTCGACCAGCACCGCGCCGCGGGCGCTCAGCGCGGCCAGTTCGGCGGTGATGTCGTCGACCTCGAAGGCCACGTGGTGCAGGCCCGGCCCGCTACGGGCCAGGTGTCCGGTGACCTGGCTGGCCGGGCCGGACGGGGTGACGATCTCGATCGCGGTCGGGTCGCCCGCGCGGCGCCAGAACTGGCAGGTGACGTCGTAGGTGGCGACCGCGTCGGTGGCGTCCGGGCTCATGGTGAGCATCCGCAGGCCGGTGGCCGCGGACCCGAGGTCCGCCGCCACCATCCCGACGTGGTCGATGCGGCGGATCACCGGTCCGCCAGCGCGGCGGTCACGAGGCCCCCGAGTCCGGCGACGTCGGCGACCGCGAAGTAGGTGCGCAGGTCGAGCTGGACCCCGAAGGCGTCCTCGACGTCGGTGAGCAGCCGCAGTGCGGCCAGGCTGGTCCAGTTCTCGAGCTGCTGGAAGCGCGAGGCCGGGGAGAGGCCGGGCAGCCCGGTGACCCGTTCGACGAGGCCGACGAGCGCGCCGGTGACGTCGGCGGTGCGGGTGGTGCCGGTGCTGCCGGCAGTGCCGGTGGTTCCGGTGGTTCCGGTGGTTTCAGACATGGGAGGGCTCCCTTCCGTCCAGGACGATCCAGTCGGGTGCGGCCACGTCGGCCGCGGTGAGGTCGAGCGCGTAGCGGGTCGGGTCGCCGGGGGCCGCGGGGCCGCCGATCGGGGTGAAGGACTCCAGCAGCGAGGCGGCCGGTCCGTTCCGGTCGCCGCGGCGGTAGTCGGCGTGCAGGGTGGTGGCGCCGCCGGCCCGGGCGAGGCCGGCCAGGTGGGCGAGGACGGCGTGCTCGACCCCGCGGGAGAAGACCCGGCAGCTCATCACGAAGTTCTCGACGAGCCAGGCGTCCGGCCCCGTGGCGATCCAGGCCGCGCCGACCAGCCCCTCGCGGCCGAACCGGTCCGCGACCTCGAAGCCGAGCAGCAGGTGGTCGGGCGAGGCGGCCGCCGCCCGGGTGCCGCGCTCGCCGTGCGCTCCCGGGTTGAGGTTGAACTGGTTTGTCCGGGCGGCGAGTTGGATGATCCTGGGCAGGTCGAACTCGTCGGCCGGGGTGACGGTGACCCGCAGTCCGAGGCCGGCCAGGTAGTCGTGGGCGGAGGCGAAGGACTCCGCGAACTCCTCCCGCTCGGCACGGGCCCGGTACAGGCCGGTGCGCTCCCGGTCGGTCGCGGTCGTCGTCAGCGCGCCGAAGAACTGCGGCTCCAGGACGGCCGCGAGGTGCCCCGCCGGATCCCCGCCCAGCCGGACCACCCGGGCCTCCGGGATCTCCCGGGCGACGAGGTCGCACTCGAACGGGCTGTCGTCGACGAAGACGACGCTGTCCAGGCCCAGGTTGAGGGTCTGCACGATCTGCCGGATGTTGTGGTCCTTGCGGCCCCAGTTGGCGGCCCTGGCCACGAAGTCGTCCGGCCGCAGCAGGAGTTCGGGGTGCGTGGCGAGCACCTCGTCCACCGCGGACCGCTCGTTCTTGCTGCACACGGCGAGCAGCACGCCCTGGCGCCGCAGCGCCAGCAGGCCGCGCTGCAGCTCGGTGTAGCAGTTCCCGGGGTAGCCGCCGCCGATCTGCAGGCCCTCGGGGCCGTCGTCCCCCAGGACGCCGCCCCACAGCGTGTTGTCGAGGTCGACCACGAGCAGCTTGCGGCCGAGGCCGGCCGCCGCCCGGCACAGCGCGGCGGCCTCCCGGGCGTACTCCGCCTCCACCCCGAAGGTCCAGGCCATGCCGGCGAAGCGGTGCAGCCGCTCGTCCCGCACCGGGCCGGGGTGGTCGACCAGCAGCGCCTCGAAGTCCAGGACGTGGACGGCCGGGTGGCGCCCGGCCAGCTCCAGCAGGCGGCGGTTGACGTCCCGCCAGGCCGCGCCCAGTCCGGCCCGGGCGGAGTAGCCGATCACGCGCCGCTGCCGGGAGCGGGCGAGCGGCACGGTGTGCAGCACCACGGCGCCGCCGGAGGACTCGGCGAAGCCGGTCACCGCCTGTTCCAGCATGGCCAGCCGCTCGCCGGCCGGACCGGTCAGCGTGGCGAGGTCGGACGGGTCCCAGTCGGCGGGAAGCAGCGCCTCGTCGTGCAGCAGGCACAGGGTGACGTCGGGGGCGAAGCGGGCCAGCTCGGAGCCCGGGTCGGTGAGCTGGACGAGCAGTTGGTCGTAGCCGCTGACGTGGATCTCCGGCGCGATGCCGGCCCGCAGCAGTTCGACCCGCAGCAGCGGTTCGACGTTCTCGGCGGTGAAGGTGGCGGCGATCGCGATCCGCAGCGGCCGTGGCGCCCGGCCGGGCGGCACGACCCGTTCCGGGGCGACGCCGGCCAGCAGGCGGCCGGCGTCGCGCAGTGCCGTGGGCGCGCTCAGCGCGGCCAGGGCGGCGGGCAGCCCGGGGTCGGGCGGCGCGTCCTCGTCCCGGAGCGCGCGGATCCGGGCCAGGACGGTCTCGTCGGTGTCCATGTCGTCTCCGTCTCTCACACCTGGAGCAGCGTGCACACCCAGTGCATGCCGCTGCTCGTGCTGGTCAGGGCCACCAGGTCCCCGGTGGCGAGTTCGCCCGCGGCGAGCAGCCGGCGCAGCGTCACCAGCTGGTCGGCGCAGCCGATGTGGCCGTGGTCCAGGGCGGATTCCACGTTGGTCCGCTCGACGGGGACGCCGAGGTCCCTGGCGAGGTCGGCGAGCTGCCGGCCGTTGTCGTTGAAGTGGATCACCCGGCGCAGGTCCCGGCGGTCGACGCCGGCCCTCGCGCAGGCCCGGTCGACGACCTCGCGGCCGCGGCTGCGGATCATCGACACGAACCGGTACATGGCGCGCACGTCGCCCCGGAAGAAGTCGTCCAGCCGGTCCTGCGGGTTGCGCACGCCCGGCTGCTCGGCGGCCCCGGCGCGGAACGGCTCGGCCGCGCCGCCGACGTCCATCCGCATGAAGTCCGCGTAGTCGCCGTCGGTGATGGTCTCGGTGGCCAGCCAGCGGCAGCCGCCGTGGTCGCGGCGGAGCACGGCCGCGGCCGCGCCGTCGGAGTAGACGCTGGTGTTGATCTCCATCCGGTTCCAGTACGGCTCGCAGACCCGGTTGGCGCCGATCAGCAGGGCCGTCCGGTAGTCCGGGTGGACGGCGAACCGGCCGGCGACCAGGTCGAAGGCGGCGACGCCGCCGCCGCAGGCCTGGTTGACCAGCACCGCCTCGGCCCGGCGCGCGCCGAGCCGGGCCTGGGTGGCGGCCGCCGGGTCCCAGTACAGGTACTCGGCGAGGTCGGCGACGGCCAGCACGACCAGGTCGACCTCCTCGGCGGCGACCCCGGCCTCGGCCAGGGCGCGTTCGCCGGCCTCGACGGCGAGGTCGGTGAGGCCGGTCCCGTCGGGCGCGCGGTGGAAGGAGCGGTAGCCCCAGCCGCGGATCCGGTCCAGGTCGGCGGTGTACGAGGGCGCCAGCTCGGCGACGGAGCAGGCCTCGGGCAGCGACTCGCCGAGGGCGACGACGCCGAAGCGCACGCCGGCCGCCGCCGGTCCGGCCGCCGGTGCGGGGGCGTCCCAGGTCAGGGCGTGCAGCCGGGCCGACTGCCCGGCGCCGGTGCCGCCGGTCCCGGGCAGCGCCCGCAGGAAGGCCACCGCGGCGCCGTTGTGCCCGGTCTCCCGGTAGCGGAACACCACGTCGGCGCCCTCGGCCCGGCGGACCACCTCGCCCAGCACCTCGTCCTCGACGCGCCGGCCGAGCACCGGGCAGGAGAGCGAGAACAGGTCGACCGTGCACACGCCGTCGGCGCGGCGCAGCCCGACGGCGCCGCTGAGGCCGTAGTCGCCGAACCGGTCGCGCACCGACACGGCCAGCAGCTCCCCGGCGTACCCGGCGAGGTCCTCCGCGTCCTGCTCGTTGCCGAGGGTGAAGTCCTTGGCGCGGGCGACCACTTCGGCCACCGCGTCCAGCTGCCCGGCCACCGGCCGGACGTCCACGACCACCTGGAGGCCGGCCACGAACCCCTCCAGCGACACGGCCGCGGACCCGGCCCCCGAGGCCGCCACCGACCCGGCCGCCGAGCCCGCCACCGGCTCCTCCGGCCCCAGCGGCTCCGGGGCCGGCGGCACGGCCGGCGGTGCCGGGCGGTCGAACAGCCCGGCCGCGGCCAGCGTGCCGGCCCAGCCGTCGGGCTGCTCGCCGAGCAGCACCGACGCCCCCGGGCGCAGGCCAGCGTCCGTCGTCACCAGCGCCACCGCCCGCACCGGCAGGTCGAGGGCCGCGGCGACCCCGGCCAGCCGCTCGTCGATCGGCCCGGGGCCGATCACGGCCGCGTCCACCGCGGCGACGAGCTCCGGGCACTCCTTGGCGAGCGCCGGCCAGACGGCCTCGTCGGTGGCGCACAGGCCCACCCGGGTGCCGGCGCGGCGCAGCGCCCGCAGCGGGCCGCGCAGGGCCGCGGCCGCCCCGCCGGACAGCCCGTCCGCGTCGAGCGCGACGGCGCGCACGCCGGCACCGAAGCGGCCGATCAGCAGCCGGGCGATCCGGGCGCCGAGCCGGGCGAACAGCTCCTCCGTGTAGGGCACCTTCGCGAGCCGGAACATCGTGGGGTGGTGCGCCTGCCCGGCCCCGACCTCCCGGACGGCGTCCTCGGCGTCGGCGACCAGCACGCCGGGCAGGGCAGCCAGCCGGGCCCGGACGGCCTCCCTGGCCCGGGTGGCCAGGGCGGTGCTCCCGGTCGGCGAGCCGGCGTCGCCGATCCCGAGGTCCGGTTCGTCCGGCAGCGCGGGCAGCACCAGGACGACGGTGCCCGCCCAGCGCTCGGCGGCGGTGCGGGCGGCGTCGGCGACGGCCAGCAGGTCCGTCGTCCACCGCGGTCCGGCCGGGCCGAGCTCCTCGAAGCGGGGCGCCAGGATCAGCACGTCCGGTTCGCCGGCGGCCGTCTCCCCCCGGTCGTCCAGGCACTGGCGGACGATCTGGTCGAACGGGCCGACCCGGAACCGGGCCGGCAGCCCCGCCTCGTGCAGCGGCACGCCGAGGTAGGGCAGCAGCTGGTCGACGGTGTAGCTGGCGAGCAGGCCGATCCGCAGCACCGGGGCCGGGCCGGTGCGGGACAGCTCCCGCCAGGCGGTGCGGATGCGGTACGGGGTGGGCGCGGTCATGCCGGCACCCCCTTGGCGCGCAGCACCGTGCGCAGCCGGCCGATGGTCGGCACGTTTCTCACTTCCTCGTAGGCGAAGGAGACCCGGTAGACCTCCTCGAGCGTCACCACCAGCTGGAGGTGGCGCAGGCTGGTCCACTCGGGCAGGGTGGCGGGGCCGTCCTCGTCGGTGACGGCCGCCGGGTCGAGGTCGAGGACCTCGGCGACGAGCGCGTGCAGGCGGGCGGGTTCGGCGGCGGCGGTCACGGCGCCACCGCCAGGTCCGCGCCGTCCCCGGCCGGGCCGCCGGCCGGTTCGAGCGCGGGCTCCGCCGCGGCGTCCGGCAGGACGCTCTCGATGCGCCGGATGCTGGGCATCAGGAACGCCCCGAGCGCGAGCACGGTGCCGGCCACGCCGATGCCGACGAAGACCAGGCCGATGCCGCCGGCCTGCCCGGTGCCGACCAGGCCGCCGAAGATCCGCGCGCCCTGCGCCCCCGGCTCCATCCACGGGCCGAGGACGTGGTCGACGAGCGGTCCGGCCACCAGGGTGGCGATCGGGATGGACAGCTCCTCGACGAACTGCCGGGCCGCGAACACCCGGCCCTGGACGTGCGGTTCGACCTTCTCCTGCCAGACCGTGTTGGTGTAGCCGTCGATGATCGGGATGCACAGGTGCACGACGATCAGGGCGACGCCGAGGAACAGCACCAGGTCGGTGATGCCGTACAGGATCCGGCCGACGACGCTGAACGCGACGGTGGCCCAGAGCACGAACATCATCTTGTCCCGCGGGGACTTCAGCGCCGCCACCAGGACGGTGCCCGCGATGCCGCCGATGGCCCCGGTGGACAGCACCAGCGCCAGCGAGTCCGCGCTGTCCCCGGTCCTGGCCAGCACCATGGGCCGCAGCAGCAGGTAGCCGGTCGAGGCGAGCACGTTGATGACGACCAGGAAGGCCTCCAGGTTGCGCAGCGGTCTGCTGCGCAGGATGTAGCGGAAGCCGAACTGGCAGTCCTGCCAGAAGGTCGACGCGGCGCCGTCGGGCCGGTCCGGGGTGGCCGGGAGGGCCACCAGCAGCACGGTGCCGATGGCGAAGGCGTAGGAGAGGGTGTCCACCAGCAGGATCGTGCTGATGCTGGTGACGGTGAGCAGCAGGGCGGCCAGCAGCGGGGCGAACAGCTCGGGGGTCGAACGCACCGCGAACATCATCGCGTTGGCCCGGGCGTAGTTCCCGCGCTCCATCATCAGGGTGATGGTGGCCTGGAACACCGGCACCTGGAACGCGACGAACGCGCCGGTGACGAAGTTGACCAGGTAGAGCGGCCACATGCTGGTCGACCCGCTCAGGAACAGGATCAGCAGCGCCCCGGTGGCGACCGCCGAGCCGAGCTCGGAGATCATCATCGTCACCCGGCGGTTCCAGCGGTCGATGAACGCGCCGGCGACCGGGCTGAAGAGCACCGTCGAGGCGAAGGCGAAGAAGAGGCTCAGGGTGAACTGGGTGGTGCTGCCGGTTCGGTCCCAGATCCAGACGCTGACCGCGAAGTTGGTCATCCGCGTGCCGACGACGGACAGGAACTGACCGCACCACAGCACGGCGAATGCCGCGAATCCGGTTGGACGTCGCATGGTCGTGCAGGTCCTTCCACTGGTGTTGGTCGGAGGGCTCAGCCGGTCGGGCCGATCAGGCCGACCAGGCGGGCGCGGAGCTCGTCGAGGAACTCCCGCGCCGTCCCGGCCGCGTAGACGGTGGTGGCGTAGCCGACGTCGAGCCGGAGCCGGCCGCCGACGATCACGCCGCCGACGTCCAGGTCGTAGGGCCAGCGGCCGACGCCGTCGTCGGTCTCGCCGTAGGGGGCGTCACAGACCTCGAACAGGTCGTCGGCCCGGGCGACCTCGTCGAACCCGAAGTTGCCCATGTAGTTGACGGCGATCCGGGGCTGGACGAGTGCGGCCAGCCGCGCGCGGACCTCCCGGTCCGGCCCGGCGAAGCGCAGGACGCCGTAGCCGATGCCGTTGTTGGGCACCCGCGCCAGCTGCCGGGCGACGGCCGCCGCCCGGGCTCCCGGGTCGGCGGTCTCCGGCAGCCGCAGGAGCGCGGGGTACATCACCTGGAACCACCCGGTGGTCCGGTTCAGGTCGACGTCGGCGAAGAGGTGCTCGCGCCCGTGCCCGGTGGTGGCGAGCAGGCACTCGTCCGTCCCGGCGCGGGCGGCGGCCGCCTCGGCGACGCTCCACACGAGCAGGTCGCGGACGTTGACCCGCAGCCGGCGGACCGCCTCGTGCAGGCCGTCGGTCTGCTCGGTGGTCAGGGTGGTGCTGGTCATCGCGCCGGCGGCGAGCGTGGTGACGCCGTCGGGGTGGTCCGGCGGCGGCAGGGTGGCCGCCGCCGAGGTCTGCGCCAGCCAGTGCGGCAGTTCGCCGCTCAGGTCGTGCGCGGACAGCCGGCGGGCCCAGGTGCTGTACGCGGTGGTCCGGGCGGGCAGCCGCGGCGGCTCGCCGTTCGCGAGCCGGGTGCACAGGGTCCGCAGGTCGCCGAGCAGCAGGTCGCGGGAGATCGCGTCCACGACCAGGTGGTGGGCGATGATCAGCAGGCGGTCCGGGCGGTCCGGGCCGGTCGCGAAGTGCAGCACCCGGCAGGTCGGCCCTTCGGTGAGGTCGAGGGTGCGCTGCGCCGCGGCGGCCAGCGCGAGCATCGCCTCGTCCTGCTCCGAGGGGGCGGCCGCGGACAGGTCGTGGCTCGCGAAGGGGACGGCGTCGGCCGGATCGGCGTGGTGCTGGCGCAGCGTGCCGTCCTCCGTGCGGCGGAACCGCAGCCGCAGCGAACCGTGGTGGTCGGCGAGCAGCCGCACCGCCTCCCGCAGGTGCTCCACCGCGACCGGCCGCAGCAGGTCGAGGTAGTACGGGTGGTTGAACCAGGAGGGCTCGGCCATCGTGGTGGCGACCGACTCGAACCACCAGAGCTGGGCCGGCGTCAGCGGCACCTCGCCCTCGGCGACCTCGTGCCCGGTGGTGGGCGCCGCGGCGTCCAGGTCCAGTTCGGCGATGGTGCGGCGCTCGGTGAGCTGCCGGGCGGACAGCCGGATGCCGGCCTCCGCCGCGTGGAAGGCCACGGTGATGGCCAGCAGGGAGTCCCCGCCGAGCTCGTAGAAGTCGTCGTGGATGCCGACCTCGCCCAGGTGCAGGACCTCGGCCCAGATCGCGGCCAGGGCCCGCTCCCGTTCGGTGCGCGGGGCGGCCGCGGTGCGCCGGGCCGGGCGGCGCGCTCCCGTGCGGACGGCGTCGGCGACGTCCTCGGCCGTGGCCAGCCCGGTGGCGATGTCGGCGAGCAGCTCGGGCGGCAGGGGCGGGAGC
This sequence comes from Kitasatospora sp. NPDC051702, assembly GCF_040681575.1. Classification (NCBI taxonomy): domain Bacteria; kingdom Bacillati; phylum Actinomycetota; class Actinomycetes; order Kitasatosporales; family Streptomycetaceae; genus Kitasatospora; species Kitasatospora sp. NPDC051702. The sequence continues at coordinate 116,979 of NZ_JBFAZB010000018.1, forward strand.
GGCGACGGGCCTCCCGACGGGCCCTGCGCCAGGCCCGGTGTCAGGCCCTGCGACGGGCCCTGCCCCAAGCCCGGCGACAGCCGTTGCGACGGCCGCCCCGAGGGGCCGGGGAAGGGTGCGTCGAGCGGCCACAGGTGCGCCGGGGCCACCGCCGGGTCCAGCAGCACGGCGCCCTCCGGGGCCCCGCCCACCCGTACGGCGCCGACGGCGACCAGCGCGTCCAGCTCCGGCAGCGACGGCGGCGCCGTCAGCACCACCTCCCGGCCGTGGCCGAGCTGTTCGCGCAGCAGCGGGACGAGCTCCGGCCCGAAGGCGCAGGGGTCGGCCGCCACCGTGTCCACCGGCCGGTGCCGCTGCCGGCCGGCCAGCCGGGCGACGACCGTGCCGAGCACCGTCTCGAAGGCTGCGGAGTAGGGCAGGCCGTCCCGTCCCGGGTGGGGTGCGCCGAGGCCGTAGCGGCGGGCCCAGCGGTCCATCGTCAGCACGTGCACGCCCGGCAGGGTCGCGGCGAAGGCGGTGAGCCGGTCGGACAGGCCGCCGAACACCCCGGCCCAGCGGTCGTCGGCGTAGGCCGCCGAGGCGGGGCAGAGGCCGAGCACCAGCTCGCCGTCCGTCCGGTCCCGGTGGGCGCCGACCGCCGCCGCGAGCTCCGCCAGCGCCCGTTCCAGGGCGGCGACGCCGGCCGGCAGGGCCGGGGCGCCGTCGGGCCGGGCGGGGGTGCCGGGCAGCAGGTCCTCCCAGCGCAGCAGCAGCACGTCCAGCCCGTTCGCCCGGAACGGCCCGTCGGGGTCGAGCAGCGGCCGGCGCACCTGGCCCGGCGGCGCCGCGGACACCTCCAGGGCGGGTTCGCCGAGCAGCCCGGACCAGAAGCCGAGGGTCGCCCCGAGCTCCCCGGTGGGGAAGGAGGAGGCCACGCCGATCCGCTGGACGGGCCGGTCGGCGGCCGGCTGGCGGTCCGTGGCGATCACCGTGTCCGGCGCGGCGACCAGGTCGGCCAGCAGCTCGCCGAACCGGGCGACCACCGCCTCCGCGCGCCCGTGGCTGAACAGCTCGGCCGAGTAGGTGAAGTCGGCCTCCAGCCGGTCGCCCTGCCAGTCCACGGTGAACAGCACGTCGAAGTCCGCACCGGCCGGGCCGGCCGGCAGCGGCTCCACGGTGAGGCCGGGCAGCGTCGGCGGCTCGTCCGGGGCGTCGGCGTAGTTGAGCACGCAGCGCAGGGGGTGCCGGGAGGAGTCGCGGGGCAGCCGCAGCGCCTCCATGATCTTCGGGAAGGGCAGGCGCTGGTGCGCCTGGGCGTCCTTGACGCCCGCGTGCAGACGGCGGACCAGCCGGCGGAACGCCGGGTCGCCGGAGAGGTCCAGGCGCAGCGGCAGGAGGTCGGCGAAGCAGCCGACCACGCCCTGCAGTTCGGCCCGGTCCCGGCCGGTCGTCGGCATCCCGATGACCAGGTCGCTCCGGCCGGACTCGCGCTGCAGGAGCACCGCGAACACCGTGAGCAGCACGCTGTACGGGGTGACGCCCTCGGCCCTGGCCAGGTCGCGCACGGCCGTGCCGAGCTCGGCCGGGAACAGCCGCCCGGCCCGCCCGGCGACGCCCTCCTCCGTGCCGTCCGCTCCGGCGGCCCCGGTGCCCGCGGCCCCGGTGCCCGCGGCCCCGGGCGGGACGTCGCCGGGCAGTTCCACCGGGGCCGGCGCGCCGCGCAGCCGCTCCCGCCAGAACGCCGTGTGGGTCTCGACCTCCGGCCCGGCCAGCCACCGCTGCTGGTCGTGGGCGAAGTCGCCGAACTGCAGCACGGGCTCCGGCAGCGGGGACGGCCGCCCCGCGGTGTACGCGCCGTAGAGCACCGACAGCTCGTCCAGCAGGATCCCCCAGGAGGTGCTGTCGCAGACGATGTGGTGCATCCCGATCAGCAGCCGGTGCTCCTCCGGCGCGGTGCGCAGCAGCTCGACCCGCACCAGGGGGCCGTCGGCGAGCGAGTACGGGTGCGCCGCGAGCCGCTCGATCCGCTCGGCGACGGCCCGCTCCCGGTCGCCGCCGGCCGGGCCGGTCAGGTCGACCGGCTCGCACCAGACCGGCAGCCGGGGGTGGACCACCGGCACCGGCAGGCCGCGGTGCTCGGTGAACGTGGTGCGCAGCGCCTCGTGCCGGCGCACCACCTCCTCGACCGCCCGCTCCAGCGCCGCGACGTCCAGCGGGCCGTGCAGCGTCATCGCGGACATCGTGTTGTGCCGGGCGTCCTCGCTGTCCAGCCGGCTGGTCGCCCAGAGGCGCTGCTGGATCGAGGAGGCGACGGGCTGCGCCCCGGGCGGCGCGGGCTCCAGCGCCTCCGCCGCCGCGCCCTCGGCGGCGTCGAGCACCGCGCCCAGCCCGGCCAGGGTCGGGTGGGTGAACAGGGAGTACAGCGACACCTCCCGGCCGAACTCGCGGCGCAGCCGAGAGAGCAATTGGGTGGCCAGCAGGGAGTGCCCGCCGAGCGCGAAGAAGTCCGAGTCGGCGCCGACCTCGGCGACCCGCAGGACCTCCCGCCAGATCTGCGCCAGCCTGACCTCGGTGGGCGTGCCCGGCTCACGGCCGGGCGCCGCGCCGTCGCCGGCCCGCACCGCGCGCGGGGCCACCCGGGCGGCCGCCTCGGCCGGGTCGTCCAGCAGGGCGGCCGCGCAGGCGGCCCGCTCGGGCTCGGGCTCCGGGGCCGGCAGCCGCCGCGCGACCAGCCCGGCCAGCGCGGCGAAGTACTCGGGCGGGTAGGGGATGTGGCCGATCCGGTCGGTCACCGGGTCGTGCGGCACCGGGTACGGGTGCTCCTCGACCCAGTCGACGGACACCCCGGGCACCGCGTGCCGCAGTGCGGCCAGCCGGTCGTCCAGCCGGGCGAACAGGCCGCTCCAGCCGCGTTCGGCGGCGGCCGGGGAGGCGGGGCAGCGCAGCAGGACCAGCGGTGCGCCGGTGCGGCGGCGGTAGCCCGCGACGGCGGCCTCGAAGTCCCGCATGGCCGCGTCCAGCACCGCGGCCGGATCGGCGTCCCCGGCGGACCGGCGCAGCCAGTCCTCCCAGCGCAGCAGACCGACGGTGACGGCCGCGTCGTCCGGGGTCAGCAGGTGCTGGACGAGCTGGCCGTAGGGCGCGAGCCGGACGTCGGCGGGGGCCTGCCGCAGGTCCAGCCAGAGCCGCAGCGGGTCGGCGATCAGGTCGGCGGTCAAGGTGGCGCCGACGGCGACGGTGGCGCGGGCCGTCGAGGGCAGGGCGTGCAGCGGCTCGTCGGCCGCCCGCACCATGTCCGCCAGCACGGCGGCCACCCGTTCGGCGAGGCGCTCGACGGTGCCGGCGAGGTAGAGGTCGGCGTTGTAGTCGACGACCAGTTCGTCCCGGCCCGCCCGCCGGGACAGCGTCACGAACAGGTCGAAGTCGGTGAGCCGATTGTCCACCGGCAGCGGGGAGAACCGCACGCCCGCCGCGGAGAGCTCGGCGGCGCCGGCGTCGGTGACGGTGAACAGCACCTGGAACAGCGGGTTGATGCCGGGGTCGCGGGGCGGCGCGACCTCCTCGACCACCCGCGCGTAGGGCACGTCCTGGTGCCGGTAGGCCTCGCCGGTCGTCCGGTGGGCTCGGCGGACGGCCTCGCGCACGGAGGGATCGCCGGACAGGTCGATCCGCAGCACCAGCATGTTGGCGAAGGAGCCGATCAGCGGCTCCAGTTCGACCCGCGGCCGCCCGGCGGCGGGGGTGCCGAGGACGAGGTCGCGGTGGCCGGTGTGCTGCGACAGCGCAGCGCCGAACCCGGCGAGGGCGACGGCGTTGAAGGTGACCCCGGCCTCCCGGGCCAGTGCGGTCATCGCCGCGGTCAGCTCGGCCGGGAAGGCCCGGACGTGCCGGCCGCCGCGGTGCGTCTGCACCGGCGGGCGGCGGCGGTCCGGGCGCGGCGTGCTGGTGAGCGGGGCGTCGGCCAGCCGCTCCCGCCAGTACGCCAGGTGCTCCTCCAGGGCGGCGAGCGCGGCCGGTTCGCGCTGGCCGCGGGCGTGGTCGGCGAAGCCGGTGCGCAGCACCGGCAGGTCCACCGGCGTGCCCTCGGCGAACCGGCGGTAGTGCTCGACCAGTTCGGTGGCGAAGACGTCGCCGGACCACGCGTCGTAGACGATGTGGTGGACGGTCACCAGCAGCCGGTGCCGGTCGTCGGCCAGGGCCAGCAGGCAGGCGGCGAGCTGGGGGCCGCGGGTCAGGTCGAAGGCGACCAGGCCGTGTTCGGCGGCGGTCCGGTCGGCCCGCGCCGCGCGCTCCTCGGCGGGCAGCCCCCGCAGGTCCACCACCGGCAGCGGGACCTCGGCCGCGGGCAGGACGTACTGGTGGGGCCCGTCGTCGTCCTCGGCGAAGACCAGCCGCAGCGCCTCCTGCCGGGCCACCACGGCGTTCAGGGCGGCGGCGAGCGCGTCCCGGTCCAGCGGCCCGTCCAGCTCCAGGGCGAACGGCACGTTGTAGACGGCGGTGCCCGGGTCCATCCGGTCGAGGAACCAGAGCTGTTCCTGGGTGAACGACAGCGGCAACCGCTCCGGGCGCCGTTCGCGCCCGGCCAGCCGCAACCGCAGCAGCTCCCGCTGGTCCGGTGTCAGGTCGGCGAGTTGCGCCGACACGTCCTGTGCCATCGGTCCGTACCCCTTCCTCTTCCCTGTCGTGTCAGCGGGCGCCGAGCGGGCGCATGTCGGTCCAGACGCGTTCGACGTGCTCCAGGCAGTCCGCCCGGGTGCCGCGGTACCCGGCGTCGCGCCAGCCCGGCGCGTCCTCCCGGTCGGCGGGCCAGATCGAGTACTGCTCCTCGTCGTTGACGACGACCCGGTAGTGCTGGTCCCCGGTCACGGCCGGTCCTCCCTCGGTGTCCCGCCCGGGGCCTGGCCGCCGAGCTCCTGTCTGACCTGTGCGGGCGTCATCGCCCGGATCTCGGCGAGCAGCCCGGCCAGGCCGTCCGGCTGCTCCGGCGCTGCGGGCTCCTGCGCGGCGGAGTCCGGCACGCCGGGTTCGTCCGCCACCGGGTCCGGCCCGGCGGGCCGGCGCGGCGGGTCCTGCACGGCGGGCTCCTGCGGCCCGTCCCGCCCGGCCAGGAGCGTGGTGACGGTGGCCGTCAGGCCGCCGAGGGTGGGTGTGTCGAACAGCGCGCCGACCGGCAGGTCGACGCCGAGCGCCTCACGGATCCGGGCGACCACCTTGGTGCCCAGCAGCGAGTGCCCGCCGAGGCCGAAGAAGTCCTGGTCCGGGCCGATCTCGGGGATGCCGAGCAGGTCGCTCCAGATCCGCCGGACGACCTCCTCCGGGGTCCCGGCCGGCCCGGGTGCGGCGGCCGGCTCCGCGGTCCGCGGCGCGGCCGCGCCGGGCTGCTCGACCCAGTGCCGCTCCCGCTCGAAGGGGTAGGTCGGCAGCGGCACCCGGCGGCGGCGCTCGGCCGGCCCGCCCCCGTGCAGGTCGACGTCGACCCCGGCCAGCCACAGCCGGCCGGTCGCGGCGGCCATCGCCAGCCGTTCGCCGCCCCGTTCCCTGGGCCCGGGCAGCGAGGGCGTGCTCCGCCCCCCGCCGGCCCGGTGCTGACGCACCAGGGTGGTCAGGGCGGCGCCGGGGCCGACCTCCAGCAGCGCGGACGGCCCGGCGAGCAGCCGCCGGACGCAGGCGTCGAACCGGACGGGCTCGCGCAACTGCCGCGCCCAGTAGGCCGGATCGGCGGCGTCGGCGGCGGACAGCGGCTCCCCGTCGAGGCCGGAGAGCACCGGGAAGCGCGGGGCCCGCGCCTCGAACCGGCCGACGAACTCCGCGAACTCGCCCAGCACCGGCTCCATCATCGCCGAGTGGAAGGCGTGCGAGGTGCGCAGCTCCCGGCAGTCGAGGCCCTCGGCGCGCAGCTTCGCGGCGAGTTCGGCGACCGGCCCCGGTGCACCCGAGGCGACGGAGAGGGCCGGCGCGTTGGCCGCGGCCAGCTCCACCCCCTGCGGCAGCCGGGCCGCCAACTCGGCGGCCGGCAGCGGCACGGAGAGCATCGCGCCGGGCGGCAGCGACTGCATCAGCCGCCCCCGGGCGGCCACGATCGCCAGCGCGTCCGGCAGCCGGAACACCCCGGCCAGGCAGGCCGCCGCGTACTCGCCGACGCTGTGGCCGGCGGCCGCCGCGGGCCGCACACCGCGGTGCTCCCAGAGCCTGGCCAGCGCGTACTCGACGGCGAACAGCGCCGGCTGGGTGATCCGGGTCTGCCGCAGCAGGTCGTCGTCGGGGGCCCGGTGGAGGACGTCGCGCAGGTCGAGGCCGAGCAGCGGGGCGAGCGTGTCGGCGCACCGGTCCAGCTCTTCGCGGAAGACCGGCTCCGTCCGGTAGAGCTCCTCGCCCATGCCCGCGTGCTGCGCGCCCTGGCCCGGGAAGAGGAAGGCGACCGTGCCGTCCGTGTCCTCGCCGTCGGCCGTGTCCAGGGCCGCCGGGCGGGAGAGCGCGTCGACGGCCTCCCCGGTGCTCCGGCAGGCCAGCGCGAGCCGGTGCTCGAACCGGCGCCGGGTGCGGCTCAGGGTGTGCGCCACGTCGGCGAGTTCGAGGTCCGCCCCGGCCCCGGCCAGGTGGGCGCGCAGCTCCTCCCGGGCCCGGTCCAGCGCCGGCGCCGTCCTGGCCGACAGCACCAGCACGTGCTCGGTGCGGGCCGTGGGGAGCACCGCGGGCTCCGGCGGCTGCTCGACGACGACGTGGGCGTTGGTGCCGCCGATCCCGAAGGAGCTGACGCCGGCCCGCCGGGGCGGTCCCACCACCGGCCACGGCGCCGGCGCGGTGCCGACGAGGAAGGAGGCGTCCCCGGCCAGGTCGGGGTGGGCGGTGGCGAAGTACGGGCTGGGCGGGACGACGCCGTGCCGCACGGCGAGGCAGGCCTTGATCAGGCCGGTGACCCCGGCCGCGACGTCCAGGTGCCCGGTGACGGCCTTGACCGAGCCGAGCGCGCGCCGCCCCCCGGAGGAGCCGAACACCTCGCGCAGGGCCGCGAGTTCGACCTGGTCGCCGAGGGCGGTGCCGGTGCCGTGCGCCTCGACGTACCCGATCGTCGCCGGGTCCACGGCGGCCGCCAGATGGGCGGTGCGCACCACGTCCACCTGGCCCTCGACGCTCGGCGCGGTGTAGCCGACCTTGGCGCGGCCGTCGTTGTTCACCGCGGAGCCCTTCAGCACGGCGTGGACGGTGTCGCCGTCGGCGAGCGCGTCCGCGAGGCGCCGCAGCACGACCACCGCGACCCCGCTGCCGCCGACCGTCCCGGTGGCCGACGCGTCGAACGGGCGGCACACCCCGTCGCGGGCCATGATGCCGCCGGCCTCGTACCGGTAGCCGGCCCGCAGCGGCAGCCGCACGTGCGCGGCCCCCGCCAGCGCCACGTCGCACTCCCCCGCGAGCAGGGCCTGCGCGGCCAGGTGCACCGCGACCAGCGAGGAGGAGCACGCCGTCTGGACGGCCATCGCCGGGCCGCGCAGACCGAGGTGGTAGGCGGCCCGGGTGGCCACCGCGTCCTTGTCGTTGGCCACCGACATCTCGTACTCCGAACCGACGGCCTCCCCCGCGGGCAGCAGGTGGTGGAGCAGGTAGCCGCTCATCCCGGTGGCCCCGTAGACCCCGACGGCGAGCTCGTCGACGTCGGCGACGTGCCCGGCCGACTCCAGCGCCTGCCACGCGCACTCCAGGAACACCCGCTGCTGCGGGTCGATCAGCCGGGCGTCGTGCGGCGAGTAGCCGAAGAAGCCCGCGTCGAAGCGGTCCGCGCCGTCCAGGACGCCGAACACCGGCACGTAGTCCGGGCGCCCGTACTCCGCGGCGGGCACCGAGCCGGCCAGCTCCTCCGGCGTGAACCGGCTGGTCGTCGGGCGGCCGTCCAGCAGCGCCCGCCACAGGGCCGTCACGTCCTCGGCGCCGGGGAAGCGGCCGGCCAGCCCGACGACGGCGATGTCCAGTCCACCGTCCTCGGTCATGACTCCCCCTCCCCCGCGTGCAGCCGCCGGGTGCGGGCCGCCAGGGCCCGCCGTCCGGGGGCGGTGGTCGTGGCGGTGGCGGCAGTGCTGGCAGTGGCGGCCGCGGCCGGACGGGCGGGCGCGGCGGTGTCCCGCCCGGTGCCCCCGTCGGCGTCGAGGAAGCGGGCCAGCCGCGCGACGGACGGGTAGCGGAACAGGTCGACCGCGGCGAGCCGCACGCCGAGCGCCTCCCGCAGCCCGGTGTGGACCTTCACCACCAGCATCGAGTTCCCTCCCAGGTCGAAGAAGTTGTCGTCGGCGCCGACCCGGTCCAGGCCGAGCACGGCCCGCCAGACCGCGGCCACGGCCGTCTCGGTGGCCCCCCGCGGCGCCCGGTACGGGGTGCCGAGCCGGGGCCGGGCGGTCGTCGGCACGGGCAGTGCGCGGTGGTCGAGCTTGCCGTTCGGGGTCGTCGGCAGGTCCGGGACGACCACGAACGCCTCCGGCACCAGGTAGTCCGGCAGGCTGCGCAGCAGGGTTTCGCGCAGGGAGTCGGCGCCGGGCGCACTGGCGCCGTCCGGCACCAGGTAGCCGACCAGCCGTCGGCGCCCCGGCTCGTCCTCCCGGACGACCACCGCGCACCGGGCGACCCCGGGGCACTCCCGCAACCGCGCCTCGGCCTCGCCGGGCTCGACCCGGTTGCCGCGGATCTTCACCTGTCCGTCGCGGCGGCCGAGGATGTCCAGGGTGCCGTCGTCACGCCAGCGGGCGAGGTCCCCGGAGCGGTAGAGCCGGGCACCGCCGCCCGCGAACGGGTCCGGCAGGAAGGCCGCGGCGGTGAGCCCCGGGCGCCCGAGGTAGCCGCGCCCGACCCCGGCCCCGCCGAGGTACAGCTCCCCGACCACGCCGATCGGCACCGGTCGCAGCGCGTCGTCCAGCACGTGGATCCGGGTGCCGGTCAGCGGCCGGCCGATCGGCACCGTCGGACCGCCCCGGTAGCGGCCGCCGGTGACCATCACCGAGGCCTCGGTCGGGCCGTAGGTGTTGTGGAAGGCGCGTCCGGCGCGCCACGCCTCGGCGACGTCCACCGGGCAGGCCTCGCCGCCGACGGTCAGCACCCGCAGGTCGGGCAGCTCCGCCGGGTCCATCGCCTGCAGGGCGATCGGCGGGACGTCGACCATCGTGATGCGCCGCTCCCGCAGGGTGCGGGCGAGGTCGGGGCCCGGCATCCGCTCCGCGCGCGGCGCGAGGTGCAGTTCGGCGCCGGCGCACAGGGCGGTGAGCAGGTCGGAGACGGCCGCGTCGAAGCCGGGCGCGTGGAAGGCGAGCACCCGGTCGTCCGGTCCGATCGCCAGCAGGTCGCGGATCGCGTCGGCCAGGTTGGTCAGTCCGCGGTGCGTGCTGACCACGCCCTTGGGGCGGCCGGTCGACCCGGAGGTGTAGATCAGGTAGGCGGCCTGGTCCGGGCGCAGGGTGACGGCGGGTCGGGACGCGGCGGGCTGCGGGTCGCGCGCACCGTCGCGGGCCGGGCCGGACTCCGGGCCGGATGTCAGCACGGTCGGTCCTTCGGGCAGCAGCGCGAACGTGCCGGGCTCGGCGAGGACCAGCGCGGTGCCGGAGTCCTCGACCAGGTACCGGAGCCGCTCGGCCGGCAGGTCGGGATCGAGCGGGACGTACACCGCGCCCGCCGCCAGGATCCCCAGGAACGCCGCCACGGCGTCCGGCCCGGGCCGCAGGCACACCCCGACCGGCGTCTCGTCGACGGCTCCGGCGGCGCGCACCGCGGCGGCGATCCGCTCGGCCCGGGCGCGGAGTTCGCCGTAGCTGAGCCGCTCGCGGGTGCCGTGGCCGTCGGTTCCCTCCCGGCCGGGTCCGTCGCCTCCCGGGGTGCCGGGCCCCGGGCGGCCGCCGTGGACCACGGCGATCCGCTCCGCCGGGACGGCGGCGATCAGCTCGGTGACCGGACGCCAGGGCGCCACCGGCGGCCGGGTCCCGCTCCAGGCGTCGACGGTCCGCCGCTCCTGCGCCGTCAGCAGCGGGAGGTCCTCGATCCTGCGGTCCGGGTCGGCGAGCGCCGCCGTCAGCAGGGTGCGCACGTGCCCGACGATCCGGGCCGCGGTGGCGGCGGTGAACAGCGAGGTGCGGTACTCCAGCCGGCCCGCGATGCCGTCCGGCCCCGGCGTCAGGGTCAGGGTGAGGTCGAACATCGCCGTGCCGGTGGGCAGTTCGACGCCGTGCACGGTGACGCCCGGCAGCCGCAGGCGTTCCGCCCAGCCGCTCTCCATCGCGAACATCACCTGCGCGAGCGGTGTGCTACCCGGGTCCCGCTCCACCCGCAGCCTGTCCACCAGGGAGTCGAACGGCAGCTCCTGGTGGGCGAGCGCGGCGAGCGTGGTCCCGCGGACCCGCTCCAGCAGGCCGCGGAAGGTGAGCGTGCCCGGCACCGCGGCCCGGAGCGCGACGGTGTTGGCGAACAGCCCGACGGCACCCTCGGCCGCCAGCGTCGTCCGCCCGGCGACGGGCGTCGCCACCACGAAGTCCGGTCCGCCGTAGCGCGACAGGACGGCCTGCCAGGCCGCGAGCAGCACCATGTACGGCGTGCCGGCCACCTCGGCGGCCAACCCGGCCGTACCGTGGGCGAGTTCGGCTGGCCAGTCGAAGGACAGCTCGGCGCCGGACTCGTCCAGCACCGGCGGCCGCGGCAGGTCCGTCGGGAGGCCGATCGCGGCCGGCGCCCCGTCGAGGTGCCGGCGCCAGAACTCCACCAGCTCCTCGGCCTCCGACTCGGCCGCCACGTCGACGTGCCGTGGCGCCGGCCCCGGGAGCGCGCCGCCGTAGGCGCGGGAGAGGTCGTCGAAGAGCAGGCCCATGCTCCAGCCGTCGCAGACGATGTGGTGCAGCTCCAGGTGCAGCACCCGGCGCTCCGCTCCGTCCTGGACCAGCGTCGCCCGCACCGGCGGTGCGGCGGCCAGGTCGAACGGCCCACCCTCGTGGTCGGCGCCGAGCCGCAGCCGTGCGCCCTCCGGCGCCCGCGGGAGCACCCACTGCCACGGTTCGCCGTCGATCTCCAGGAACACCGTGCGCAGCGCCTGGTGACGGGCCAGCACCCGGTCGAAGGCCTCGACCAGGGCGGCCTCGTCGAGCGGGCCCGCCAGCTCGAAGCGGAAGTGCACCTGGCACATCGGGCTGCCCGGCCAGAGCCGGTCGTGCAGCCACATCCGGCGCTGGGCGGCGGTCAGCGGGTGCAGGTCGTACTGTGCGCGCTCCTGCCGCAGCCTGCGCAGGAAGGCGGTCCTGCGGTCGTCCGGCAGCGCGCGCAGCCGGTCGAGCGGGTCGGGCGCGGTCATCGGATCGTCTCCTCGGCTCGCGGGCGGCCGGCACGCACGGACACGGGGGCCGCCGCGGCCTCCGGGCCCCCGGGCTCGGGGCCGACGGGATCCAGGCCCTCGAACTCCGCCAGGAGGTCGGCCACGTCGCGCTGCGCTCCCTCCACCGCGGGGGTGGCCTCGGCTGCGGCCTCGGCGGCGACCGGGCCCGCGGGGCCCCGCGGCGGCGTCAGCGCGGCCACGGCCGCGGCGAGCGAGGCGACCGTGGGGTGGTCGAAGACCAGGTGCAGCGGCACCTCCACCCCGGTGGCGGCGGACAGCCGGGAGCGCACCCGGGCCGCGGCCAGCGAGTTGCCGCCCAGGTCGAAGAAGTCGGCGTCCACCCCGTGGACCGGGACCCCGAGCGACTCGCGCCAGATGGCCAGCAGCTCCCGCTCGGCCGGCGTCGCCCCGGTGTCCGGGTCCGCGTCGGACCTCCCGTCGTCGCCCCCGTCGGCGGACGGGACCCGCAGAGCGGCCAGGTCGACCTTGCCGTTGGCGTTCAACGGCAGGCGCGGCAGCACCACGAACACCGCGGGCACCAGGTACCCGGGCAGCCGCCCGGCCAGTCCGGCCCGCACGTCCGCCGGGCCGACGCCGTCCAGGACGACGTGGGCGACCAGCCGCAGGCCACCGTGCGGGTCCCGGTCGGCCGACACCACGACCTCGACCACACCGGGCAGCCCCCGCAGCACCTCCTCGACCTCCGCCGGCTCCACCCGGTGCCCGCGCACCTTCACCTGCCGGTCCACCCGCCCCAGGAACTCCAGGGCGCCGTCCGCCCGCCTCCGGGCCAGGTCGCCCGTGCGGTACATGCGCGCGCCGGGCTCCGCCGCGAACGGGTCCGGCAGGAACCGCCGGGCCGTCAGCCCCGGCCGCCCGAGGTAGCCGCGGGCCACACCGTCCCCGCCGAGGAACAGCTCCCCCGGGGTTCCGGCGGGCACCGGCCGCAGGTCCTCGTCCAGCAGGTACGCGGCGCTGTTGGCGGCCGGCCGGCCGATCGGCACCGTCCGGTCCGCGCCGGTCACGTCCCCGCAGCGGTGGGCCGTGGCGTAGGTGGTGATCTCGGTGGGGCCGTAGAGGTTGACCAGTTCGGTGTCCGGGCAGTGCGCGGCCACCCTCGCCAGGGTGCGGGCGTCGGCCTGTTCCCCGCCGAAGGAGAGGCTGCGCAGCCCGCGGAACACCGCCGGGTCCTCCGCCGCCACCTGCCGCAGCAGCGCGGTGGGCAGGAAGAGCACGTCCACGCCGTGCGCGGCCAGCGCGCCGCGCAGCCGTTCGGCCACCAGCACGTCGTCCCTGGCCAGCCCGACCAGCCGGGCCCCGTTGAGCAGGGCGCCCCAGGTCTCCAGCGTGGCCGCGTCGAACGAGATGGTGGCCGCCTGCGCCGCGGTGTCCGTACGCCGGACCTCGATCGAGTCCGCGCTGCGCACCAGCCGGACGATGTTCCGGTGGGTGACGGCGACGCCCTTCGGCCCGCCCGTCGAGCCGGAGGTGTACATGATGTACGCGAGGGACTGCGGGCCGACCCGGACGTCCGGCCGGGTGGCGGGTTCGGCCGCCAGGTCCGGCGCGTCGACGTCGATCCGCCGCCCGGGCAGGTCGACGTCGTGCCGGCGGGTGCTCAGCACGACGTCGACCCCCGCGTCCCGCGCCATGTACGCCAGCCGCTCGGCCGGGTACTCCGGGTCCAGCGGCACGTAGCAGGCGCCGGCCTTCAGCGCGGCCAGCGCGCCGACGACCCAGTTCTCGTCGCGGACGGCCAGACCGACCCTCGCCTCGGCACCGGCCCCGTTGCGGAGCAGGTGGTGCGCGAGGCGGTTCGCCCGCTCGTCCAGCTGCCGGTACGTCAGCGCCGCCTCGCCGTAGCGCAGCGCCGGCGCGTCCGGCGTCCCGTCCGCCCAGTCCTCCAGCAGTCCGTGCACGGTGCGGTCGCCCGGGTAGGGCGACACGCTCGCCGTGGTCCGGTCGGACCGCTCCTGATCACGCCGGTCGCTCACCGTCGTTCCTCCCTGTCGAGGTGGTGCGCGGCCAGTCTCGCCAGGGGGCTTTCCGGTTTTCTTCAGGGGCGGTTCAGGCAGTCTTCGAGCGGCCTTCGAGTGGCCTTCGAGTCTCCTTCGAGTCGCCTTCCGGCGGGCCTGGAACGGCTGGTCACGGCCCTGACGGCCGACCGCAGGACGCCGGGGAGAACGGTGGGGAGAACGGTGGGGAGAGGTACCGGGAGAGGGTGGGGAGAGGGGTGGGAGCGGTACCGGGGGGCGGGTTTCGAGGGCCCGCCGGCCGGCCCGGGGAGAGCTCCGCGTCAGGCGGGTTCCGGCGCCCACTCGTGCGGTGCGGCCGGGGCGACGCCGATCTCCTGCATGCAGCGGGCGTAGAAGCGGTAGCGCCGCCGCGCCTCCCCGTGCCGGCCGGCACCCCGCAGGACCCTGACGAGCTCCATGTGCGCCTCCTCGTCGTAGGAGTCGCAGCGCAGGATCCGCAGCAGGCACGAGACCCGCTGGTCGACGTCGGAGGAGCGCGTCACCCGGGCGCGCAGGACGCTGACGTAGGCCGTCTGGGCCTCGTCGCGCAGCTCCTGCGTCCAGTCGGTGTACGGGTCGTCGGGCATGAACTCACCGACGTACAGGGCCTCGGCCGCCACCAGCAGCTCGTCGGCGGCGGCGTCACCGTGCCGGTGCGCCGCGCACGCGTCGGAGGCGGCGATCAGGAAGCGCTCCACGTCCACGTGCACCAGGTCGAGGTTGACCGCGACCGCCGAGCGGTCGGCGTCGATCAGGCTGGCGTGCTGGATCCGCCGGTCCGGGTCCAGCACCCTTCGCAGCGTGGAGAGTTGGACCGACAGACGGCTGCCGCCCGCGGCCGGGGACTGGCCGGGCCAGAGCAGTTCCATCAGCCTCGAACGCGGCACCGGGCGGCCGCGGGCCGAGACCAGGATCTTCAGCAGGTCGCGGGCCTTCTTCGACTGCCACTCGTTCGGGGCGATGCCGGATCCGGCCCGCAGCACCCGGAACCCGCCGAGGCAGAGCACGGCGATCAGCGGCGTCCGCCGGGCCACGACCGTGAGCGCGTCCGCCACCCCGGGGGCCAGCGACACCCCCCGGTGACGCAGGGTCTCCTCCTCGGAGCGGGCCGTCCGGCTCCCCGTCGCGCCGCGCTCGGCCGCCGCCACCGTCCGCACCCGCGCCTCACCCGGGCGGTCCCCGACCGCGCGGTATCCCAGCCTGGCCTGCTCGAACAGGGCGGCGGCGGCCCGCGGATCCACCGCGACCAGGCCCAACAGCTCCATGGCCTCGGCGCCGGTCGCGGGCTGCTCCCGCCGCTCGGCGATCAGCCTCGCCTCCTCGCCGTCCGCCATCGCCGTACCGGTGTCCCCGCAGACCAGCGCCACCCAGGCCCGGGCCAGCAGTGCGGCGGCCCGCCCCGCGCCGTCCGCACCGGCCACGGCCGACTGGACGTGCTGCCGGGCCAGCACCGGATCGTCGGCGACGACCACCCGGCCGAGCTCGCCGTGGATCGCGGCGTCCAGCGCCCGGGCCGCGGGCCCGGGCGGCAGCTCCTTGGCCGCCGCCTCCAGCGCCGCCCTGGCCTGCCCGAAGTCCCGTCTTCGGCGGTGCACCGCCCCGAGGACGAGCAGGCCGTAGGCCTCGTCGTGCCGGACTCCCGTGGTCTCGCGCAGTCTTGCGGCATGCACGGCGTCCACCAGCGCGTCGTCGAGCCGGCCCGCCCGGGACTTCGCGTCCGCACCGACGCTCAGCGCGAACGGTTCCAGGCCGAGGTGCCCGCCCGTCCGGCACAACCGGACCCCGACCTCCGCCTCCGTGAGGGCCACGCCGAACTCCTCGCGGTCGATGGCGTGCCGGGCGCGGTACAGACTGGTCATCAGCCCCAGCAGTGCCGGGTGGCCGGACGGCGCGAGGTCCAGTGCTAATCGACGGTGCTCGTCGCCGAGCGCCTCGTCGCCCGTGTGGCCGGCGTGCAGGGCCATCGCCCGGTGCCCGGCCGCCCGGCTCGCGGCGTCCAGACCGCGGCCCTCCGCGACCGCGCGGCGCGCGCAGGCCGCACTGCGGTCCACGTCGCCCCAGCTGCGGTACCAGACCGAAGCCAGGCAGGCCAGTTGCACCCGGTCGCGCACCGCGAGACCCTCGTCCCGGACGGTGCCCAGGACGGCGACCGCCTCGGCCAGCCCGCTGGTCGCGTAGGCGGTGAGTACCGCCCGCAGGCCGGACGGTGCCCCGTCGGGTGCGGGGACTCCCCCGATGCCGGACACTCCCTGGTCGACCACGGGGTCACCGTTGCCGGCGAGCAGGAGTTCCGCGGCCACACGGTCGCCTGACGCGACGTATCTGCCCAGGTTCACGTCGATCCTCCGAATGAAGTCGTTCGCGGACATTTCATTCTGTGCACGCAGCACCTGACCGAGGGGGCCGACGGACGGGTCGGCCTCGGCTCGCCAGGTGGATCGTTTTCCTCAAGTGCGGCGGATCAGCCGGCACGAGGGACAGGGGGATGCCGATTCGACTTCGATTTCGATGAACATCGACATGTGCAGATGCCCTCTCCGGCCCCCCGTTGCGGACACCGGCAATCCGGCAGTCCGCGACCGCACGCTTCGGCAACTCGCTCCGGGAGATTATGTGAACGTTCTGCGCACAGCCAGGGTTCGGCACTGTGACGTGGGTCATACCGCCTCGTGGCGGCGCTGTCGGCCACTGCCGTCCGGGCAGGGAGGCTGATCGTTCTCCGTCGATTCCGGCCGTCCCGACCTCCGGCCGGCAGCCCGCGCGGCTTGATCGACTTGATCGTCATGATCAGGCCGGTCTGCTACGGCCCGTCCGGCGGCGCTGATCGCAGGGGGAAGCCCGGAAACGCAAAGAACCCCCGCCGGATATCCCGGCGGGGGTTCTTCGTGAATGATTGTTCGGCGGCGTCCTACTCTCCCACAGGGTCCCCCCTGCAGTACCATCGGCGCTGTGAGGCTTAGCTTCCGGGTTCGGAATGTAACCGGGCGTTTCCCTCACGCTATGACCACCGAAACACTATGAAACTGTCGACCCGCCGACAAGGCAGTCGTTGTTTCAGAACAACACAGTGGACGCGAGCAACTGAGGACAAGCCCTCGGCCTATTAGTACCGGTCAACTCCACCCCTCACAGGGCTTCCATATCCGGCCTATCAACCCAGTCGTCTACTGGGAGCC
>NZ_JBFAZB010000019.1:0-131234 GCF_040681575.1 Kitasatospora sp. NPDC051702
TTGACTTTTGGCACGCTGTTGAGTTCTCAAGGAACGGACACTTCCTTCGGTCTGCCTTCCAGCAGGCCCTCCGGGCGCTTCGTTCTTTCGTGTTTACAGCTTATCAGATGTTTTCCGCTCCGTTTTCCGGGGCTTCGTCATCCAATTCGCCAGTGTCTTCCGGGGTTTTGCGCCCCGTCCGACGTTTCAAACTCTAGCCGACCTCCGCTCCGAAAAGCGAATCCGGCCGCAATCCGATAAACGCACATGCCGAATACGCACCGAGCCGCGACAGGACGCGACCCGACCCGAGCCGGGAAGTGGTGTTTCAGGGGATTGGCCGCCCCGGGACCGTCCGCGCCGATGCGTGTCCGGTGCTCCCTGTCGAGCGACTAGAGAACACTAGGCCCGCAGCGGGCCGGAGGCAAATCCCGAAGCCCGCCCGGGATACGGCGGCGGGGAGCGCGAGAACCAGCGCGACGGCGAGGGAGTGAACCCATCCCTTGCCACTCTCAACCTATAGCGCACCGGGGGTCTTGCCGCAAGGCCCCCGTGCTGCCGCACAATCGCAGGCCGAGACCGGAGCCGGCGGCACCGCCGGGTCTCCCGGGATCGACCTCGGAACCCCGGAACGGAGCCGATGCCATGCACCCCCTGACCGCCAGCGCCTTCGACCTGCCCGACCACCTCACCGCCAAGGCCGACCCGGCGCTGATCGCCGCCGACGAACGACACTTCGCCGCCATCACGGAGAGCCTGGAACAGACCGTCGCCGAGCTGTCCGAGCAGCTCGACGCCGCACGGAAGGCGCCCGGCGGCATCGGCCGGGCCGCGATGGACCGGGACGCGGAGGTCCACCGGCTGACCGCCCGGCTGCGCGCCCTGCGCCGCTTCGGCCTGGACCTGTGCCTCGGCCGCGTGGTCGGTGCGGACGGCCCCGAGCCGGTGTACATCGGCCGGCTGGGCCTCACCGACAGTGCGGGGCGCCGTCTGCTGATCGACTGGCGCTCCCCCGCGGCCGAGCCGTTCTTCGCCGCCACCCACGCCAACCCTGCGGGCCTGGCGAGCCGGCGCCGCTACCGCTGGACCCGCGGCCGGATCAGCGACTACTGGGACGAGGTGTTCACGACCGACGGGCTGGAGGGCCACGCCGCCCTGGACGACCAGTCCGCCTTCATCGCCGGCCTCGGCAGCTCCCGCTCGCCCCGGATGCGGGACGTGCTCGCCACCATCCAGGCCGACCAGGACGCCGTGATCCGGGCGGGGTCGCGCGGGGCCCTCGTCGTGGACGGCGGTCCGGGCACCGGCAAGACCGTCGTCGCCCTGCACCGTTCCGCCTATCTGCTGTACTCGGACCCGCGCCTCGGCCACCGCCGCGGCGGCGTGCTCTTCGTCGGCCCCCACCAGCCCTATCTCTCCTACGTCGCCGACGTCCTCCCCAGCCTCGGCGAGGAGGGCGTGCGGACCTGCACCCTGCGCGACCTGGTCGCCGAGGGCGCCCGGGCGGTGGAGGAGAGCGACCCGGAGGTGGCCCGGCTGAAGGCGTCCGCCGCGCTGGTCAAGGCGGTCGAGAAGGCCGTCGCCGTCTACGAGGAGCCGCCCGCCGCGGGGATGACGGTCAGCACCGACTGGTCCGACCTGTGGCTGAGTGCCGGGGACTGGGCCGAGGCGTTCGACTCCGTGGAGCCGGGCACCCCGCACAACGAGGCCCGCGAGCAGATCTGGGCGGAGCTGGTGACGATCCTGCTGGACAAGCACGCCGAGGGGGGCGAGGAGGAGGACGTCCCGCCGGAGCTGTTCCACAAGTCGCTGCTGCGCGACCGCGACCTGGTCACCACCCTCAACCGGGCGTGGCCGCTGCTGGAGGCGGCCGACCTGGTCGGCGACCTCTGGACGGTCCCCGCCTACCTGCGGCTGTGCGCCCCCTGGCTCACCGCCGACGAGGTCCGGGCGCTGCAGCGCCCGGACGCCCAGGCCTGGACGGTCGCCGACCTGCCCCTGCTGGACGCGGCCCGTCAGCGTCTCGGCGACCCGGAGGCCGCCCGCCGGCAGAGCCGGCGGCGGGCCGCCGTCGCCGCCGAGCGCGAACGCATGGCCCAGGTCATCGACCACATCCTCGCGGCCGACGAGGACGGGGAGGGAGCGGTGGCGATGCTGCGCGGGCAGGACCTGCGGGACAGCCTGGTCGACGAGGACGCCGTGCCCGCCGGCGACCCGGAGCCGCTCGCCGGCCCGTTCGCGCACATCGTCGTGGACGAGGCCCAGGAGCTCACCGACGCGCAATGGCAGATGCTGCTGCTGCGCTGCCCCTCCCGCAGCTTCACCATCGTCGGGGACCGCGCCCAGGCCAGGCACGGGTTCACCGAGTCCTGGCGGGAACGGCTCGAACGGGCCGGGCTGGAGCGGGTCACGGTGGCCTCGCTGAGCGTGAACTACCGGACGCCGGAGGAGATCATGGCGGAGGCCGAGCCGGTCATCCGGGCCGCGCTGCCGGACGCCAACGTGCCGACGTCCATCCGCAGCAACGGCGTCCCGGTCCGCCACGGGTCGACGGCGGAGCTGGAGTCGGTGCTCGACGCCTGGCTCGCCGAGCACGCGGAGGGCACCGCCTGCGTCATCGGGGACCCGGCCTTCCGGGCGACGCCGCGGGTCCGCTCGCTGACCCCGGAGCTGTCCAAGGGCCTGGAGTTCGACCTGGTGGTCCTGGTCGACCCGGAGGCGTTCGGCGGGGGCGTCGAGGGGGCCGTCGACCGCTACGTCGCGATGACCAGGGCGACCAGGGAGCTCGTCGTCCTGACCACTCCGCGGTAGCGGCACGGGGGGGCGCGGCCGGGGCGCGGTCAGGCGGCGAGCAGCGCCTGCGCGATGCCGCGGGCCCGTTCGGCCGCGTCCGGGGCCCCCTCGCGCAGGGCGGTGACGATGGCCCCGTCCATCAGCAGCGCGAACTGCTTGGCGCGGGCCAGGGGTTCGGGGATGTCCGCGTCCCGCATCAGCTGCTCGACCAGGTCGATGACCCGGGTCTTGTGCAGGGCGGCCATCCGGCGGGCCGGGCTGGAGGCGTCCGCGAACTCGGTCATGGTGTTGATCGCGACGCAGCCCCGGAAGTCCTGCGCGGCGAAGCGTTCGGCGAGCGCGTCGAAGATGTTGAGCGGGTGGCCGCCGTGGGCCGCGACCCGCTCGCTGAGCCAGGCGCGCCACCGCTCGTCCCGCCCCTCCAGGACGGCGACCACCAGGGCCTCCTTGCCGGAGAAGTGCCGGTAGAAGGAGGCCCGGCCCACCCCGGACTCGGAGAGGATCCGCTCCACGCCGACCGCGCGGATGCCGTTGGCGTAGAAGAGGGACTCGGCGGTGCTCAGCAGGCGCGCCCGTGCGTTTACGGCCATGGCCCCGATCTAACCACCCTTGACGCCAAACGGCACCGGTCGGTACCGTCCTTGCCGTCGGTACCGATCGGTACCGTTTCGGGGGGACCGAACACCGGGGGGCGTCATGGACCAGGACTGGGCCGAGGCAGCGGTCGAACTCAACGCCGGCTACGCCGTGCTCACGGCGGACGGCACGCCGACCGCGTCCGTCCCGCACGCACTGGTGTCCTTCCAGGGCGGCTTCGCCAAGCTGCGCCTGCCGGGCGTCGACACGGTCCAGGTGGTCTCCGCCCCGGCCGTCCGCCTGATCACGCTGCACTCCGCCTGAACCGGCGCGCCACACCCACACCCACACCCACACCCACACCCAGATCTGCGACTGCCAGGCCGCCCGACCCGGGACGCACCGCAACCACCGTTGCACCGCCGCCCGGGCCGGGACGCCGACCAGTCGCGGCCGCCCGGTTCCGGGCAGCCCGGCCGGCCGGGACCTCCGTGGTCCCGCCGGGCTGCCCGGGTGCGGCCTCACACCACGGCCTCACACCACGGCCGTGCGCCTCGGCCCCGCACCTCGGCCCCGCACCTCGGCCTCACACCTCGGCCACGGCCTCCAGCGGGCTCAGCGCGGCCGCCCGGTGGGCCGGAACGGCGGCGGCGAGGGCACCGACCAGCAGGGCGAGCAGGCAGGTCAGGGCCAGTCGGCCCCAGGGCAGCTCCAACGCGTACCCGGCCATCGCGCCGTTGGCCAGCGCCCCGACCGCCCAGGCGCAGAACAGCCCGCCGGCCAGGCCCAGCCCGGTGCCGAACGCCGCGACGGTCACCGCCTCCAGCCGGATCATCCGCCGGACACCCGCCCGGTCCATGCCCAGGGCGCGCAGCGCACCGATCTCCCGGGTGCGCTCGGCCACGGACACCGCCAGCGTGTTCGCGACGCCGAGCACGGCGATCACCACCCCGATCACGAGCAGCCCGTTCACCAGGGTCAGCAGGTCGCCCACGGTGCCCGCGGCGGCCCGGACGACCGCGGCCCGGTCCCGCACCGTCAGCAGCGGGTTGCCGCCCACCGCGGCCCGCAGCCGGTCCTCCACCGCCGCGGAGACCTCGCCGCCCTCCGTCCGCACCAGGATCCGCTGGACGGAGCCCGGCCGGAAGGCGTGCCGCCGCACCTCGTCTTCGGCGCCGAGCGCGTCGCGGGCGGTGGGATTGTCCTGGTAGACGCCCACGACGGTGTAGGGGGCGGGTTCCCCGCCCGGGCCGATCCGGGCCTCGACCCGGCTGCCGGTGCGCAGACCGTTCTCCCGGGCGACGGTCTCGGAGAGGGCGATGCGGCCCGGCCCGAGGTCCTGCGCGGAGCCGCCGAGGAAGTGCAGCCGCATCACCTCGCCGACCGTGGCCGGGTCCACCCCGGAGACCTCCCGGACGCCGCCGCCGAGGAACAGGGTGGAGTCGGTGACGGCGCTCGCGGTCCGCACACCGCCCGCCCCGGCCACCCGCCGGACGGCGTCCGGGTCGATGCCGGCCGTGGTGCTGCCGGTGCCGATCACGTAGTCGGCGCCGAGCCCGGCCGCGGCCCGACGGTCGAGGGCCTGCCCGGTGGAGTGGCCCACGACGGCGAGGCCGGTGACCAGTGCGGTGCTGACCAGCAGGGTGGCGGCGGTCGCCGCGGTGCGCCGCGGGTCGCGCAGCACGTTCTGCCGGGCGAGGTGACCGGTGATCCCGGTGCCGCCGGTCAGCCGCCGGCCGAGCGCATCGGCCGGCCGGCCGATGGCGCGCACCGCCGGGGCCACCAGCAGCGGCGCCAGCACGACCAGTGCGACGACGAGCAGGCCGCTGCCCAGCAGGGCGTTGCGCAGGTTCGCCTCGGAGGCGTCCTCGGCGGTGGCCGCGAGCGCGACCAGCAGGCCGGCCCCGGCGAGCAGCAGGGCCAGGCCCGCCCCGGCCCGGAGGCCGGCCCGGCCGGCGGGCGGCTGCTGGACGGTGCGCAGCGCCTCGACCGGCGCGACCCGCGCGGCCCTGCGCGAGGGCAGCCACGCGGCGAGCACCGTCACGCCCACCCCCACGCCGAGCGCCGCCGCGACGGGGCGCGGCCCGATCACCAGCGGGCCGTGCGGCAGCGTGTCCCCACCGCCCAGGACCCCGGGCAGCACGGTGGCGACGCCGAGGCCCAGCGCGAACCCGGCCGCCGAGGCGGCGAGGCCGACCAGCAGTGCCTCCGCCAGGACGGTCCGGACGACCTGACGGCGGGAGGCGCCGATCGCCCGCAGCAGCGCGATCTCGCGGCTGCGCCGGGTGACGAGCATGGTGAAGGTGTTGACGACCAGGAACGAACCGATGAACAGCGCGACCCCGGCGAAGACCATCGGCGTCTTCTCGTACCCGCGGGTCAGCACGCCCACGTAGGCGGCCTGCTGAACGGCCAGGGCCGCGCCGGTGACGGCCTCGGCCCGCTCCGCGGGGAGCACCTCGGCGACCCGCCGGGCGAGTTCGGCCTGAGCGGTGCCGGGCACGGCGGACAGGTCGATCGCGGTGTAGTGCCCCGGGGCGGCGAACAGCTCCTGGGCGGTCGCCCGGTCGAACAGGACGAGGGTGCCGCGGGCGGTGACCCGGGTGTCGGCGGTGGTGACGAGGCCGACGAGCCGCTTGGTCATGGCCGGCCCGTCGGTGGCCAGCGTGACCCGGTCGCCCAGGTGCAACCGGCCGGCGGCGGCGGTGCCCACGTCCACGGCGATCTCGTCACCGCCGGCGGGGGCGCGGCCCTCGACCAGGGGGTAGCGGGCGTCCCGGCCGGCCGTCCCGCCGTCCTTCCCACCCGTGGCGGGGACGTAGGCCGCGGCCAGGTTCGCCCCGGGCCGGACCCTCAGCGGGCTGCCGTCCGCGGCGTTCAGCACGGCGGCGCCGTCGACGGAGGGCCGGACGGCGGCGACGCCGGGCAGCTGGGCCAGGGTCCGCGCGAGCGCGTCGGTGAGCACGTCCTCGCGCCGGTCCGCCGGTCCCGCGGTGGGGTCCGCCCGCGCGGTGACGGTGACGGCGGTGTCCGCGAAGTTCCTGGAGGCGGCGGCGCGGTGGGCGGCGGCGGTCGAGTCCGCGAAGACGAGGGTGCCGCAGACGAAGGCGACGCCGAGGCAGACCGCGAGGACGGTCATGGCCAGACGGGCCTTGTGCGCCAGGACGTTGCGCAGGGCTGTTCTCAGCATGGGCGGCTTTCGGGAGGAGTGGAGGACGGGCGGGGGCGGGTGGGCGCGGGCGTCGGCCGGCGACGCGTCAGCTGGTGCGGGAGCGGGCGTCGAAGCCCTTCATGACCCCGAGGACCCGCTCCGGGGTGGGCCGCGTCATCTCGTCGACCAGGCGGCCGTCGGAGAGGAACACCACGCGGTCCGCGTAGCCGGCGGCGACCGGGTCGTGGGTGACCATGACCACCGTCTGTCCCAGCTCGCGCACCGAGGCGTGCAGGAAGCCGAGCACCTCGGCGCCGGCGTGCGAGTCGAGGTTGCCGGTGGGCTCGTCGGCGAAGACGATCGCGGGCCGGGAGGTCAGCGCCCGGGCGACCGCGACGCGCTGCTGCTGGCCGCCGGACAGCTGCGCGGGCCGGTGGTGGAGGCGGCCGGCGAGCCCGACCATGGCGACCACGCGGTCCAGCCACTGCCGGTCCGGCCGGCGCCCGGCGATGGTCAGCGGCAGCGTGATGTTCTCCAGCGCGGTGAGTGTCGGCAGCAGGTTGAACGCCTGGAAGACGAAGCCGATCCGGTCCCGGCGCAGCCGGGTCACCTGCTGGTCGCCCAGCGTGCCCAGCTCGGTGGTGCCGATCCGCACGGAACCGGAGCTGGGGGTGTCCAGGCCGGCGGCGCAGTGCATCAGGGTCGACTTGCCGCAGCCGGAGGGTCCCATGATCGCGGTGAACTCGGCCTCCCGGAAGGCCACGCTGACCCGGTCCAGGGCGGTGACCCGGGTGTCGCCGGCGCCGTAGACCCTGGTCAGGTCGGTGGTGGCGGCCGCGATCCCGGGTGTGGTGAGCAGGGCGTGGCGGGCAAGGGGGTCGGCGGTCACGGCGGGCTCCTCGTCGGTGCGGAAGGGTGCACGTCGAGGGTGTCCGGGGCGTGTATCGGGGGCCCCGGCCGCGGTGTATCACCGCGCGCTCCACTCCGTATCGGTTCCGTCGCCCGGCTGCGCGCGGGTGGGTCACCGGGCCCGGCGGTGCGCCTCGGTCACCGCGGCCGGCGGTGCGCTTCCGGGTCAGCCGGGCAGTCGCAGGGTGGCGACGGCGCCGCCGTCCGGGGCGTTGTCCAGCCGCAGGTCGGCCCCGAGCAGCCGGGCCTGCCCGAGGGCGATGGTCAGTCCCAGGCCGTGGCCCGGGCCGCGCTCGGCGGAGCCGGTGTGGAAGCGGCGGGGGCCGTGCCGCAACAGGTCGGGCGGGAAGCCGGGGCCGTGGTCGCGCACGACGACCGTCCGGCCCTCGACGGTGACCCGCACCGGGCCGGCCCCGTGCCGGTGGGCGTTGACCACCAGGTTGCCGACGATCCGCTCCAGCCGGCGCGGGTCGGTCTCCACGGTGCCCGCGGTCTCCGGGGCCGCCACGGTTTCTGCGTCCATCCGCCCCGCCCCTGCCCCCGCCCCCGCGCGCGGCGAAGCGCCGGGGACGACGACCTCGGTGCCCCCGAGCCCGGTGCGCTGCACGGCCTCGGTGACGACCGCCCCGAGCGGCACCCGGGCCCGGACGGGCCGCTCCGCGCCGGCGTCCAGGCGGGAGATCTCCAGGAGGTCCTCGACCAGGGCGCGCAGGTCGCGGACCCGGGCCCGGAGCAGGTCCTCGGTCTCGCCGGGCGGCAGCAGGTCGACGGCGGCCAGCAGACCGCCGACCGGGGTGCGCAGCTCGTGCGCCACGTCGGCGGTGAACCGTCGTTCGGTGCGCAGCCGCCGGCCGAGGTCGTCGGCCATCCGGTCGACGGTGGCGGCGATCTCGGCCACCTCGTCCCGGCCCGCGGTGGGCCCGGTCCTGGCGTCGAGGTCCCCGGCGGAGATCCGGCCGGCCGTCTCGGAGACCCGCTGCAGCCGGCGGGCGACCAGGCCGGCCCCGTAGACCGCCAGTGGCGCGGCCGCCGCGAGGGCGAGCAGCGAGGCGAGGGCCATCGTCACGTCGAGCCGGCGCAGGTCGTGCAGCTCCGGGCTCAGGTTGACCCGGACGGCCAGCACCGGGCTGCCGGGCCCGGCGGTCCGCTGGGCAGCCCAGACGCTCGGCCCCAGGTTGCCCTCGACGCGCCCGTCGTAGGCGGTGTGCCGGGCGTCGTCGGCGGGGTGGCGCAGGGCGGCGGGCAGTGCGTCGGGGTCGAGTTCGGCGCCGTCCGCGAGGGTGCCGGTGCGCCGGTAGACGTCGACGGCCGAGTACACGGCGTTGAAGGCCTGTGCCCCGGCCCGGTCGCGGACGTCGTGCGCCGTCCACAGGTGCACCAGCACGCCCACGGCCGCGACGACCAGGCAGGCCGTGGCCGCGGCCAGGGCGGCGATCTTCCAGCGCAGCGAGGTGCGGGCCGGCCGCAGCCGGGAGAACGGGCGCACCGCTCAGCGCCGGAGCTTGTAGCCGAACCCGCGGACCGTCTCGATCCGGTCCCGGCCCAGCTTCCGGCGCAGCCGCTGCACGCAGAGGTCCACCACGCGGCTGTCGCCGTCCCAGCCGTACTCCCAGACCTCGCGCAGCAGGGTGTGCCGTTCCAGCACGACGCCGGGGTGGGCGGCGAACTCCAGCAGCAGTTTGAGCTCGGTCGGGGTCAGCGCGACGGGGCTGCCCGCGACGGTGACGACCATGCCGGCGGTGTCGACGGTGAGGTCGCCGAAGACCAGCACGTCCCCGGTGTCGGGACCGGGCCCCGGGAGCGGCGCGTACGTCGCCCGCCGGAGCAGCGAGCGGATCCGGGCCACCAGGACGTAGGTGTCCACGGGCTTGACCACGTAGTCGTCCGCGCCCGCCTCCAGGCCGGCGACGACGTCGAGTCCGTCCCCGCGCGCGGACATCATCAGCACGGGCACCAGGCTGGTCTCCCGGATCCGGCGGCAGAGCCCGATCCCGTCCAGCCCGGGCAGCATCACGTCGAGGACGAGCAGGTCGAACTCCTCCTCCCGGAAGAGCTCCAGGCCGGTCAGCCCGTCGGCCGCGGCCCGCATCCGGTACCCGTAGCGTTCCAGCGCGACGGTGAACGACCTCCGCATCAGCTCGTCGTCCTCCACCAGCAGCACGCGGACGGGGGGCGGGGACACGGCGGGCGGCTCCTCGGGGCGTGGTGGAGTGGGGTGCGGGACGGGTCCGGCGGCGTCACCGGGCGCCCGTCCGGAAACCCTACGACAGCTCCCGGCCCCCCGCCGCCGGGGCCGAAGGGGCGGCCCGGCCCACCCCGCCGCCGCGAACTCCCAGGTCGGGCCACCTCTCGCGGCCTCCGCCGCGACGGCCGAGCCCCCCGGGGCGGCGGCGGACCGACGGCCGGCCGAGCCCCCGCCGATACCCGACGGATACAAACGCGCCCGCGCGTCCGGCCGGTCGCTGACGGACGGGTCAGGCGGTGCCCGGAGGCCGGCGGGGGCGTCCCGGTAAGGTGGCGGCCGTGGCCAGTCGTAAAACGTCGATCTTGGAAGCAGCGGCGCGGGTGATCGCGCGACGCGGGGTGCGCGGCCTGCGGGTCGAGGAGCTCGCCGCCGAGGCGGGGGTTTCCACCGCGCTGATCTACTACCACTTCAAGGACCGCACGGGGATCCTCCGGCAGACCCTGGAGTTCATCAACGACCGGGCGGAGCGGTACACCACCGACCGGCCCGCGGACGCGCCCCCGCTGACGCCGCGCGAGGAGCTGGACCAGACGCTGCTGCTGGAGCTCCAGGACAGCGCCGAGGTGCGGGAGAACAGCACCGCCTGGGGCGAACTGAGGGCCAGTGCGGTGTTCGACGAGACGCTGCGCGAGGATCTGGCGCGGGCCACCCGGGTCTGGGTGCAGGAGATCGCCGAGCTGATCGGCGAGGTGCGGCCGATGTCCTCGGCGGTCGCACTGGCCGGTGCGGCCGAGCGGCTGACCGCGCTGCTGGAGGGCTTGAGCATGCGCTGGCTCAGCGGCAGCCTGCCGCTGGCGCACGCCCGCACGCTGATGTCCGAGGCCGTCGAGACCGAGCTGGCGGGTCTCGGCTCCTGACCGGGTGGGGCGGGCGGGCCCGCTCCGGGCCGGCCGCCCCCGTCCGATTCGTCACGCTCCGTGCCCCTTCACCGCTGATCGGGTCAAGGTGCGCCGATAAGTTTGACTGACTTTTCAGTCAATGCGAGTGTGGGACCGCGGGCGGGTGCAGCCACCGGACCGTGCCACCTGGTGCGCCGGTGCGTCGCGGCGCGAACAGTGGACCTGGTGGCCCGCCCCCTCCCGGCACCGTCGCACGATCTGGAGACCCTCATGACCCACCACCGCGATGACCGCTCCGCCGGAACCTACTCCTGGGTGCCCGCGGACGACGTCCCGCACGCGCGGACCTGGATGTCCTGGCCCTCCCGCCGGGGCGTGTGGGGGCTGCGCCTGGGCCGGATCCAGGAGGACATCGCCCTGATCGCCCGGACGATCGCCCAGTTCGAGCCGGTGGTCATGTGCGCCCCCGACGACTACACCGCGGACAAGGCCCGCTCCTGGTGCGGGCCGTCGGTCGAGGTGACGACCGCCATCCCCACCGACGACCTGTGGATGCGCGACATCGCCCCGGTGTTCCGCCGGGACGGCCGCGGCGGGCTGGACGCGGTGGTCCTCAACTTCAACGGCTGGGGGAACAAGCAGATCCACGACGACGACGCCCTGGTCGCCGAGCGCCTGGCCGCCCGCCGCGGCCTGCGCCACTCCTACGCGGACTTCGTCGGCGAGGGCGGGGCGATCGAGACCGACGGCGACGGCACCGTCATGGCCACCGAGAGCAGCCTGGTCAACAAGAACCGCAACCGCGGCATGAGCCGGGACGAGATCGAGGACGCCGTCCTGGACGCCTACGGCGCGGACGAGATGATCTGGCTGCCCGGGATCAAGGGCCAGGACATCACCGACGACCACGTCGACGTCACCTCGCGGTTCATCCGGCCCGGCGTCGTGATGGTCCAGCTGCCGCCGGCGGACCGCAACGACGCCTGGGCGCGGGACGCCCGCGAGCAGTTCGCGCTCCTGTCCGCCGCCACCGACGCCCGCGGCCGCCGGCTGCAGGTCATCCCCGTGCACGGCCCGGACACCGTGCGCTCCCGCAGTTCCAAGTTCGTCGACTCCTACCTCAACTTCCACGTCGTCAACGGCGGGGTCGTCACCGCCCAGTTCGGCGACGCGTACAAGGACGCGGCCGCGAAGGAGGCGCTCGCCGCTGCCTTCCCCGGCCGTCACGTCGTCCAGCTCGACGTGGACCGCCTGATGGCCGGCGGCGGCGGCATCCACTGCTCGACCATGCACGAGCCGCTGCCGTAGGGCCCGTCCGGCCCGCACCACACCACGCGGAACCGCGCGGCTCGGAACCGCACGGAACCGCACCGCCGGGCGCCCCGCCCGTGGCACCTCTCCCGAAACCCTCACGACCCCGTCTGGAGATCCCGCATGCCCACCGACCTGTCCCGCCGCACCCTGGTGCGCTCCCTCGCCGGCGCCGGTGTCCTCGCCTTCGGCCTCACCGCCTGCAACGACCTCGACGGCCTCGACCCGGAGGCGACCGCGCTGCCGACGCAGTCCGGCGGCACCGGCTCCGGCCCCCGCCGCTTCGGCGCCGAGTGGGACAAGCACCTGCGCACGGTGATGTCCTGGCCGGCCTCCGAGACGGTCTGGGGCGACCAGCTCCCGGACGTGCGACGGGACGTCGCCGGGCTGGCCCAGGCCATCTCGGCCCGCGAGCCCGTGGTCATGATGGCC
This sequence comes from Kitasatospora sp. NPDC051702, assembly GCF_040681575.1. Classification (NCBI taxonomy): domain Bacteria; kingdom Bacillati; phylum Actinomycetota; class Actinomycetes; order Kitasatosporales; family Streptomycetaceae; genus Kitasatospora; species Kitasatospora sp. NPDC051702. The sequence goes on from NZ_JBFAZB010000019.1 coordinate 12,236, forward strand.
CGCCCCGAGCAGAAGGACGCCGCGCAGAAGACGTGCGGCTCGGCCGTCGAGGTGGTGCCGATCGCGGTGGACGACCTGTGGGCCCGGGACACCCTGCCGGTGTTCGTCGAGGAGGGCGGCAAGGTCAAGGGCGTCGACTTCAACTTCAACGGCTGGGGCGGCAAGCAGCAGCGCGGCAACGACGCCAAGGTCGCCCGGGCGGTGCTGGCGAAGTACGGCGTGGAGCGCGTCGAGACCAAGCTGGTCGCCGAGGGCGGCTCCTTCGAGACCGACGGCCTGGGCACCCTGATGGTCACCGAGAGCTCCGTCGTCAACGACAACCGCAACCCCGGCATGAGCCGCGACCAGGTCGAGGCCGAACTCAAGCGGGTCCTCGGCGTCACCAAGGTGATCTGGCTCGCCGGCGTCAAGGGCAAGGACATCACCGACGCCCACGTCGACTGCCTGACCCGCTTCGCCGCACCCGGCGTCGTCCTGCTCGACCAGGCCTTCCCCGGGACCCCGGCCGACGTCTGGTCCCGCTCCGCCGACCAGGCGCGCTCGGTGTTCAAGACCGCCACCGACGCGCGCGGCCGGAAGCTGGAGGTCGTCGAGCTCCAGCAGCCCGACCCGGACAAGATCACCGGCCGCGGCGACGCCTTCGTCTCCTCGTACATGAACTTCTACATCGGCGACAAGGGCGTCTACCTGCCGAAGTTCGGCGACGCCCGGGCCGACGACCGCGCCCAGCAGATCCTCAAGCAGTACTTCCCCACCCGCGAGATCGTCCCCGTGAAGATCGACGCGATAGCCGCCGGCGGTGGCGGCATCCACTGCGCGACCCACGACATCCCCTCCCTCGGCTGACCCGCCACGGACCGCCCGGCCGCCCGCACCGGCCGGGCCCGGTGCGGAGGGGCGGGCCGGCGCCCTCCCCCGCCGCACGGCACCCGCTACGGGACGGGCTGCTGCTGGGTGACGCAGTGGATGCCGCCGCCCCCGGCGCCGAGGTTGTCGATGTTGAGCTGTTCGACCGTCCGGCCGGGGAAGAGCCGGGCGAGCGTGGTCCGGGCGGCCGCGTCGGCCTTGGTGTCGCCGAACTGGGCGGAGATCACCGCGCCGTTGCAGAGGTAGTAGTTGGCGTAGGAGCCGACGAAGGACGGGTTGGTCGAGCGGATCAGGTTGTAGTCGGGGCCCTGGATCCGGCTGACGGAGACCGGGGTGCCCTGCCCGCCGGTGGCGGCGGACAGGATCTGGTACTGCTGGCGCTCGTCGTTGGACCAGACGTCGGTGTCACCGGCCAGCGGCGCCTGCACCACGGCCGTGCCGCCGCCGACGAACCGGGAGGTGGCGTCCACGTGGTCGTCGGTGATGTCCTGGCCGGCGATGCCGGGGAACCAGATCACCTTGGTGGCCCCGTAGGCGGTGCACAGGGCCGCCTCGACCTGGGCCTGCGACATGCCGGGGTTGCGGTTGCCGTTGAGGATGCTGCTCCTGGTCGCCATCAGGGTGCCGGCCGCGTCGGTCTCGACGGCGCCGCCCTCGGTGACGAGCCCGGCGGCGGTGAACGGGACGCCGAGGTAGGCGGCGACGCGGCGGGCGACCAGTGCGTCGTTGGCGTGCGTCTGCCGGTTGCCCCAGCCGTTGAAGTTGAAGCCGACCGCGTCGAACCCGCCCGCGCCGTCGGTGCGGAAGACCGGGCCGGTGTCGCGCATCCAGCAGTCGTCGACCGGGATGTCGCCGATGACCGTGACGGCCGTGCCGCACATCGAGCGCGCCTTGGAGACGCTGGCGGGGTTGGCGAGCATGGTGACCGGCTCGTACTTCGCGATGGTCTTCGCGATGAGCGCGATGTTCGACTGCACGCCGGCGAGCTTGCTGCGCCAGATGGTGCTGCTGTCCGGCCAGGCCATCCAGGTGCGGGCGTGCCGGGCGGTGTCGATCGGCACGACGAGGCCGGTGGCGGTGAGCGTCCGCCCGTCGGTCGCCGTGCCGCGCCGCTGCCCGGCCGAGGCCGGGCCGCCGGTGGCGACGGTCAGCGCGGCCCCGGCCGCGGCCAGTCCCGCGGCCGCGAGGAATCCGCGTCGGCCGACGCCCGCCGTGGCCGCCTGCTCGGATCTGAGCTGGTCGTTCATCTCTGCCTCCATGTCAATGCCGGCTGCATGCACCGCAGTTGACCGGAAAGGTAGAACTGACCAAGCGCTCGGTCAATAGTTTGCGCAGGCATCCGCCCCCGACTTCCCCCGACCGCGCCCGCCCCGGGCCGCCCGGAAGCCGCCAGGGGAACGCCCGCGGACCGTCCGGACCGCCCCGGCGGCCCCACGACCACGGCCGTCTCCCTGCCGCCGCGCCCCGGTCCTGGCTACAGTTGCCGCCATGGCGACGCAGGCGACAGGCACGGCCCCGGCTCCCTCCGCGACACCGGCCGGCGGCGGCCGGACGCGCTCCTCCGCCAAGGGCGAGCAGACCCGGGCCCGGCTGATCGCGGCGGCCCGGACCCTCCTCGCCGGCGCCGGCGCCGGCCGCTTCACCACCCGCAACGTGGCCGCGCTGTGCGAGGTCTCGCACGGGATGTGCCACTACCACTTCGCGGACCGCACCGACCTGATCGTCGCGGTGGTCGCGGACATCCGGCCCGAGTGGATCGCCCCCCTCGAACGGGCGGTGGACGGCCCGGGCGGCTACGCCGAGCGGGCGGAGCGGGTGCTGACCCTGCTGACGCGGCCGGAGAGCCCGGACCTCGCGCGGCTGCACGCCGCCCTGCACTGGCTCGCCCTGAACGACGAACGGGTCAGGGTCAGCCTGGAGGCCGAGTACGCGCGGTGGCGGTCCTGCTTCGTCCGCCTCTTCGGGGTGCTGGTCGACGAGCGCGGCTCCGCCGCCGACCCCGTCCCGCTCGGCGAGGCCTTCGCCGCGGCCGTGGACGGGATCGCCGCCATCGGCTCGCTCGACGGCACCGTGGACGCCGCGCAGGTGCTGCGCACCCTGATGGCCTCGCTGTCCGCCACCGTCTGACCGGGCCCCTCGTCGGACAGGCCCCGACAGACAAAACCCTAGGACGGGCTCGCCCCGGGGACGGCGGGCTGCTGCTGGGTGGCGCAGTGGATGCCGCCCCCGCCACCGGCGATGTGGTCGATGGTGACGGGGGTGACCTTCCGCCCCGGGTGGAGGTCGCCGATGATGCCCGCCGCCCGGTCGTCGGCCGCCTGGTCCCCGAAGCGCGGCACGATGACGCCCCCGTTGCAGACGTAGTAGTTGATGTAGGTGGCGAGGAAGTTCTTGCCCGACCCCTGGATCAGGTCGAAGTCGGGCTCCGGGATCTCGACCACCCTGAGCGTGCGCCCGCCGGCGTCGGTGGCGGACTTCAGGACCTGGAGCGCCTGGTCGGAGGCCATGCTCCAGATGTCCGGCGGGGTGTTCGCGGCCGGGCGGTGGAGGACGACGGTGCCGGGTTCGGCGAAGCGGGCGAGCGCGTCGACGTGGCAGTCGGTGATGTCCTGGCCGGCGACCCCCTTGAACCACAGCACCTTCCGGACCCCGAGCAGGTCCTTGAAGGCCGCCTCGATCTGGTCGCGGGACTTGCCGGGGTTGCGGTTGTCGTTGACCCAGGAGCTCTCGGTGGCCATCAGCGTGCCGTCGCCGTCCACCTCGATGCCGCCGCCCTCGCCGGTTACGGGCGCCTGGACGCGGGTGACGCCGTAGTGCTCCAGCAGGTTGCGGGCGACCTGGCTGTCGTCGGCGTGGGTCTGCTTGTTCCCCCAGCCGTTGAAGTTGAAGTCGACCCCGGCGAGCCCCTGCGGGCCGGTGACGAAGGTCGGGCCGGTGTCCCGGGCCCAGAGGTCGTCGACCATCAGCTCGAGCACCTCGACGCTGGAGCCGCAGGCCTGCCGCGCCTGGTCCGCCTGGTCGGGCCGGGCCAGCAGCACGACGGGCTCGAAGCCCGCGATGGTCCGGGCCAGCCCGGCGATGTCCTCGCGGACGCCGGGGAGCTGGTCGCCCCACACCTCCTCCAGGGCCGGCCAGGCCATGAAGGTCCGGGAGTGCGGGGCCGATTCGGCGGGCATCGCCCGGGCCGCGGCGGACGGGGTGTCCGTCGGGGCCGGGGCCGTGGCGGTGCCGCTCGGGGCGGACGGTTCGTCGCCGCCGCCGGAGGAGCAGCCGTCGGTCAGGGCCAGCGCGGCGAGCGCGGCCCCGGAGCGCAGCAGCGTGCGGCGGGACGGCCGGGGGTGAGCCATGGGGGGCCTCGTTCCGGTAGGTGCCTGGGGTCCGGACCCGCACGCTACGGAACGGGCGGCCCGGTCCCGGCCCGACAGGCATCGGCCATCGGGGTGAACCCGGCCGGACGGGTGCCGGCCCGGCTCCGGGCGGCCCGCACCGGCCCGCACCCCTGGTACCGCGGTCCGGCAGGCCCCACCACCTGCCGGACCGCGGCGGCCTACAGCGCCCGGCGCGCGGCGGCGATCCGGTCGGGATCCCAGCCGGGCCGGGGCACGGACTCCAGCAGCAGCCGGGTGTAACCGTGCTGCGGGTCGTCGAGGACCTCCGCGGTGCGCCCGGCCTCGACGATCCGCCCGTGCCGCATCACGATCACCTCGTCCGTGACGCAGCGGACGACCCCGAGGTCGTGGGTGATGAACAGGTAGCCGATGCCGGTCTGCTCGCGGATGTCGGCGAGCAGGTTGAGGACCTGGGCCTGGACGGAGACGTCGAGCGCGGCGACCGCCTCGTCCAGGACCATGACGGCCGGCTGGACGGCCAGCGCCCGGGCGATGGCGACGCGTTGGCGCTGCCCGCCGGAGAGCTGGCGCGGCAGCGCGTCCGCCGCGCGGGTGCCGAGGCCGACCTGGTCGAGGAGCTCGGTGATCCGGGCCCCGTGGTCGGTGCCGGGGAAGTGCAGGCGCAGGGTCTCCCGCAGCACGGCCTCGACGCTGGTGCGCGGGTCCAGGGAGAGGTACGGGTCCTGGAAGACCATCTGGACCTCGCGGGCGCGGGCCAGCCGCGCCGCCCGGCCCCGGACCGGGCCGGTCCGGGCCCGGCCGCGGACCGCGACCCGCCCCTCGTCGGCCTGTTCGAGGCCGACGACGATGCGGGCGGTGGTGGTCTTGCCGGAGCCGGACTCGCCGACGATGCCGAGCGATCCGCCGGCCGCGAGGGTGAAGGACACGTCGTCGACGGCCCGTACGGTGCCGAAGGTGCGGCGCAGCCCGGTGACCTCCAGCGCGGGCGGGGGCGTCCGGTCCGGGTCGTGCGGGGTGGTTCCGGGCTCAGGCACGGCTGGCGCTCCCTTCGAGGAGGTCGCTGTGGTGGCAGGCGGCCAGGTGCCCGGGCTCCCCCGGGACGGGCCGCGCCGGCGGGGCCTGCTCGCGGCACAGGTCGGTGGCGAGCGGGCAGCGGGCGGCGAACGGGCAGCCGGTCAACTCCTGCCGCAGGTCCGGTGGTTGACCGTCGATCGCGGCGAGCCTGCCGGAGGGGTTGTCCAGCCGGGGGGTGGAGGCCAGCAGGGCGGCCGTGTAGGGGTGGCGGGGATGGTCGAACAGGCGCTCGGCCGGGCCGGTCTCGACGATCCGGCCGGCGTACATCACGTAGACCCGGTCGCTGATCGCGGCGGCGAGGCCGAGGTCGTGGGTGACGAACAGCAGGCCGGTGCCGAAGCGTTCGCGCAGCCCGTCCAGGAGCGCGATGACCTCGGCCTGGCTGGTGACGTCGAGCGCGGTGGTGGGCTCGTCGGCGAGCAGCAGGACCGGGTCGCCCATCAGCGCGGCGGCGATCATGACGCGCTGCAGCATGCCGCCGGACAGCTGGCCGGGGTAGCGGCGCAGCAGGTCCGGCCCGAGGCCGACGGCGTCGAGCAGCTCGACGGCGCGCCGGTCGGCGTCCGCCCTGCTCAGCACCCCGGTGAGGGTGACGCTCTCGGTGAGGAAGTCCCCGATGCGCCGCAGCGGGTTGACCGCCGCGCGCGGGTCCTGGAAGACCATGGCGGCCTTGCCGGTGCGCAGGGTGCGCAGCCGGTCGGCGTCCATGGTGAGGACGTCCTCGCCGTCGACGAGGATCCGGCCCTCCGGGTCCGCCCCGGGCGGCAGCAGGCCGAGGGCGCCGCGCGAGGTGAGGGTCTTGCCGGAGCCGGACTCCCCGACGAGCGCGACGGTCTCGCCGGGGGCGACGGTGAGGTCGACGCCGTCGAGGACGGGGCGGGCGGTGCCGGGCAGCCGCAGCCGCAGCCCCTGGATGTCGAGTGCGTTCACGCGGTCCTCCGGGCGACCTGGTCGGCCCAGCGCTCGCCGACGACGTTGAAGGCGACGACGGTCAGCACGATGACGGCGCAGGGCAGGACCGCGGAGAGCGGGTAGCCGTGCTGGATGGCGGTCTGGCCGTCGAAGACCATGCGGCCCCAGTCGGGGGTGAGTGCGGGGACGCCGAGTCCGAGGAAGGAGAGGCCGGCCAGATCCATGAGGGCGTATCCGAAGTTGATGGTGGACTGGGCGAGGACGGTCGGCGCGATGTTCGGCAGGACGTGCCGCAGGCAGATCTGCAGGGCGGAGTGCCCCTGGACCTGGTACGCGGCGACGTAGGGGCGCGTCCGCTCGGCCAGCACCAGCGAGCGGGTGAGGCGGGAGACGTAGGGCAGGTAGGCGATCGCGAGGGCGGTGACCGGCGCGAGCAGGCCCTCCCCGTAGACCGAGACGATCAGGATGGCGAGCAGCATGCCGGGGAAGGCGAAGACCAGCTCGGTGCTGCGGGACAGCACCGAGTCGAGCCAGCCGCCCCGCCAGCCGGCGGCCAGGCCGACCACGATTCCGGCGACGGTCGAGAACACGACCACGCCGAGCGGGCCGAGCAGTGAGGTCCGGGCGCCGAGCAGCAGCCGCGAGAGGGTGTCGCGGCCGGCGGCGTCGACGCCGAGCAGGTGGTCGGCGGAGGGCCCGGCGAGGGCACCGGACAGGTCGACCTCGTTCGGGTCGTACGGCGACAGCCAGGACGCGAGCAGGGCCGCCGCCACCACCAGCACGACGAAGCCGAGGCAGAACAGGTAGAGCGGGGCGCGGGCGGCCTTGACGCGGGCGAGGCCGGGCCGGCGGGTGAGCACGACACTCATGCGTCGGACCTCCTCGAACCGAGGGTGACCCGGGGATCGACCAGCGGGTGGAGCAGGTCGACGACCAGGTTCACGACCATGAACAGGACGACGATGATCAGGGAGATGGCCTGGACGGTCGGGAAGTCCTTGGTGCTGGTGGACAGTTCGAGGAGCTGGCCGATGCCGCCGATGCTGAACGCGGACTCCACCAGGATGGTGCAGACCAGCAGGGTGGAGACGATCAGGCCGCCGGTGGTGAGCACGGTGCCCAGCGAGTTGCGGAACACGTGCCGGCGGATCACCTCGCGCTCCGGCACGCCGCGGCTGCGGGCGACGGTGACGTGCTCGCCCTCCAGCGCGTCCAGCATCGCCGAGCGGGTGACCCGGGCGAGCATGCCGATCAGGTAGAGGGCCAGGGCGACGGCGGGCAGCGTGAGGTGCCAGAGCATGTCGCCGAGGCCGTCACCCGCACCGCTGGTCGGGAACCAGCCCAGCTTCACCGCGAACAGGCCCTGCAGCAGGACGGCCGCGACGAAGGACGGCGTGCCCACCGCGAGGGTGGTGGTGACCAGGATCGTGGCGTCGGTCCGGCCGCCGCGGACGGCGCCGATCCAACCGAGCGCCAGGCCGATGAGCAGGACCACCACCAGCGCCATGGCCACCAGCAGCAGGGTCGCGGGCAGCCGGTCGGCGAGCAGCGCGGAGACGTCGGTGCGGTAGGTGATGGAGCGTCCGAAGTCGCCCTGCACGATCTGCCCGAGCCAGCGCAGGTAGCGGACCAGGAAGGGGTCGTCGAGGTGGTACTGGGCGTTGAGCGCCTGCAGGGCGGCCGGCGAGGCCGACCGACCCGACAGGAGGAAACTCGCCGGACTGCCCGGCGCCAGGTACATCGCTCCGAAGACCACGAACGAGGCGCCGAGCAGGGTGACGGCCATCTCGACCAGCCGCCGGACGGCGAATCTCAGGAAGTTCACCGTGCGGCCCCCACGTCGGCCGCCCACGGGTAGTACATGTACGAGATGGTGGTCGGGGCGCCGGTGATCCGCTTGTTCATGAAGACGGTGGTCGGCCACTCGGCGACCGGGATCCACAGCAGCTGCTCGGAGGCCGTCTGCTGGAGCTTGGCCTCGATGGCGGCGCGCTTGGCCGGGTCGTACTCCGCGGAGGCCTGGTCGACGAGGTCGTCGTAGGCCTTGTCGCTGAACCCGGAGTAGTTCTGGTAGGCGCCGGTCTTGAAGTTGGTGAGCAGGTCGAGCGGGTCGGTGACGGACTCGTAGTACGTCTCCGGGAACATGTCCAGGCCCTCGCGCGCCTTGGGGTCGGTGAACAGCGAGGTGAAGGCGTTCGGCGCGATCGTCTTCAGCTGGACGTCGAGGCCGATCTTCGCGCCCGCGGCCTGGACGGCGGTGGCGAGCAGCGAGACGTCCTGGCCGATGCTGCTGGTCGCGACGGTCAGCGTCCTGCCCTTGGCGCCGGCCTCCTGGACGAGCGCCTTGGCCTTGTCGATGTCCTGCGCGGTGGGCGTGAGGTTCTCGAAGGCGCTCCGGCGCACGTCCTCCGGGGCGCCGGCCCAGGCCGCCCGGGTGGTGAGGGAGCCGGTGACGGTGCCCGCGCCGGCCAGGCCGGTCCGGACGAAGCCGGAGCGGTCGAGGGCGAGGGAGAGCGCCCGGCGCACCCGGACGTCGCCGAGCGGGCCGGCCATGCTGGTGACGTTGAGGTTGACGGTGCTCAGGCCCTCGCCGAAGTAGAGCGTCCCCGCGCCGCTCTTCTTGAGCCGGTCGTAGCTCTCGGTGGGGATCAGGTAGCCGCCGTCGACGTCGCCGGTGAGCATCGCGTTGGTGCGGGCCGACGGGTCGGTGAGGAAGCTGAACACGGCCTTCTTGGACTTGGCCTTGGTGCCCCAGTAGTCGTCGAAGCGCTGCAGCTCGATCGACTGGCCCTTGTTCCAGGTGCCGAGCTTGAACGGGCCGGTGCAGTCCAGGCCGCCCGCGGTGCCGTAGTCCTTGCCCGCGGCCTCGATCCCGGCCTTGGACGCGACCACGCCGGCGGCCGTCGCCATGTACTGCGGGAACTGGGAGTCGGGCTGCTTGAGCTTGACGGTGACCTGCAGCGGCCCGGTCTTGGTGAGGGAGTCCACGTTCTGGAACACCGAGGCCCAGGCCGCCGCGTTGTCCGGGTTGATCTGCCGGCCGAGGCTGTACACGACGTCGTCGGCGGTCATCACCGTGCCGTCGTGGAAGTGCACCCCGGCGCGCAGGTCGTAGACCCAGGTGGTGGGGTCGGGGTTGGACGCCTTCTCCGCCAGGCCGGGGGCCGTGGTGAGCTGGGGCGTCCAGCGCATCAGGCTCTCGCAGACGTTGGAGAGGATGGTGTTCTGCGGGTAGTCGAAGGCCTGGAGGTAGTCGAGCGTGGGCGGCTCGGCGTAGGTGGCCCAGGTGAAGGACTCGAGTTCGCCCTTCGCCTCCGGGGCCGCGGTGGAGAGCTGGACGGCGGACTGGTCTGAGCCGCCGCGCGGCGGGCCCGAGCAGGCCGCGACCAGGGCGAGGGAGGACAGGGCGACCGTGGCGACGGTGCGGCGCCGGCGGGCGGCCGGGCGTCTCACGGGCGCGCCGGCCGGGCTCGCGGGTACGGGTGTCATGAGGGTGGTGTTCCGTTCCGTGCGGGGGCGGGTGTCAGGCCCGGGCGGCCGGGATCTGCTGGGTGATGCAGTGGACGCCCCCGCCGCCGTAGGCGATCACCCGGGCGCGCACGCCGACGACCTTGCGGTCGGGGTACGCGGCCGCGAGCACCGCCAGGGCGCCGTCGTCCTCGGGGTGGCCGGCGACCGGCACGACCACACCGCCGTTGGCCAGGTAGAAGTTCAGGTAGCCGACCTCGACGCGCTGGCCGTCGACCTCGACGAAGGCGGCCTGCGGCACGTCGACGATCTCGAAGGGCCGGCCCTGGGCGTCGGTGGAGTGCTCCAGCACGGCGCGGTTGGCCCGCATCCGCGCGTGGTCCGGGTGCGCCGGGTCGGCCGGGAGCTGCACGATCACCTTGCCGGGGGCGACGAAGGCGCACACCCCGTCGACGTGGCCGTCGGTCTCGGTGTCCAGCAGGCCGCCGTACGGCAGCCAGACCACCTTGGTGACGCCGAGGCGGGCCTTCAGCTCGGCCTCGATCTCCTCCCGGCTCATGTCCGGGTTGCGGTTGGGGTGGAGCAGGCACTGCTCGGTGGTGATCAGCGTGCCCTCGCCGTCGACGGTGATCGCACCGCCCTCGAGGATCATCTCCGAGCGGATCGCCGGGACGCCGAGGTGGTCCAGCAGCAGGGCGCTGATCCGGTCGTCGGCGTCCCACGGGTGGTGCTTGCGGCCCCAGGCGTTGAAGCGGAAGTCCACGCCGGCCCGGCGGCCCTCCGGGTCCAGGACGAAGATCGGCGCGGAGTCGCGGAACCACGAGTCGTCCATCGGCAGTTCCACCACCGTGACGCCCCCGCCGCACAGCGAGCGCGCTTCGTCGCCGTGGCCGGGCGGCGCCGCCATGGTGACCGGCTCGAACTCGGCGATGGCGCGGGCGACGGCCGCGTACTCCTGCTTCACCTCGTCGAGGGTGTCGCCCCAGAGGTCCTGCCGGACGGGCCAGGCCATCAGGCAGCCCTCGTGCTCGGTCCACTCGGCGGGCATTCGGAACGTCATGGGGAACCTCTTCTGGTCGGTCGGGCACTGGTGCGGTCGGTCGTGCGGCCGGGCGGGTGGTGCGGCCGGGCGGGCGCCCGGACGGGGGCGGCCCGCGCGGCCCGGGCCCCGGCGGCCCGCCTCCGTGGGGGGGTGGGGCGGGCCGCCGGGGTGGTCAGCGGGCCGGCGGTACCGCGGGCTGGGACTGGGTGGCGCAGTGGATGCCGCCGCCGCCGGACGCGATGGTGTCGATGTTGACCTGGACGACGTCGCGGTCGGGGAACTCGGCCTGCAGCACGGCGTAGGCCGTGGCGTCGGCGGCGGTGTCGCCGAACTGCGGGACGAACACGGCCCCGTTGGCGACGTAGAAGTTGGTGTAGCTGGACAGGAAGTCCTTGCCGCGCCCGCGGATCAGGGCGCGGTCCGGCCCGGGGAGCTCGACGACGGTCAGGGCGCGGCCCTGGGCGTCGGTGGCGCCGCGCAGCGCCTGGCGGGCCTGCTCGTAGACGTCGATCCAGACCCGGGAGGTGCCCGGGCCGGGCTTGTCGAGGACGACCCGGCCGGGCGAGGTGAAGCGGGCCAGGCAGTCGATGTGGTCGTCGGTGATGTCCTGGCCGGCCAGACCGGCGAGCCAGATGACCTTGTCCATCCCGAGCGAGCTCTTCAGGGCCTGTTCGACCTGGGCCTGGGACATGCCGGGGTTGCGGTTGGGGTTCACCAGCGAGCTGACGGTGGCCAGCAGGGTGCCCTGGCCGTCGGTCTCCAGGGCACCGCCCTCGCCGACGAAGGGGGCCTGGACGCGGTCGACGCCGTACTGGCCGAGCAGGCTCGCCGCCACGGCGGCGTCCTCGGCGAAGGGCTGGTAGTACGGGGTGCCGGCTTTGCCCCAGCCGTTGAAGTTGGTGTCCAGCCCGGCGATCGCGCCCGGGGCGACGAGGAAGGTCGGGCCGAAGTCGCGGATCCACAGGTCGTCGTTGGGGATCTCGACGACGGTGATGCGGTAGTACGCCCCGCCGCCGCACCGGTACCGCGCGTCGGCGGCCTGGCCGGGGCGGGCGACCACGACGACCGGCTCGTAGCGGGAGATCTCGTAGGCGACCCGGGCGATGTCGTCGCGCACCGCGGAGAGCTGGCGGCCCCAGATCGACGACAGGGCCGGCCAGGCCATGAACGTGCGGTCGTGGCGGTCGCTCTCGGCCGGCATCCGCAGCCTGAGCGTCCCGGGCACGGCCGCGGGCGCGGCGCCGGGGGCGGCGGCCGGGCCCGCCGGGTCGGCCGGCGAGGCGGTGGCGGCCCGGGCCACGGCCGGGGCGACCGTGCCGAGGGCGAGCAGCGGCAGCGCGGTCGCGCCGATGCGGAGCAGGCTGCGGCGGGAGGGTGTGGGGGTGTGCAAGGAGCGCTCCCTGGAGGTGGTGGGAGGTGGGGGTTGCCCCGCATCCTTCACCGCACTGAAAATTCAGTCAACCCTTTGGGCCACAGAAACCCGGTATCCACTCCCATCACCCCGGAATCGATCACCCCGCGACACCGCCCCGGAGGGCCTCCCCGCCGCCACCACCTGGCGACTCTTCGCACACGTCGTCGGCGATCGATCCTGAAATTACCATCAGGAGACCTCGGCAAACCGACCCCGAGCCGGGTAGAGTGTGCGCCCATGTCGGACCGTCGGACAGGGATACTCAAAGCCGCCACCCGGGTGATCGCCCGCCGTGGCGTACGCGGGCTGCGCATGGGCGAGCTGGCGACCGAGGCCGGGGTGTCCACCTCGCTGATCTACTACCACTTCACCGACCGGGCGGGCATCCTGCGCGAGACGCTGGAGTTCATCAGCGACCGCGCCGACCACTACACCGCTGAGCCGGACCCCTCCGAGCAGGGCTCGACCCCGCGCGCCGACCTGGAACGGGTCCTGCTCCTGGAACTCCAGGACACCGCCGAGGTCAGGGAGAACAGCACCGCCTGGGGCGAACTGCGGGCCACCGCCGTCTTCGAGACGGAGCTGCGGGACGACCTGGCGAGGACCACCCACACCTGGGTCCACGACATCGCCGAACTCCTCGCCCGCGCCAACCCCACCGGCACCGCCCCCGCCCACGCGGCCGCCGCGGAACGGCTCACGGCCCTCATCGAGGGCCTCAGCGTGCGCTGGCTCAGCGGCTCGCTGCCCCTCGACCACGCCCGGCTGCTCCTGCGCGACGCCATCGACGCGGAGCTGGCGCGCTGCTAGGGCGCGTCTCGTGGATCACTGCCGGAACCGTTTCGGAGGGGCTGCGACGGGCCGGACTGACGCTACCTCTAAACTTCGCCGTGCCGTCTGTGCCGAACCGCGGTGTGGCCGCCCCCGGGCCCCGTCCCGGCCCGGCGTCCCGTCCCTGTCCGCCGAGAGAGGCAGCCCGCATGTCCGCTGACCGACCCCCCTTCGCCCTGCCGCCGGCCTTCCAGGAGCTGACCGCCGACGACCCGCGCGAGGTCGGCGGCTACCGGCTGTACGCCCGGCTCGGCGCCGGCGGCATGGGCCGGGTCTACCTCTCCTACACCCCGGGCGGGCGGCCGGTGGCGCTCAAGGTGGTGCGCCCCGAGCTGGCCGAGGACCCGGAGTTCCGGGCCCGGTTCGCCCAGGAGGTGGCCAGCGCCCGGCTCATCCACGGGCTGTTCACCGCGCAGGTCGTCGACGCCGGCGTGGAGGCCGCCACGCCCTGGCTGGCCACCACCTACGTGCCCGGCCCCTCGCTCCAGCAGGTCGTCCAGCGCTTCGGCCCCCTCCCGGAACGGACCGTCCTGCTGCTGATGGCCGGCATCGCCGAGGCCCTGCAGGCCATCCACGCCACCGGCGTGGTGCACCGCGACCTCAAGCCCGGCAACGTGCTGATCGCCTCCGACGGCCCCCGGGTGATCGACTTCGGGATCGCCCGCGCGGCCGACGCCGCCGCCCTCACCGGCACCGGACTGCGCATCGGCTCGCCCGCCTACATGGCCCCCGAGCAGGCCACCGGCCGGCCCGCCACCCCCGCCACCGACGTCTACGCCCTCGGCGCCCTGGCCGTCCACGTCGCCGGCGGCACCCCGCCCTTCGGCGACGGACCGGACCCGGCGACGCTCTACCGGGCCGTCCACGAGGACCCCGACCTCAGCCGGGTCCCCGCCGACCTGCACGAACTCCTCCGGCGCTGCCTCGCCAAGCAGCCCGAGGACCGCCCCAGCACCGCCGAGGTGATCGCCGCCGCCCAGGGCCACCCGGCCGTGGGCGGGCACCTGAGGTTCGGCGAGGACTGGCTGCCGCACCCGCTGGCCGGCCAGCTCACCCGGCACGCCGACCTGCCGCAGGTGCCCGCCGAGGCCCGCACCGCCGTGGTGGCCCGCCCCGAGTGGGCCACGGCCGCGACGCAGCTCGCCCCCACCGCCCCGGACGGCGGCGCCACCCCGGTCCCGACGCCCACCGTGCTCGCCGCCGCCCCCGCAGCGCTCTCCCCCGCCGCCGGTGCCGCGGCGCCCGCGCCGCACCGGGGCTCCCACGGGAAGGACGACCGGAGCCGGGCCCTCGGCCGGACGGCCCTGACCGCCGCCGTCGCCCTGCTCGTCGGCGCCGCGGCCACGGTGTTCCTGCTCGACGACCCGGACCCGGTGGAGGCGGCGCCCGCCGAGAACCCGGTGGCCGACACCGCCACCCCGGGCGGCCGGGCGCCGGGCGCGGCGACGACCTCACCCACCGCGCCCAGCGCGCCCGCGACGCCCTCCCGCACGGCCTCCGCCCCGCCGACCGCCTCCCCCTCGGCGGTGCCCACCACGGACTTCGCCCCCGTCTACCGCGCGGTCGAACTCGCCTCGACGGACTCCGGCTACGAGTTCGACCTCTCCACCGGCACCGTGGTCCCGGCCGACAGCGCCACCTGGTACGTCAGCCGCAACGAGAGCGAGTTCCTCTACCCGGAGAACGCCGACTCCTTCATCGGCCGGGACGCCGGACTCACCGCGGCCGACTGCCTCAAGGGGCTCGGCAGCCATCCGTCCGCACGGCTGCCGTTCAGCGCGGTCGGGCCGCGCGGGGCCTTCTGCCTCCGCTCGGCCGACGGCCGGGACCTCGCCATCGTCCGGGTGCTGTCCACCGCGGGCGCGGACGGGCCGGTCCGGGTCTCCCTGGACCGCTACCGCCGCAACGGCTGAGCCCGCCACGGGCGAGGCGCGGTGGCCGAACCCGCGGTCGGCCGTGACCCGCGGTCGGCCGAACCGCCGTGGCCGAACCGCGGTGGCCGGGCCCGCGACGGCCGAGAGCCGCCGCCCGCCACCCGGGGGTGGCGGACGACGGCTCTCCCCGGGGCGCCGCCACCGCGCGCGGTCGGCCCCCGGCGGGGGCACCGGTCAGGGCTGCCGCCGCACCGGCTCGCCCGGACCGCCGGCCACCGTGCCGCCGGCCGGGGCGGCACCGGCTGCGGTGCCACCGGCCGCCGCACCGGCGACCGGGGCGGCAGCGGCCGGGGCAGCGCCGGCTGACGCCGCATCGGCGGCGGGCTTCTCCTCCTCCCGCATCGCCGCCGTCTCGGCCTTCAGGATGCGCATCGACTTGCCCAGTCCGCGGGCCATGTCGGGCAGCTTGCGGGAGCCGAAGAGCAGCGCCACGACCGCCACCAGCACCAGGAGGTGCCAGGGCTCCAGAGCATTGCGAAGCACGGCTGCCTCACCCGGCCTTTCGTCGTCCGCGACCGGGCCGCCCGCTCGGCGGCCGGTCGTCTCGGGGTGGTTGGGGTGACGCCCACCGTAAGCTTGACTGATTTTTCAGTCAATGCGACAGTTCAGTCCGGTGCCGCCGACCACCCGTGTCCGGCACCGCCGGGCGTCGCCCGGGCCACCACCCCGGCCCGCGCACCGCACCGCACCCGAACCACCCCCCAGCCCCACCGGAGGACAGCGTGTCCCTCTCCCCGCTCGCCCGCCGCACGGTGCTGCGCTCCCTCGCCGGAGCCGGCGTGCTCGCCCTCGGCGCGACCGCCTGCGCAGCCCTCGACGAGCCGGCCGATCCGGCCGCACCGTCCTCCGGCACCGCCGACCGGCCCGCCGACACCCCGTCGGCCGAACCCCCGGCACCCGCCCCGGCGCGCGGGCGCCGGCTCGGCGGCGAGTGGGAGAAGCACGAACGGACGTTCATGGCCTGGCCCGCCTCCGGGAACGTCTGGGGCGACCAGCTGGCGTCCGTCCGCAAGGACATCGCCGAGGTGGCCCGGGCCGTCGCCGAACGCGAACCGCTGATCCTGCTCGTCCGCCCCGGTCAGGAGGCCTCGGCCCGCAACGCCTGCGGAACCGGCGTCGAACTGCACGCCACCCCGGTCGACGACCTGTGGGCCCGGGACACCGTGCCGGTCTTCGTGGAGGAGGGCGGCAAGGTCAAGGGCGTCGACTTCAACTTCAGCGGCTGGGGCGGCAAGCAGGAGCACACCAACGACGGCCGCCTCGCCCGGGCGGTGCTCGACGCCTACGGGATCGAGCGCGTCGAGACCAGGCTGGTCGCCGAGGGCGGCTCCTTCGAGACCGACGGCCTGGGCACCCTGATGGTCACGGAGAGCTCCGTCGTCAACGACAACCGCAACCCGGGCATGAGCCGCGACCAGGTCGAGGCCGAGCTCAAGCAGGCGCTGGGCGTCACCAAGGTGATCTGGCTCGCCGGCGTCAAGGGCAAGGACATCACCGACGCCCACGTCGACTGCCTGGCCCGCTTCGCCGCACCCGGCGTCGTCTTCCTCGACCGGGCCTTCCCCGGCACCCCCGCCGACGTCTGGTCCCGCTCCGCCGACCAGGCCAGGTCCGTCCTGGCCGAGGCGACCGACGCCACCGGCAAGAAGCTGAAGGTCATCGAGATCGGCCAGCCCGACCCGGACAAGATCACCGGCCGCGGCGACGCCTTCGTCTCCTCGTACATGAACTTCTACATCGGCAACAAGGGCGTCTACCTGCCCCTCTTCGGCGACCCCCGGGCCGACGACCACGCCCAGGAGGTCTTCCGCGACCACTTCCCCGGCCGCGAGATCGTGCCGCTCCAGATCGACGCCATCGCCTCGGGCGGCGGCGGCATCCACTGCTCCACCCACGACCAGCCCGCCGGCTGACCGGGCACCGCTGCGGGGTGGGGCGCCGGCCCATGCCACCGCAACACCCCGCCCGGCAAGGGGAACGGCGGTTTCCGTCGCTCCCGGGGCCGAATCCGCCGACTCTCCGCCGCGCACACCCGGGTGCCGCCTAGAGTCCGGAGCCGGTCGCCCTCCACGGGTGGAGGGCCGACGCGTCGGCCGCCCTACCGGCCGGCGCGATGGGGGGTCGCGATGGAACAGGACGTCGTCCGGGAGTCCGCACGGGCGGGGCGGGTGGTGCTCTGGGAGGAGTCGGCACGGGACGGCGCGCAGGCCAAGACCCTGATGTCGCCGGCGTTCCGGGTGCGGCTGGCCCGCGAGCAGGGGCGGATCTTCGGCGCCGACGGCCCGCGGCACGTGGTGTTCGCGGCCGGCTTCCCCGCGGTGTGCGCCGAGGAGTTCGAGGCGGTGCGGCGGGTGGCCGTCGAGGCCGAGGGCGCGGTCAGCGTCGCCGCGGTGTGCCGCGGCCGGGCGGCCGACGTGCGGCAGGCGGTCGCCTCGGTCCGGGGCACCGCCCGTGCCCGGATCATGGTGGTGGTGCCCGCCTCCGAGGCGATGGCCCGCACCATGACCCACCGACCGGCCCGCACGGCCCTGGAGTCGGCGGCGGCCCTGGTCGGGGACGCCCGCGCCCTGGACGAGCGGGTCGGCGTCGACGTCTGCCTGGCGGACGCCTCCCGCGCCGACCACGGCCTGATGGCCGCCCACGCCGCCGCACTGACCGCCGCCGGGGCCGGCACCATCGTGCTGGCGGACACCGTGGGCGTCCAACTCCCCTTCGAGGCAGCCGCGTTGTTCACCCGCGTGCAGGCCGCGGCCGGCCCGGAGGTGGTCCTGGCCTCCCACCTGCACAACGACCTCGGCCTCGGCCTCGCCAACACCCTGGAGGCACTCCGGTCCGGTGTCCGGGTGGTGTCCTCCTCCTGGCTCGGCCTCGCCGAGCGCAGCGGCATGGCCGCCACCGAGCAGCTGCTGTTCCTGCTGGGCCACGATCCGGCGCGGGCCGCCGACCTGCTGGCCACCGGGGCTCCCGCCTGGTGGACCGCCCCCGACCTCACCGCACTGCCGCGGATCGCCCGGCTGGTCGCCGACGAGACCGGCGTCCCGCTGACGGTGACCACCCCCGTGGTGGGCAGCGGGGTCGGCACGATCTCCACCGGTACGCCCTTCGTCCACCCCGAGCTGTTCCAGCCGTTCGACCCCGAGCGGCTGCTCGGGATCGCCCCGCGGGTGGTGCTCACCCACCTGGCCAGCACCCGGGTCGTCCGGGCGGTCGCCGCCCGGCTCGGCCACGAGCTCGACCCGGACCAGGCCGCGGCCGCGACGGCGTGGACGAAGCGGCAGGCCTACCGCACCGGCCGGGCGGTCGTCGAGGACACGGCGTTCGCCGCCTACCTCGACGGCCTGCGCGCCACCGGCACCGTCCACGCCTCCGAGGCCCCCGACGACGCCCGCACCTCCCCGGCCGGGGCCTCCGCATGACCGCCGGCCGGACGGCCACGGACCCGGGGCCCGCGGACCGGGGCAGCGTCGACGCCGACGCCGCGGACGCGGCCCTGCGACGCGGCACGGCCGTCGTGCTGCCGAACCCGGCCCCGCTGACCTACGTCGTCGCCGGCACCGACCCGGAGGCCGTCAACGAGGCCAAGGACCGCCCGGCCGGCCAGGCCGTCGCCCTCTGGGCCCACCACCCCGACACGCTCGCCGCGTTGGGCGCCGCCCTCGACCTCGGCGCCGGCCTCGCCGCCGCGGCGCACCGGCTGCTCACCGAGGAGCGAGTGACCCTGCTGGCCCCGCTGCGCCCCGGCGCCCGCCCGCCCGGCTGGCTCTCCCCGGCCACCCGCGACGGCTGGACCATGCTCTTCGGTGCGCGCTGGGCCCCGCTGCTGCCGCTGCTCGCCGGCCACCCGGTGCTGTACGTGAGCAGCGCCAACCGCACCGGGCGCCCGCCCGCGGCGACGGCCGCCGACGCCGTCGCGATGTTCCCGCCCGCCGTCCCCGTCCTCGGCGCCGCCTCGCTCACCGACCCCGGCGACGGCTCCGGCCCCGCCTCCGGGCACGGCTCCGGGCAGCCACCCCGGGCGGCCACCACCACCCTCCGGCTCCACCCGGACGGCCGCGTCGACCTGCACCGCCACGGCGCCCAGGACCGCCACCACCCGACCCCGGCCGACTACCTCGACCACGTCCGCGTCCGCTACCCGGGGCTGCGCCCGTCCGGCTGCCCCTAGGACCTGGCCCCGCCGAGGAGTTCGGCCACCAGCCGCCGCGCGTACGCCGCGTCGAGCCCGGTCGGCCGGAACAGGATGCGGTACATCATCGGGGCGACGACGCGGTCCATGGCGGTCTCCACGTCGGGGACGTCCTCACCGCGGGCGCCCGCCCGGGCGAGGACGACGCCGATGTGCTCGGCCGCGTAGGCCGAGCACTGACCGGCGTTGCTGCCGTCCGGGTCGCCGAGCAGGGCGTCGCGGATGTAGGCGCGGCCGGAGGGGGACGACATCTCGTCGAGGAACTGCTCGGCCCAGGCGGTGAGGTCGGTGCGCAGGTCGCCGTGGTCGTCCGGCGCCGTGTCGGGCCGCAGCCGTTCCACCGCGACGTCCGACAGCAGCTCCTGCAGGTCGCCCCAGCGGCGGTAGATCGTCGACGGGGTGACTCCGGCGCGCTGGGCGACCAGCGGCACGGTCAGGGCGTCCCGGTCCACCTCCGCGAGGAGGTCGCGCACGGCCTCGTGCACCGCCGCCTGGACCCGGGCGCTGCGCCCGCCCGGGCGCACCATCTGCCGAGGACTCATGCCACCAGCTTAAAGCACATTCCTTGCGTTTAGCGGGCACTCGGGCCACTCCTGGCCGAACCGGACCGCCCTCGACGCGGCCGGACCACCCTCGCCGCGGCCTCGACGCGCACTGCGACCACAAAAGCTAAGGGATTGCGTTAGCCGCCCACCCACCCCTACGGTGTCCTTAACGCAAACGAGTCGCTTTAGCGGGAAGGAGCCCCATGCCCAGCGCGACGCCCCACGCCCCCGCACTCCCCTCCCTCCGGGCCGGCTGCCCCCGCCGCCCCGACCGTGCCCGCCCCGACCACACCCGCCCCGGCCGGCGTGCGGCGTCCTTCGCCCTCGACGCCTCGGCACTGGCCACCCTGCTGGCCGCCTCCAGCGCCCCGACCCCGCTCTACCCCCTCTACCAGGAGCAGTGGGGCCTCTCCCCGCTCGCCGTCACCGCGGTCTTCAGCGCCTACGCACTGGCCCTGCTGGCAGCACTGCTCACCACCGGAGCGCTCTCCGACCACCTCGGACGGCGCCCCGTCCTGGCAGCCGCCCTGGTCGTCGAGGCCGCCGCCATGCTGCTGCTGGCCTCCGCGGACGGCGCGGGCACCCTGCTCGCCGCCCGGGTCCTCCAGGGGCTGGCCACCGGCACGGCCACCGGCGCCGCGGGGGCGGCCCTCCTCGACCTGGAACACCCCCGGCACCCGGGCCGCTCCGCGCTGACCAACAGCATCGCCCCGGTCGCCGGCATGGCCGCCGGCGTCCTCGCCGCCACCCTGCTCGTCCGGTTCGCGCCCGCCCCCACCGTCACCGTCTACGCCCTGCTCGCGGCCGTCTTCACCGCCCAGGCCGTCGCGGTCGCCTTCACCACCGAGACGGCGCGCCGCCGCCCGGGCGCCCTGCGCTCCCTGAGCCCACGGCTCGCCCTCCCGCCCACCGCCCGCCGCACGCTGCTGGCCGTCGGCACCGGAGTCGTCGCGGTGTGGGCCCTGGGAGGCTTCTACTCCTCGCTCGGCCCGGCGCTCGTCCGGCTGGTCGCCCCCGACGCCCCGCAGTCGGCCCGCGGCCTGGTCTTCTTCACCGTCAGTGCCACCGCCGCGCTCACCGTGTGGGCGCTGCGCCGCAGTTCGCCCCTCACCGCCACGGTCGGCGGCTGCCTGGCCGTCCCGCCCGCCACCGCCCTGACCCTGCTCGGGATGCACGGCGCCGGGCTCCCCGCCGTCCACGCCGGCGCGGCCCTCGCCGGCGCGGCCTTCGGCGCCGTCTCCCAGGGGGCGCTGCGCCTCCTCCTCGGATCCCTCGACGTGCCGGACCGCGCCGCGACCCTGGCCGCCTACTACGTCCTCAGCTACCTCGCCATGAGCCTGCCCGCCATCGCCGCGGGCGCCGCCACCCGGTCGTACGGGCTCGGGGCCACCGCGCACGCCTACGGCATCGCCGCCGCCCTGCTCGCCCTCGCCGCCCTTGCCGCACTCGCCGTGTCCCGGCGCCGGGCCGCCCCGGCCCACCCCGCCGCCGCACCGGCCCCCGACCGCCTCCGCTGAAGCGACCCGAACCAGCCGAACCGAACCCCGACCGACCGAACCGCCCGAGCAACCGAAGGACCGACGAACCATGCCGACCACGCCCGCCACCACCACCGCCCCCACCTGGACCGTCGGCGACCTCACCGTCCACCGCGTCGACGAGATCCCCCTGCCGCCCGCCACCGGACAGTGGCTGCTGCCCGACGCCACCCCCGAGCTGGTGACCGCCCAGGACTGGCTGCACCCCCACTTCGCCGGCGCCGACGGCACCCTGCACATCGACAGCCACACCTTCGCCTTCGTCGTCGACGGGCTGCGCGTCCTCGTCGACACCGGCATCGGCAACGGCAAGGAGCGCGCCAACCCGGCCTGGCACGACCTGCGGACCGACTTCCTCGAGCGCCTCACCGCCGCCGGCTTCGCCCCCGACACCGTCGACCTGGTGATCCTCACCCACCTGCACGCCGACCACGTCGGCTGGAACACCCGCCTGGTCGACGGCCAGTGGGTCCCCACCTTCCCCAACGCCCGCTACGTCACCAGCCGCACCGAACGCGAGTTCTGGGCCGCCCACCCCATGGAGGAGGCCCGCCGGCAGATGTTCGAGGACTCCGTGCTCCCGGTCGAGCGGGCCGGACTGCTCGACCCGGTCGACGTCGCCGAGGGCGGCACCGAGGTCCTCCCCGGCCTGCGCCTGCTCCCCACGCCGGGCCACACCCCGGGCCACGTCGCGGTCGAACTGACCAGCCGCGGCGCGACGGCGCTGATCACCGGGGACTGCGTCCACCACCCCGTCCAGTTCGCCCACCCCGCCGTCGGCGCCTGCGTCGACATCGACCCCCGGCAGTCCGAGGCCACCCGCCGCGCCCTCCTGGCCTCCCTCGCCGGCACCGGCGCCCTCGTCCTCGGCACCCACTTCGCCCCGCCGACCGCCGGCCACGTCGTCCCCCACGCCGACGGCTACCGCCTCGACGCGGTCCCCGCCCGCACGGCCTGACCTCCGGTCACGAGGGCGCCGGCCCACCCGGCGCCCCCTCGCCCCGCCCATCGGCCGGCCCGTCACCCCACGCATCGTCCGCCCCGTCGCCCGGCCCATCGGCCGGCCCGTCACCCCACGCATCGTCCGCCCCGTCGCCCGGCCCATCGGCCGGCCCGTCACCGTCCGGAGCACCGTCCGTCCCGGCACCCCGCGCCCAGGAGCGGTAGGCGGCCACCGCCGTCGGCAGCGTGGGGAAGATCCGGTCGGCGCCGACGGACGCGCTCAGCCCGTACGCGTCGAGCTCGTCCCGCAGGTCCTGCTTCACCCGGGCCAGGGCGAACACCACCCCGCGGGAGGCCAGTTCGCCCCGCAGGGCGTCCACCGAGTCCAGTCCGGTGATGTCCACCTCGACGTTCGCCTCGGTGTTGAGCACGAACCACCGCACCGGCCCCGGCTGTTCGGCCAGGGCCGCCAGCGCGCGGCGCCGGAAGTCCTCCGCGTTGGCGAAGAACAGCGGGGAGTCGTAGCGGTACACCACCAGCCCGGGGAGGGTCCGCGCCGCGGGGTAGTCGTCGACGTCGTGCATCCCGGCCACGCCCGGCACCAGGCCGAGCACGGCGTCGTGCGGCCGGGCGACCCTGCTGAGCAGCTCGACCACCGACAGCCCCACCGCCACCAGCACGCCGTAGAGGATGTCCAGGGTCAGCACGCCCGCCGTGCAGCCGACGGCCAGCAGCAGTTCGCGGCGCCGGAAGGAGGCCAGCCTCCGGAACCCCGCGACGTCGATCATCCGGAGCGCGGCGAAGACCACCAGGGCGCCCAGCACGGCGTCCGGGGTGTCGTGCAGCAGCGGGCCGAGGAACAGCAGGACGGCGACCACCCCGACACCGGCCGTCAGCGCGTACAGCTGGCTCCGCGCTCCCGCCGACTGGGCCAGCGCGGTGCGGCTGGCGCTGCTGCTCACCGGGAAGCCCTGGAAGAAGCCGGCGCCGAGGTTGGCCGCGCCGAGGCCCAGCAGTTCCTGGTTGGCGTCCAGCCGCCGCTCCCCGTCGGGCCCGTCGAAGGCGCGCGCGGTCAGGATGAAGTCGGTGTAGCCGACCAGCAGGATGCCCAGCGCGGGCAGGGCGAGCCGGGACAGGTCGCCCAGGTCCGGCAGCCGGGGGGCGGGCAGCCCCGCCGGGATGCCGCCGATCACCGCGAGGCCGTGCTCCTCGAGCGAGAACGCCGCGGAGACGGCCGTGCCGAGCACGACCGCCAGCAGCGGGCCGGGCAGCCCGGGGCGGAGGCGGGCCACCAGGAGGAGGAAGAGCAGGGTGGCGGCGCTGAAGGCGACGGTCGGCAGGTTGGCCTCGGTGAGGTCGCCCAGGAACGACGCCAGCTGCGGGAAGAACCCCTCGCCGCGCACGTCGACGCCGGTCAGCTTGGACAGCTGGTCCACGATCATGATCAGCGCCACGCCCGTGAGGTAGCCGATCAGCACCGGTCGCGAGAGCAGGTCGGCGACGAAGCCGAGCCTGGCCAGCCACGCCAGCACGCACAGCACGCCGACCACCACGGCGAGACCCGCCGCCAGGACGGCGTAGCGGGCCGGGTCCCCGCCGGCCAGCGGCCCGACCACGGTGGCGGTCATCAGCGCCGTGGTCGACTCGGGCCCGACCGACAACAGCCGGGACGACCCGACCAGTGCGTACAGCACGATCGCCGGCAGGATGGCCCACAGCCCGGTGACGGGCGGCAGGCCCGCGACGCTCGCGTACGCCATGACCTGCGGCACCAGGTAGGCGACCACCGTGACGCCGGCCAGCAGGTCGCCCCGCAGCCAGTCCCGCCGGTAGCGGCGGAGCACCGCGAGCCCCGGCAGGGCCGGCACCACCCGGCGCCACCCTCCGCCGGGACCGCCCGCAGCCATCGCTCTCCTTCCGTCACCAGGCCCCCGAACACCACCCTGCGGTCCCGGACCGCCGCCGCCCGCGGACCCGCCACCACCGCTCACGGACCCGCCACCACCGCCCGCCCACCGGCCACCCCCGCTCACGGACCGGGCTCGGCCCCCGCCCCGGGCCCGGCCCCGGCCCCGGCGGGAGCCCGTAGGCGGGCCGGCAGCTTGCCCAGCTCCCACAGCAGCAGGAGCGCGACCGCGGCCAGCAGCGCCCACCCGAACTGCCGGACGTCGATGTCGGTGGTCCCGAGGATCCGGCGGAACGCGTCCATCTGGGTGACCAGCACCGCCAGCACGAACTCCGCCAGGGCCGCCAGGTTCATCTGCCGGCTGTCGAAGGTGGCGACCGTCAGCACCGAACCGCGCTCACTGCGGCACTCGTAGGCCGCGACGATCAGGCAGAGCGCGAAGGCGGTGAACGCGATCGAGTTGCCGACCGCGACGCTGCCGTAGTGCGCCTCGCCCAGCTTGATCAGCAGCAGCAGGGCGACGGTGACGGCCAGCCCGGCGAGACCGACGGTGACCACGACGGGCCCGGTCAGCACCGACTCGCCGCGCGGGCGCGGGGTGCGCCGCATCAGTCCGGGGCTCTCCCGGTCGAAGCCCAGCGCGAAGCCGAACGGGGCGTTGACCACGAAGTGCACCCACAGCACCTGCGCCGGGGTGAACGGCTCGCCCGCCGCGATGTTCAGGACCGCCGCGCCGAGGAAGGTCAGCACGAACGTCACCAGCAGCACCAGGACGAACCGGATGTACTTGGTGAGGTTGTCGTAGAGCTTCCGCCCCTCCCCCACCGCGTAGACGATGGTGGCGAAGTTGTCGTCGGCGAGGACCATGCGGCTCGCGTTCTTCGCCACGTCGGTGCCGCTGCCCATGGCGATGCCGATGTCGGCGGCCTTGATGGCGGGCGCGTCGTTGACGCCGTCGCCCGTCATCGCGACCACGTCGCCCTTCTTCTTGAGCGTGGCCGCGAGCAGCACCTTGTGCTCCGGCGCGACCCGGCCGACCACCCCGATGTCGTCGATCCGCGCCAGCCGCTCGTGCTCCGGCAGCGCGGCGAAGTCGGCGCCGAGCACGGCCTCGCCCTCGATGCCGAGCTGGCGGGCGATGGCCGCCCCGGTGGTGACGTCGTCACCCGTCACCATCCGGACCCGGATGTGGGCGGCCTGCGCATCGGCGACCGCGGCCCGCGACTCCTCGCGCGGCGGGTCGACCATGCCCACCAGACTGGTCATCCGCAGGTCGACGACGAGCGCCAGCAGGTCGCCGTCCGGGTCGAAGTCCGCCGGGTCCAGGTCCCGGACGGCCCCGGCCATCACCCGCAGCCCCTCGCCGCCCATCCGCTCGGTCTGCGCCAGGGCGCGGGCGCCGAGGTCGCCGTCCCAGGGCACGACCCGGCCGTCCGCGAGGGCGGTGCCGGCCCGGGCCGTCACCGCGGGCGCAGCGCCCTTGACGAAGCACCGCACCACCGGGCGGCCGTCCGCGTCCTCCGCCTCGTTGAAGGTGGCCATCAGCTTGTAGCCGGGGTCGAACGGCAGGGTGGCGAGCCGGGGGAAGCGCTCCCGGCTGGCCTCGATGTCCAGCCCGGCCTTGTGCGCGAGGACGAGCAGGGCGCCCTCGGTCGGGTCCCCGACGACCTCGCCGCCCACCAGCTTGGCGTCGTTGGCGACCAGGTAGGGCAGGATGGCGTCCTCGATGCCCGCCGCGGACCCGGCGGCGTGGTGGACCCTCCCGTCGAGGCG
Source organism: Kitasatospora sp. NPDC051702 (assembly GCF_040681575.1). Classification (NCBI taxonomy): domain Bacteria; kingdom Bacillati; phylum Actinomycetota; class Actinomycetes; order Kitasatosporales; family Streptomycetaceae; genus Kitasatospora; species Kitasatospora sp. NPDC051702. Next base: position 38,018 of record NZ_JBFAZB010000019.1, read on the forward strand.
GTAGCCCGTCCCGGAGACGGTGTAGCGGTCGGTGGGGCTGAGCACCTCGACGACCGTCATCTGGTTCATCGTCAGGGTGCCGGTCTTGTCGGAGTTGATCGCCGACGTGAAGCCGAGCGTCTCGACGGACGGCAGCTCCTTCACGATCGCGTGCCGCTTGGCCAGGTTGAGGCTGCCCACGGAGAGGATCACCTGGCTGACGGTGGGCAGCGCCTCCGGGATGGCCGCGATGGCCAGCGAGACCGCGCTGACGAAGAGCGCGTCCCAGGCCTGGTCGCGGCTGCGGCCGAGGGCGAACATCACGATCATGGTCAGGCCGGCCGCCGCCGCGATCCAGAGCGTCAGGGTGTTGAGCTCCCGGGTCAGCGGCGACTGCTCCTTCTCGGTGGCCGACAGCATCCCGGAGATCTTGCCCAGCTCGGTGTCCACGCCGGTCCCGGTGATGACGAGCAGTCCGCTGCCGTGCGTGACCGGGGTGTTCATGAACGCCGTGTTGGTCCGGTCGCCCGGGCCGAGCGGGCCCGCCGCCAGCGTGCCGGCGTCCTTCACCGCGGGGACGCTCTCGCCGGTCAGCGCCGACTCGTCGATCTGCAGCGCGCTGGCCTCGACGATCCGCCCGTCCGCCGGGACCTCGTCGCCCGCCGAGACGAGCATCACGTCGCCCACGACCAGCCGTTCGGCCGGGACCTCCGCCTCCGTCCCGTCCCGCCGCACCCGCGCGGTCGCCCGCATCATCGACTTCAGCGCGTTCATCGCGCTCTCGGCCTTGCCCTCCTGCCGCAGCCCGACCACCGCGTTGAACAGGGTCAGCACGACCAGCAGGATCGCGGTGGCCCACTCCCCGATCGCCATCGACACCACCGCCGCCGCCACCAGGATGATCTGCATGTAGCTGCGGTACTGGTCGAGGAAGCGCAGCCAGCCCGGCCGCGCCTTCTCCTCCGGCAGGGCGTTCGGCCCGTGCGCGGCGAGCAGTTCGGCCGCCCGCGCCGCGGTGAGCCCGGTCGCCGGGTCCACCCCCAGCGCGGCGGCGACCTCCGCCGGCGGGCGCGCGTACCAGGGCGTCGGGGACGCCCCCGTTGGCGCTCCGGACGGGTCGGCCTGCTCCGCCATCTCCACTCCTCAGGGTCCGGGCGCCCGCGCGGGCGGACGCGCCCGGCGGTGTCAGCCCTTCCGGTGCTCCGCCGTGTACGGATCGCGCGCGGCACCCCGGGGAGCCTCCCGCTCCAGCTGCCGCCTGGCCGCCAGGAGCTCCTTCCTGGCCTGCGCGTCGACCGTGGGGTACTGCGGATCGATCCCGATCAGGGTGTGGGCGAGCACGGCCGCCGCACAGATCCGCGCGAACCACTTGCGGTCCGCCGGCACGACGTACCACGGCGCCCACGGCGTGCTCGTGGCCGACAGCATGTCGGAGAACGCCTCCTGGTAGTCGTCCCACCGCTCGCGCTCGCGGATGTCGGCCGCGGAGAACTTCCAGTTCTTCTCCGGGAGGTCGATCCGCTTCAGGAAGCGGGTGCGCTGCTCCTCCTCGGACAGGTTCAGGAAGACCTTCACCACCCTGATCCCGTTGTCGGTCAGGTAGCGCTCCCAGTCGTTGATCTCCCGGTAGCGGCGGTGCCAGACCTTCCGGCCCTTCGCCTCCTCCGGGAGCTTCTGCCGGTCGAGGTTCTCCGGATGGACCCGCACCACGAGGACCTCCTCGTAGTGCGACCGGTTGAAGATCCCGATCTCCCCGCGCGAGGGCAGCCGCCGCGCGTACCGCCACAGGTAGTCGTGGTCGAGCTCCTCCGCGGACGGCACCTTGAAGCTGCTCACCCGGACGCCCTGCGGGTTCACCCCGCTCATCACGTGCCGGATCGTCCCGTCCTTCCCGCCGGCGTCGATCGCCTGCAGGCAGAACAGCACCCCGTAGGTGTCCTGGGCCGCCAGCCGCGCCTGGTACTCCGACAGCAGCGACACCCCGGTGCGCAGCAGCTCCGCGCCGTCGCGCTTCTTCAGGCCCGCCTTGAACCGGGGGTCGAAGTCCTCCGCGAGGTCCACCCGCGACCCGGGCTCCACCCGCAGCGGCTCGACGAACTTCGCGATGCGTTTGGCCGTCCGACCGTCCGACATCACCGGCACCGTCCTCTCCGCTCCACCGCGCCGGCACGCCAGCACGCCAGCACGCCAGCACGCCAGCACCTGCCACGCTGTGCTCCCCCGGCCCGCCCGTCAATCCGGAGCCGCCCGTCCGGGGCGCGGCCGTCCCCCGTCCGGGCCCCGCGCGTGGCGGCCCCCGGGCCCGGCCCCGACGATGGGCCTGTCCTCCCCTCCCCCTCCCTCTCCCCCACCGATCGGAGACCACCATGGCGACCCTGACGGTCTGGCGGTTCCCCACCGCCACCGGAGCCGACGAAGCCCTCAACACCCTGAAGGACCTGCAGCGCCAGGAGCTCATCAAGGTCCAGGACGGAGCCGTGGTCAGCTGGCCCGTCGGAGCCCGCAAGCCCCGCACCCGCCACCTGAGCGACATGACCGGCATGGGCGCCGTGGGCGGCGCCTTCTGGGGCTTCCTCCTGGGAATGATCTTCTTCGTCCCCCTCCTCGGCGCGGCCGTCGGCGCCGCCGGCGGAGCCCTCGGCGGCCACCTCGCCCACCTCGGCATCGACGAGGACTTCATCAAGAAGCTCCGCGACGAGGTGACCCCCGGCAGCTCCGCCCTCTTCGCCCTCACCTCCGACGCCGTCCTCGACCGCGTCCACTCCGCCTTCGCCGGCCAGCACGCCGTCCTCCTGCAGACCAACCTCTCCGCCGAGCAGGAGGCCCGCCTCCGCGAGGCCTTCACCGAGGGCGAATAGCCCCCGCACCCCCCGCCCCCGCCCTCACCGCGGGGGCGGTGCCGGCTCCCAGGCGTGCCCGTCGGCCGGGTGGACGTACAGCGGCCGGCCCTTCACCGGGCTGGTGCGGAACGGGGTGCCCTGGCCGAGGTCCACGGGCACCATCCCCTTCCGGTTGGCACTGGCCCACTCCAGCTCCAGGTACCAGCTGACGTCGTGGACGGTGGTCTCGGCGGTGACCTCGATGACCACCGGGTCGCTCTCCGTCACCCTGACCGGCAGGCCGCCGCTGCCCTTGGCCACGACCGGCACGGGGCGCGCCGCGTCCAGATCGACGGCGTAGGAGTTGGCGCCCACTCCACTGGGACAGCCCTCGCCCATGGAGTAGGCGTTCCAGGCGAGGGGCGCAGCGACACGGGTGACCCGGACGTTGAGGCCCGTCAGCAGTACGGTGTCCAGGCTCGTGCCCTGGATGGTGAGCTTGACCGACTGGGAGCGGCCCGGCACCGCGCCGACCCGGGAGACCCAGCCCGGCACGTCGGCAACCGCGGGCGGCCGCGGGACCTCGGACGGCGGGCGGTCGACCACGTACTGGTCGCACCCGGTGTTCCAGCCGGACGGGTGGACGGCGACGGTGATCGGGGCGCTGGTGCTCGGGTCCGTCCCCCCGGTCGCGCCTGACGGCCCCGCCCCGGCCCCCGCCCTGGCGACGGACAACGGCGGCGCGGTGGACGCTGCCACCGACGGGGGCCCCGCGAGCGGCCTCACGTCGGCGGCGCGAGCGGGGTCGGTGCTGCCGTCCGGACGGCTCCGCAGACCGATGGCGACGGCCCCCACGGCGAGCAGCACCGCGATGACCGTCACCACAGCGAGGACGCCCCGCCGGCGGGCGCGCCGCCGGGCCGGCGGCACCGCGGGGGCCGCGGGCTCCGGGGCCGCTGCCGGCTCCGGCTCCGGCTCCGGCTCCGGCTCCGAAGCCTCCGCCGGTGCCGGGGACTCTGCCGGCTCCCGGGCCGCCAGGGTCTCCGGGGACTCCTCCCGGCCCGGGAACGCCCCCGGGGCGGAGGTCGTCCTGGTCCCCCGCGTCGCACGGACGACGAGCCACAGCCGGTACAGCTCGACGCGCTCCTGCGGCGTGGCCCCGCACACCCGCGAGAGGTGGTCCAGCGGCGCGAACTCCGTCGGCATGACATCGCCGTTGCAGTAGCGGTGCAGGGCCGACGTGCTCAGGTGCAGCCGCTTCGCCAGCCCGCCGTAGCTGAGCCCCGACCGGCTCTTCAGCTCCTGCAGCAGCTGCGCGACCTCCTCCGTCTCCCTCAACGTCCCGCTTCCCTTCGGCCCTGTTCGCTGGTGACGCCCGCGGTGACCGTGCCCCGCACCCGGCCGCCGTCGGCCGGCGGGCTCGGCGCCGTCCCACGGCTGCCCCGCCCCGCCCCCGACGGCCGGGAGTTCTCGGCGTGAGCTTCCGCTGACAGCACGCGGGACGCCGTCCCGCGGTTCCGCCGTCCCGCTGACGCGTCCCCGGAAGTTTACGTCTTCCCAGGTCACAGCAGGTGTGGGCGTCCCAGCGTCCCTGATCGACCGTCGGCCGTTGTGGCCGGGACGGAGCGGCGGACAAGCTGGCGACGAACACCGAGAGGGAGCAACTGTGAGCACTGTTCGGGCGGCCCGGGCCGCCATACGCACCACCGACCGTCTCCACCGCGGCGCGGTGGCGCTGACGATGGGCGGGGTCCTGCTGATGACCGCGGCCTGCGGGGACGACCAGGGCAAGAGCGGCACGGCGGCCGACCCGGCTCCCACGGCCGCGTCCGCCTCCGCGGCCGCAGCCGCGCCGAAGACGTCGGCCGCGGTGCTGGCGGTCGAGCCGAAGGACGGCACCCAGGGCGCCGCCCCGAACGCGCTCCAGGTGTCCGTCTCGAACGGCAAGCTCACCACCGTCGACGTGACCGACAAGGACGGCAAGCCCGTCCAGGGCGCGATCGCCCCGGACGGCACCGGTTGGAAGCCCGCCGCCGCACTCGCACCCGGCACGGCCTACACTGTGAACGCCCAGGCCAAGGACGCCGACGGCCTGGTGGCCGCCACCACCACCGCCTTCACCACGCTGACGCCCGGTAAGAAGGTCTCCACCAACGACAACATCGCCGACGGCTTCACCTACGGCGTCGGCATGATCGTCAAGGTCGACTTCAGCTCGAAGATCGTCAACAAGGAGGCCGTCGCCAACGGCATCACCTTCGAGACCGACAACGGCACCGAGGTGAAGGGCCACTGGTTCGGCGACGACCGGCTGGACTTCCGCCCGGCCGACTACTGGAAGCCCGGCACCAAGGTCACCATCCACTACCGGCTGAAGAGCGTCGAGGTCTCCCCCGGCGTCTACGGCGACGTGGACAAGGACGAGCCGTTCACCATCGGCCGCTCCCAGGTCTCCACCGCCGACGCCAGCACGCACCAGCTGACGATCGTCCGGGACGGCAGGACCACCACCGTGCCCGCCACCCTCGGCGACGACAAGCACCCGTCCTGGGGCGGCACCATGGTGATCATGTCGAAGGAGAAGGTCACCCACATGAACTCCCAGACCGTCGGCCTCGGCAGCGAGTACGACATCCCCGCCGTCCCGCACGCGATGCGCCTGACCAGGAGCGGCACCTACCTCCACGGCAACTACTGGTACAAGGGCGACCCGTTCGGCAAGGCCAACACCAGCCACGGCTGCATCGCCCTCAAGGACACCGAGGGCGGCAGCGACACCTCCCCCGCGGGGGCGCTCTTCAACGACTCCCTGATCGGCGACGTCGTCAAGATCGTGAACACCAAGGAGAAGCCCGTCGCCCCCGACAACGGCCTGGGCGGCTGGAACCTCCCCTGGACCACCTGGTAACCCCCGACACCCGCCCCGCCGCCGCGCCGCCCCACCCGGCGGCGGGCCACCGGAAGGCCCCACCCACGGCCCGGACCGGCACTCAGCCGCCGGCCCGCACCGCGCCGCCCGTCGGCTCGGACGTCGACGTCCTCGCCCCCACCCCCCGGGTGCGCTGCTTCGCCCCGCCTCGGCCGGCCTCCCGTCGCGCTCCGATGTGTCCGAGACGATCGGGTCGCCGAGGCCCAGATCGCCGGAGGCGAGCGGCTGGCCGACTTGCCGCGGCATCCCACCCAGCAATGCGGAGTCGGCAGCGGGGCTGGTACCACCGCCTGGAGTCGAAGCCGCTCGACGTACACCGCGCGGGCCGGTGGCCGCGAATCGCCCCGACGACCCGCCACCTGCCGCTGCGCGCGGACACGAAGGGCGGGATCGACCGCGCCGTGGAAACGTCGACGCGCTGCCGGCACCCCAGGGCAGCCGGAGGCGCTCGAGCCCACCCAGGTGCGCCCTGCGCTCCTCCCCGGCGAACGACACGGAGGAACCCGGGGTCGTCGGAGTGACGGCGCCGGCCGCGTTCGTCAGGACCCGCGGCTCAGTCGGGACGCCCCGGCCACAGCAGCGCACCACAGTCCGGGCGAAGGCCGCGAAGGCCGCGACGCCCCCGGATCGGGAGAGATGTGGGCCCGCCTCTCCTGTCGGCGGGCCCGTACCGAGTAGCCACCTTTTTGTGCGTACTGGGCACCGACGCGCGGTGCGGCGAGACTGGTGCCCAGAAGCGAGAAGGGAGATGACAGCGAGTCAGGAGATCGCTGACCCGACCTGCCCGGCGCGCCCCGCCGCCATGCGGTCGAGGCGCTCGTGCCCCAGGTCGGAGACTGGACCGAGGGCGACGGAGAGGCGGCGGCCGAAGTCGGTCAGGGAATAGACCGTCTTCAGCGGAAGGACGTCGCACACCTCGCGGTGCACCAGGCCGTCGGACTCCATCTCGCGCAGCGCCTGGGTCAGGACCTTCTCGCTGAGACCCGGCAGCCGTCGGCGGAGTTCGGCGGGGCGCCACGGGCCGGCCTCCAGCAGCCAGAGCAGGGACGTCTTCCACTTGCCGTCGATCACGGCGATCACGGCGGTCACTCCGCACACGTTCGGGTCCGCGGCCTGACTGCGCGTCATCCCTCACCCCCGGGTGGTCGTTGTCCACCACCATGTCTACAGGAGACGAATCATGCCTACCAACCACACCCGGCCCACCGTCACCGTGCTCGGCCTCGGGCCGATGGGACGCGCCCTGGCCGGTGCCTTCGTGGACGCCGGTGCCCGAACCACGGTCTGGAACCGCACCCCGGGCCGGGACACCGCGCTGGTCGCCCGGGGCGCGGTGAGCGCGGCCACGGCGGAGGAGGCCGTGGCCGCGAGCGAGCTGACCGTCATCTGCGTGGTGAACCACGACGCCTCGGACGCCGTGCTGCACCGCGACGAGGTCGAGGCCGCACTCAAGGGCCGGGCCCTCGTCAACCTGACCGCCGACGCGCCGGACCGGGCCCGGTCCACGGCCGCCTGGGCCGCGGAGCACGGCGTCGAGTACCTGGACGGCGCCATCATGACGCCGGCCCCGAGCATCGGCACTCCGGAGGCGGTCATCATCCTCAGCGGGCCGGCCGACCTCTACGAGCGGCACGCGCCGGTACTGGCGGCACTCGGCGGCACCCGCACCCACCTCGGCGAGGAGATCGGCCGGGCGGCCGGCTTCGACATCGCGCTGCTTGACGTCTTCTGGACGGCGATGGCCGGGTACGTGCACGCGCTCGCGCTGGCCAAGGCGGAGGGGATCAGCGGCCGCGAGCTGGCGCCGTTCGCCCAGGGGATCGGCGCGATCCTGCCCCCGCTCTTCGCCGAGTTCGCCGAGGACTTCGACAGCGGCAGCTACTCGGGCGCGATCAACCCGCTCACCTCCGGAGTCTCCACCATGGCCCACGTCGTGCACACCGCCGAGTCGCACGGCATCGAGTCCGGCGTGATGCGCGCAGCCGAAGGCCTGCTCCGCCGAACCATCGCCCTCGGCCACGGCGAGGACGGAGTAAGCCGCCTCGCCGAGGTCCTCAGCCGCCACTGAACCCGGCACCGACCCCCTGCCGGACCATCAACAAAAAGGCCGTTGACCTGGGATTCCTCCCAGCCAACGGCCTTCCGACATACTGTCGGGACGACAGGATTTGAACCTGCGACCCCTTGACCCCCAGTTTAGTTTCGGTACGTCATTCTCCCTGAAATGCCTGCTCACGCACGTCATACATGTTCAGGAAAGCGCACTACGGGGACGTCGTGCAGGCGCGCGCAGGACGTGTGGTCCCCAGCTGGTCCCCAGCCAGCGGAGCCTTCCGACCCCGACTCGCCTGCGACTTCACGTCATCCATGGCTCCAGCATAGACCGGTGACACCAGCAAAGGAAGAGGAAATCGGGCGGGCTTCACCTTCCCGCGAAATGCAAACTCCAGACACCTCCTCGCCCTCCGATCGAGGAGGTCGGGCATATTCAATTCGCATTCTCCGACGATCCGACAATTACTGATTCCCAGGGCGGGTCGCGATTTTCTGGACCGGCCCAGTTCTTCTCGCCTTCGGCATCGTGCGACGGCTCCGCTGGAGGGAGCCCACAAGAAGCCATGTGCTCTCATGGTCCCTGGCGGGACTCCGGGATCCGCCCCACCGCAGTGGCGCTCTGGTGGGGCGGGTGGTCGCACTCAGCGGAGGATGCTGTGGATCGCTTCGAGTCCCGACTGGTCGACGGTGTACCAGGCCCAGGTGCCTCGGCCTTCGCGGTTGAGCAGGCCGGCGTCGGTCATGGTCTTGAGGTGGTGACTGACGGTCGGCTGGCGAAGGCCCAGGCACTCGGTGAGGTCGCAGACGCACACCTCGCCCTTGGGCGCACTCTGGATGAGCCGGAGGATCTGGAGGCGGGTGGGGTCGGCGACGGCCTTGAGCAGGCGGGCGAGCCGTTCGGCCTCGGTACGGTCGATGAGGGAGCCCGCCAGGCTCGGGGTGCAGTCTGTGCAGTCGCCGGCCGTGGGGTCGGCGTTCGGGCTGGGGTGGCGGTGCTCACCGGCACACCTTACGAGGCCGACTGCGCGGCGTCTCCTGCGAGCGAGGGACGCCGGGCAGAGTTCTTGCGTCGTTCACCGCGCCGTCCGAGGGGCCGCCAGGCGACCGCTCGCGGGTGAAGCAGTGTCGGCTTACAGGTACTCGGCCAGTTCGGCGAGGAAGGCGGCCTTGGGCCTGGCGCCGGTGATGGTCTTCACGACCTGGCCGTTCTGGAAGAGGTGCAGGGTGGGCAGCGACAGGACGCTGTACTTGATGGTGGTCTCGGGGTTGGCGTCGGCGTCGAGCTTGGCGATGGTGATCTTGTCGCTGTGCTCGGCGGCGATCTGCTCGAGGACGGGCGCGATCTGTCGGCAGGGTCCGCACCAGTCGGCCCAGAAGTCGACCAGGACGGGCTTGTCGCTCTGTAGGACGTCGGCGGCGAAGGTCTCGTCGGTGACGGTGATGGTGGCGCCGGCCACGGTGACTCCAGTTTCCGAGAGGGCCCGGGTGGTGGTCCACCCGGGCCGCGGGGAGGGGATGGTTTCAGCCGGGTCGGTCAGCCGACCGGTATGGGCTCCGCGGTGTCCCCGTCGAGGTCGTCGCTGCGGACATCGGCGAGAGCGGCGAGGTAGCGTTCGGCGTCGAGTGCGGCCGAGCACCCGGAGCCGGCGGCGGTGATGGCCTGGCGGTAGGTGTGGTCGACGACGTCACCAGCACCGAACACGCCGGGCAGGTTGGTGCGGGTCGACGGGGAGTCGACCTTGAGGTAGCCCTCGTCGTCCAAGTCGAGCTGGCCGGCGAAGAGTTCGGTGCGCGGGTCGTGGCCGATGGCGATGAACAGGCCGGAGGCTTCGAGTTCGCGCTCTTCACCAGTGACGGTGTCGCGAAGGGTGACGCCGGACACCAGCTTGTCGCCGTGGATCGCGGCGACCTCACTGTTCCACGCGAAGGTGATCTTCGGATCGACGAACGCCCGGTTCTGCATCGCCTTCGACGCGCGGAGGCTGTCGCGGCGGTGGACGACGGTCACCGAGTTCGCGAAGCGAGTGAGGAAGGTGGCCTCCTCGAGCGCGGTGTCGCCGCCGCCGACCACGATGACGTCCTTGCCGCGGAAGAAGAACCCGTCGCAGGTCGCGCACCAGGACACTCCCCGGCCGGAGAGCTCGTCCTCGCGGTCGATGCCGAGCTTGCGGTAGCCGGAGCCGGTGGCGACGATCACCGTCTTGGCGCGGTGGACGGTGCCCTCGGAGTCCGTGAGGAGCTTGATGTCGCCGGTGAGGTCAACCTCGACTATGTCGTCGTCGATCATCTCGGCGCCGAACTTCTCGGCCTGGGCCCGCATGTTGGTCATCAGGTCGGGGCCGTCGATGCCATTCGGGAAGCCGGGGAAGTTCTCGACCTCGGTCGTGGTGGTGAGCGAGCCGCCGACGAAGATCGAGCTGCCGAACAGCAGCGGCTTGAGCTGGGCGCGGGCGGTGTAGAGGGCGGCGGTGTATCCGGCGGGGCCGGAGCCGATGATGACGACCTCGCGCACCTCGGCCCCGGTCTCTGCATTCGCGGTCATGAAGATGATCAGCTCTCCGTCTGCTGCTTGGCGTCGATCTCGGCGATGAGGCCCTCGATGAGGCCCTTGATCTCGTCGCGGATCGGGCGGACGGCCTCGACGCCCTGACCGGCCGGGTCGTCCAGCTTCCAGTCCAGGTACTTCTTGCCGGGGAAGTACGGGCAGGCGTCGCCGCAGCCCATGGTGATCACGTAGTCGGACGCCTGGACGGCCTCGGTGGTCAGGACCTTCGGCTTCTGGTCGGAGATGTCGATGCCCAGCTCGGCCATCGCGGCGACGGCGGAGGGGTTGATCTGGTCACCGGGGATCGAGCCGGCGGAGCGGACCTCGACGCGGTCTCCGGCGAGGTGGCGCAGGAAGCCGGCGGCCATCTGCGAGCGGCCGGCGTTGTGGATGCAGACGAACAGCACGGAGGCGATCGGCGCGGTGGTCATGGTGAGGTGTCCTTCGGTTGTGCGGTGCCCGCTGTGGGACGGGTGGGATTACTTCGGCTGGTCGGTGAGTTCGGCGAGGAGGGCCTCGACGCGGGAGCCGATCTGGTCGCGGATGGCGCGCACGCGCTCGATCGGGGCGCCGTCCGGGTCGGGGACGGCCCAGTCCAGGTAGCGACGGCCCGCCGGGAGGGTGCAGACGTCGCCGCAGCCCATGGTGACCACCACGTCGGCGGCGGCCACGACCTCCTCGGTCAGCGGCTTCGTGAAGAGGTCGCCCGGAAGTTCGACGCCGACCTCTCGCAGGACCTCGGCGATGTGCAGGTCCAGGACGTTCGCCGGGTCGGTGCCGGCCGACGTTACGTGGACCCTGCCCTGGGCGAGGTGGGTGAGGATGGCGGCGGCGAGCTGGGAGCGACCAGCGTTGCCGGTGCAGACGAACAGCACCCGGGGAACGGGGGCGGTGGAGCGGCCCTGGGCATGGGCGAGGGCGTCCAGACGCTCGTCGGCGAGGCGCTCGGCGAGGACGATCAGATGCGTGCGGACGGCGGCGCCTTCGGCGAGGAGACGGTAGGAATCGTCCAGCAGCCGCCGGACGGCCTCCGGGGCAAAGGTGCCGTCGTAGCGCAGGGCCAGGCGGGCGGCGCCCGCCGAGAGTCTCGGGTCCGGCGCCGACGGCGGGGATTCGGTCATCAGGGGTTCCAGCCCTTCAGGGGATGGGGGCACCGCCCGGCCGAAGGCTGGGGGAGGGTCATGAGGCGAAGACGCGCAGGTGTCCCCGGTGGTGGCCGGGAGGAAGGGGCTCGCTTCGGGGCCCCGACGCGGGTAACGTATCAGCCCATGGTGACATCAGTCGACAGTGACGTCTTGAAGGCTCTGGCCGACCCCCTCCGGATGCAGATCATCGCGCTCCTCGCCGAGGAGGCGCTGTGCACGACGCATCTGGTCGAGGAGACCGGTGCCCGGCAGACCAACCTGTCGAACCACCTGAAGATCCTGCGCGAGGCCGGGCTGGTCGACACCGAGCCCTGCGGGCGCTTCACGTACTACAAGCTCCGCGCCGAGGCCCTGGAGGCCGTCGCCGGGGAGTTCGCCGGGCTGGCCGCCACCGCCCGCGAAGCCGCCGCGGTCAACCGCAAGCGGTCCTGCTGAACCGTCCAGCCCCATCCCGGCGGCCCCACTCCGCCCTGCACGAGGAGTACCTGTTGAGCGCCATAGACGAGGCGAGACCCGAAGTCACCGAGGCCGAGCCTCTCGCTGCCGAGCCGTCGGCCGTTCCGCTGCTGAACCGCGTCGCGGCCGAGTTGGTCGGCACCGCCGCCCTGGTCGCCGTCGTGGTCGGTTCCGGTATCCAGGCCACCGAGCTCACCAAGGATGTCGGCCTGCAACTGCTGGCCAACTCCCTGGCCACCGTCTTCGGCCTCGGCGTCCTCATCCTGCTGCTCGGTCCCGTCTCCGGTGCGCATTTCAACCCGGTCGTGACGCTGGCCGAGTGGTGGTCCGGCCGCAAGGATCCCCAGGGTCTCGGGGGCCGGGAGGTCGCCGCGTACGTCCCGGCGCAGATCGCTGGGGCGATCGGCGGCGCGATCCTCGCGGACGCGATGTTCGGCGAACAGCTGGTGAAGTGGTCCACCCACGACCGCTCGGCCGGGCACCTGCTGCTGGGCGAGGTCGTGGCCACCGCCGGACTGGTGCTGCTGATCTTCGGCCTGGCGAAGACCGACCACCTGCGTTTCGCACCGGTCGCGGTCGCTTCCTACATCGGCTCCGCGTACTGGTTCACGTCCTCGACCTCGTTCGCCAATCCCGCGGTCTCCATCGGCCGGGCGTTTACCGACACCTTCGCCGGCATCGCCCCGAGTTCCCTGCCCGGGTTCATCGGGATGCAGCTCGTTGGCGGTATAGCCGGCCTGGCCCTCGTCGTGCTGATCTTCACCCACCGCACCAAGGCCACCGCCAAGTGAGCCCGGTCCGGCGCGTCCAGGTCCTCGTCGTCGGGGCCGGCCAGGCTGGCCTCGCCGCCGGCTACTACCTGCGGCGCGCCGGACTCGACTTCGCGATCCTCGATGCAACCGACGCGCCGGGTGGCGCATGGCAGCACTACTGGGAGAGCCTGCGGCTGTTCTCTCCTGCCGCGTACTCGTCGCTGCCCGGGCGTCCGATGCCGGGTCAGGCCGGGCAGACCTATCCGGACGCGGAGCACGTCGCCGCGTACTTGGCTGAGTACGAGAAGCGGTACGAGCTTCCCGTCCACCGACCGGTTCAGCTGCGGGCGGTCGAGAACGCCGGTGACGGCGGCCTACTGGCCCGCACCGAGGAGGGCGACTGGCGCGCCCGGGCGCTGATCAGCGCCACCGGCTCCTGGTCACGGCCTTTCATTCCCGCTGTTTCCGGCCGAGAGCTGTTCGCCGGCCGGCAGCTGCACACCCGTGACTACCACCGCGCCGAGGACTTCACCGGCCAGCGGGTCGTCGTCGTGGGCGGCGGCAACTCCGGCGCACAGATCGCCGCTGACCTCACCGGCCGTGCCGACGCCGTCCGGTGGGTGACCCGCCGCCCCGCCCGGCTCCTGCCCGACGAGATCGACGGCCGCGCCCTGTTCGAGATCGCGACCCGCCGCGTCCAGGACGGCGGCCCGCGCATCAGCGACCTCGGCGACATCGTCGCCGTCCCGCCCGTCCGCCAGGCCCGTGCAGCCGGACTCCTCGATGATCACCGCATGTTCGACGCCCTCACCGCCGAAGGGCCGCGCTTCGCCGACGGAACCGTGTGGCCGGCCGACGCGGTCATCTGGTGCACCGGCTTCCGCCCCGCCCTCACCCACCTCGCCCCGCTCGGCCTGCGGACCGGCGAACGCGGCCGGATCGACACCATCGGCACCCGGGCGACCGCCGACCCGCGCATCCACCTGATCGGCTACGGCGACTGGACCGGACCCGCCTCCGCGACCCTCATCGGCGTGGGCCGCACCGCCCGGCAGGCCGTCACCGAGATCGCCGATCTCCTGCACTGACCGCTGCCCGGTACTGCGACGGAGAGACGCAACCTGTCACCCCGGTGCAGACCTGCCTTCGAACACGTCCCCGCCCGGCGGACTCGGACGCCCCACAACGGGTAGCGGGGCCGGTCATGGTGCAGGTCGGGCCACCACGGCGGCGGCATCCGACTGTCCTCGACGAACGTCCAAACTGCGCCAGGGCACCAGCCAGGTCCGGGCTGCCAACTCGTCGCGGACGCGGCGCAGATGGGGGCGTTCGAGGGCAGCTCGGGCCCGCAGCAGCGGATCACGGGTACCGCTGCCGGTCAGGGCGGCGTTGACCACCCAGCCGTACGGCTCGATGCCGGCCCGGCGCAGGTCGTCCTGGAGCGCGGCGGCCTCCGAGACCGGGGTCGGTTCGGGAAGCGTCACGATGAGCACCCTGGTGGAGGCCGGGTCCTGGAGGCGCATCAAGGGTGTGGTGATCCGCCCGGCGATGCGGTCGGCGTCGGCCATGGCCTGTCGGTGGTAGGAGCCCGTGAGGTCGAGCAGTCGCAGGGTGTGGCCGCTGGGGGCGGTGTCGACGACCACGAACCGCCGGCGGGCCTCGGTGAGCAGCCCGGCGAACGCGCGGAAGACCGCCAGCTCCTGGGTGCACGGCGATCGCAGGTCCTCTGCCAGCAGTGCGCGGCGCTGCGCGTCGAGGTGGGCGGCCGCGTGCAGGCGTCCGGCGGTGTAGCGGGCGAGTTCGGCGCGGGGGTCGATGCGGTCGACCGTGAGGTGGTCGGGGGCGTCGCCTTCCAGGACGTCGGTGAAGCGGCCGGCGGGGTCGGTCGTGGACAGGTGCACCTCGTGGCCCCGGTCGGCGAGGCCCTCGGCGATTGCGGCGGCGATGGTCGTCTTGCCCACTCCGCCCTTGCCCATCACGAGGACTGCTCCGGGCGGGCCGGCCGCGAGCTCGTCGACGAGTGCGTCCAGGCCGGGCAGCGCGGGCTCCTCCTCGCCCTGGCCTCGTTGCGGCTCGGCGTCCCCCGGCGGGGTGTCGGCCCCGGGCACGGCGCGGGGCCTGTTCGCGGCCAGTTCCCGCAGTGCGCCGATGCCGGTCAGCTCCAGTGCGACGAGCGGCACCGCCGCGGCGGGCATCCCACGCAGCGACGGCGGCATGGCGTCCAGGGCCTCCGCCTGGCGCGCCGCGAACGCCTCGGCGACCGCGTCACCGGCGAGCGGGTCGGTGAACAGGCCGTTGACGACCAGGCGCTGGTTGCGGATGCCCTGCTCGGCCAGCTCGGTCCCGGCCCGGCCCGCCTCGCGCAGCGCGGACGCGTCCGGTCGGCTCACCAGCACCACTGTCGTCCGCGCGGGATCGCCCAACTGCTGCACGGCCTCGGCGTACTGAGCGCGCTGGCTCTCCAACCCCGACTGCGGGCCCAGGCAGCTGGCGCCCTCAGCACCGCTGTCGAGGTAGCGGGACCACGCCGCGGGCAGGCTCAGCAGCCGCAGCGTGTGACCGGTCGGCGCGGTGTCGAAGACGACGTGGTCGTAGGCGCCCACCTGCTCGGGATGGACGATCAGCTGGGTGAAGCGGTCGAAAGCGGCGACCTCGACAGTGCACTCGCCCGCCAACTGCTCCTCGATGCCCCGCAGCTCCTCCTCCGGGACCGTCCCCCGGTAGGGGGCGATCACACGCTCGCGGTACGCGTCGGCCGCCGCGTCCGGATCGAGGTCGAGCACCTCCAGGCCAGGAACTCCCTCAACAGTCCGGCGCTGAGCTCCCACGGTCGTGCCGAAGAGCTCCGCGAGGTTCGATGCCGGGTCGGTTCCGACCACGAGCACCCGCCGTCCGGCGTCCGCCAGTGCGACGGCCACCGCACCGGCCACCGTCGTCTTACCCACTCCGCCCTTGCCGGTGAACAACACGAACGGCGTCCGCCACGAACCCCAGTCCAGGGCCGGCAGCCGATGCGCCCGAGCGGCAGGGACGGCGCCCGGCATCTGCCGGTCACGGAGTCCGTCCATGCGTCCAGCCTGCACCCGCGCGGCCCGGCCCGCCGCCCGGACCTGCGCCGAGGTCCGGCCCGGCTTGGATAGGTCGCGCGGACTCCTGTCACCAGTGTCTCGGCGGTCGGCGGGTCGTCACACGACGGCAGAGCTCCGCCGCTCGATCAGGACGGTGTCCCGCCAGACCCCACGGTGGCGGCCGATGCGCTCACGGGTGCCGATGATCCGAAAGCCCGCCTTGGCGTGGACGGCGAGGCTGGCGGTGTTCTCCGGGAAGACACCGGACTGGATCGTCCAGATCCCTGTCGTCTCGGTCGAGACGATCAGCGCTCCGAGCAACCGGCTGGCGACGCCCCGGCCCCGGGCGTCGGGATGGACGTAGACGGAGTGCTCCACGACGCCCGCGTACGCGCACCGGTCGGACACCCGGCTCGCCGCCACCCAGCCCAGAACCCGGCCGGCCTCGTCGAGGGCGACGTACCGATGTCCTGGCAGCCTAGCGGCGTCGAACGACTCCCACGTCGGCGCGGTGGTCTCGAAGGTGGCGTTGCCCTCGTCGATCCCCGCCCGGTAGATCGCCAGGACCTGCGCGGCGTGCTCGGGCGTCATAGGGGCGATCACGGGTTCAGCAGCCACCGGCCCGCTCCTCGTCCTCGCCGAGGATCGCCCGCACGGCGGCCGGGAAGACCGTCAGGCAGGCCCGGTTGACCTCGTACCGGGTGGAGGTGCCCTGCCGTTCGGGCAGGACGAATCGCACCGCGGCGAGGATCTTCAGGTGGTGCGAGACGGTCGACTGGCCGACGCTCGCCAGCTCGACGATCTCGCCGACGCTCATCGGTCGGCCTTCAGCGGCCAGCAGGTTCAGCAGCCGGATGCGGGTCGGGTCGGCCAATGCCTTGAACCACGCCGCATACCGCTCGGCGGCCTCCGCCTCGACCCCGGGGCTGGTGGAATAGGTCTCATTCATCGATAATCGACGATAGTCGATGAAAGGCGGGACCGGAAGCCCTGGCGCACTCCAAGGGGCTTCAGCGGGCCGCCGACAGCAAGCCGGCCATGGCGCCGAGGACCTCGGGCGCGACCCGGTAGTAGACCCAGGTGCCGCGCCGCTCGCTGGTGAGCAGGCCGGCCTCGCGCAGCTTCTTGAGGTGGTGGGAGACGGTGGGCTGGGAGACGCCGACGTCCTGGATGTCGCAGACGCACGCCTCGCCGCCCTCGTGCGAGGCGACCCGGGAGAACAGCCGCAGCCGGACCGGGTCGGCGAGCGCCTTGAACATCGCCGCCATCTTCACCGAGTCCGCCTCCGACAGTGCTGCCGACGTCACCGGCGGGCAGCACGGCACGGCCTCCGGCTCGATGACCGGCAGCTCCACCAATTCCAGATTCGACATATGTCTATGTTGACATCCGTCGATGCGAGCGGCAAGCTCGAAGCACATCGACAAACGTCGAATCAGCGAAGCGGGATGGTCTTCCCGGTCCGCCGACCAGCACGTGTCCTCGCCGAGGAGATCACCATGAGTGACAACGCCACCCCCGCCCCGGACTCCGCCACTCAGTCCGCCGGTTGCTGCGGCCCGACCGCCACCGAGCGCGCCGTTGAGGCGCCCGCCGCAACGGCTCCCTGTTGCGGGACCGTCGAGGACGCCACCGCCGCCGACACCTGCTGCGACCCGGCCGCCAAGCACGAGGCCGTCGCCGCTGGTGCCGGCTGCTGCTGACCACCCTCGACCCACCTCCCACCTGCCCCATCACCGTTCCGGAGACCCTGAGATGAGCGAGAACACCCCTGCCGGCCGGCTGCCCGTCGTCGTGGTCGGCGCCGGCCCGATCGGACTGGCCGCCGCCGCCCACCTGATCGAGCAGGACATCGATCCCCTGGTTCTGGAGGCCGGCCCCACTGCCGGCACCGCGGTGCGCGAGTGGGCCCACGTCCGGCTGTTCTCGCCCTGGGCCGAGGTCGTCGACCCGGCCGCCGAGAAGCTGCTCGCCCCCACCGGCTGGGTCCGGCCCGACGGCGCGGCCTACCCGTCCGGCGGCGACTGGGCCGAGCTCTACCTGCAGCCCCTCGCCGACGTCCTCGGCGAGCGCGTCCGCTACGGAGCGAAGGTGACCGGGGTGGCCCGTGCGGGCCGGGACCGCATCGTCGACTCCGGCCGCGACGAGCAGCCCTTCACCGTCCACGTCGAGTACACCGACGGCCGCGAGGAACGCGTCCTCGCCCGCGCCGTCATCGACGCCTCCGGCACCTGGTCCACCCCCAACCCGCTCGGCGCCAACGGCCTGCCCGCCCTCGGCGAGCGGGCCGCGAACGGCCGGATCTCCTGCCGCATCCCCGACCTGAAGGACCCGGCCGTCCGCGCCCGGTACGCCGGCAAGCGCACCGCCGTGGTCGGCACCGGCGCCTCGGCGTTCACCGCTCTCGCCTACCTCGCCGACCTGGCGACGGACGAGCCCGGCACGCACGCGGTGTGGGTGCTGCGGCGCGGCATCACCGGCTCGACCTACGGCGGCGGCGAGGCCGACGAGCTCCCCGCCCGCGGCGCGCTGGGCCTGCGCGCCAAGAAGGCCGTCCAGGACGGCAATGCCTCCGCGCTGACCGGCTTCCGCACCGCCGCCGTCGAGACCGACGGCGAGCAGCTGGTCCTGGTGGATGAGGGCGGGCACCGCAGCGAACCGGTCGACCAGGTCGTCGTCCTCACCGGCCTGCGCCCCGACCTCTCCTTCCTGTCCGAGGTCCGCCTCGGCCTCGACGAGCGCCTCCAGGCGCCGGTCGCGCTCGCTCCGCTGATCGACCCCAACCAGCACTCCTGTGGGACCGTCTACCCGCACGGCGCGAACGAGCTCGCCCACCCCGAGAAGGACGTCTACCTCGTCGGCATGAAGTCCTACGGCCGCGCGCCGACGTTCCTCGCCATGACCGGCTACGAGCAGGTCCGCTCGGTGGCCGCCGCCCTCGCCGGCGACCACGAGGCCGCCGCCCGCGTCGAACTCACCCTCCCTGAGACCGGAGTCTGCGGCGGAGCCGGACTCTTCGACCAGCCCGATGCCGACCAGGCGGACGGCGGCGGCTGCTGCTCGGTCCCCGCCGCGCCGCAGGTCCTCAGCATCGGTCTCGGCACCCCGACCGCGGCCCCGTCCGGCTGCTGCTGACCAGGCCGTGACGACCCTTCAAACCAGTGGGGCCGTGACCGGACCGGGGGATCGGTCACGGCCCCGCGCCGCCCTGCCCGCCCTCTGCGCCACCCAGATCACCGGCTGGGGCATCCTCTACTACGCCTTCCCCGTCCTTCTCCCGCACATCACCGCCGACACCGGCTGGTCCACCCCGGCGACCACGGCCGCGTTCTCCGCGGCCCTGCTCGTCTCCGCCCTCGCGGGCATCCCCATCGGCCGTATCCTCGACCGGATCGGCCCGCACATCGTCATGACCACCGGCTCGTTGATCGGGGTCGCCGCCCTGATCGCGGCCGCGCTGGCCCCGAACCTTCCCGTCTTCTTCGCGGCCTGGCTGCTGGCCGGCACAGCGATGGCCGCCACCTTCTACCAGCCGGCCTTCGCCGCCCTCACCCGCTGGCACCAACCCGACCACGTCCGGGCGTTGACCACCCTCACCCTCGCCGGCGGCCTCGCCAGTACCGTCTTCGCACCCATCACCGCAGCCCTCGCCGAGCACCTCAGCTGGCGCGGCACCTACCTGGCACTCGCCGCGATCCTCGCGGTCACGGCGCTCCCGCTCCACGCCGTCGCCCTGCGCCACCCCTGGCCGCCGCCGCCCCGAGCCGCCGCCAGTGCGGCACCCGGGGAAGCCTCCACCGCCCGGAGTCGGCCGTTCATCCTGCTCGCCACGGCGTTCACGCTCTCCGGGTTCGCGATGTACGCCGTCGTCTTCAACATCGTCCCCCTCCTCACCGAACGCGGCAGCAGCCCGACAACCGCGGCCTGGGCGCTCGGGCTCGGCGGCCTCGGCCAGACCCTCGGCCGCACTCTCTACGCAGCCCTCGCCCGCCGCACCACTGTCACCGTCAGAACCACGGCAATCATCGCCGCAGGCGGCGCCACCACCGCCCTCCTCGCCGCCGTACCCGGACCCGCCGCCCTGCTCATCGCCATCGCCGTCCTGGCCGGCACCGTCCGGGGCAACCTCACCCTTCTCCAGGCCACTGCCGTCACCGACCGTTGGGGCACCACCGCCTACGGCCGCCTCACCGCCCTCTTGACCGCGCCGGCCACCGTGGCCGGCGCGCTCGCGCCGTGGGCCACCGCCGCCCTCGGTCCGCGTCCAGGTGGTACCCCGGTGATGTTCGCGTTCCTGGCGGTAGCTTCCGGTGCGGCAGCGGTCCTCGCGCTGGCCTCTGCGGGCACGAACGTCGCCAACTCCGATCGGCGACCGATGACAGCCCGGCTGCTTCAGTTCAGGCGTGGCGGCCGGAGATCGGACCCGACCCGGACCGCCACCACGGGCACCGGCGTGTCGGCTGCCAGGTGGCAGCCGACGGCGAGGACCAGGCGCCGCGCACCGGGGACGACCCGTCAAGTGGCTGGGCTGACCTCCCGGGGAGCCCCGGCGCAGCCGAGCAGCAGCGGGGAGGGGCCACGCAGGACTTCTGCTGCCTCGCCCGCCGTGAGCAGGAGCCGTCGATGACCCGGTGTGGCAACGCCGTCTGCCCCGGCCGGCCGACTGCCATTGGCACGCCGTCAGGTGAGGAGGATGTAGCGCAGCCAGAGGTAGAGGGCGGAGACGGCAACGGGGGCGCTGGGGGCGCCGAACGACGGCGCCGACCCTCCGGGAGTTCGGAGAGCCGGCGCGGTGTGGCGCGTCAGTGGCTGGCGAGTTCGCCGCTGAGTGTCTGGTGGATCTCGGCGCTGGGCTGGTTGAGGCCGATGATCTCCACCGTCTTGCCGCGCTGGGCGTACTTCGTCTCGATCGCATCGAGGGCAGCCACCGAGGAGGCGTCCCAGATGTGGGCGGCGGTGAGGTCGATGACGACCTTGTCGGGGTCGGTGGCGTAGTCGAACCGGCCGACCAGGTCGTTGGAGGAGGCGAAGAACAGCTCGCCGGTCACCGAGTACACCACGCTGGTGCCGTCGGGGTCGGTGACGGCGGTGACGTTCGCGAGGTGGGCGACGCGCTTGGCGAAGATGACCATCGCGGTGATCGACCCGACGACGACGCCGATGGCGAGGTTGGACGTGGCGACGACCACGGCGACGGTGATCACCATGACGGCGATCTCCCCGGCAGGCATCCGCTTCAGCGTCTTGGGGGCGATGGAGTGCCAGTCGAAGGTCGCGAAGGACACCATCACCATGACGGCGACCAGCGCGGCCATCGGGATGTCGGAGACGACGGGGCCGAAGACGATGCACAGCACCATCAGGAACGCGCCGGCGAAGAAGGTCGACAGGCGGGTACGGGCGCCGGACACCTTCACGTTGATCATGGTCTGGCCGATCATCGCGCAGCCGCCCATGCCGCCGAAGAAGCCGGTGACGATGTTGGCCACGCCCTGGCCGATCGACTCGCGGGTCTTGGAGGAGTGGGTGTCGGTGATGTCGTCGACGAGCTTGGCGGTCATCAGCGACTCCATCAGCCCGACCAGCGCCATCGCGAGCGCGTACGGGGCGATGACCGTCAGGGTGCGCAGGGTGAACGGTACGTCCGGCAGGCCCGGCACCGGGAGGGAGGAGGGCAGGTCGCCCTTGTCGCCGACGGTCGGCACCGCGATCCCGGCTGCGACCGTGATCACGGTGAGGATGACGATCGAGACCAGCGGCGCCGGGACGACCTTGGTGATCTTCGGGAAGAACACCATCAGCGCCAGGCCGCCGATGATCAGCGGGTACACGGCCCAGGGGACGTCGTGCATCTCGGGGACCTGGGCCATGAAGATCAGGATCGCGAGGGCGTTGACGAAGCCGACCATCACGCTGCGCGGCACGAACCGCATCAGCTTCGCCACCCCCAGTACGCCCAGTACGATCTGGATGGCGCCGCCGAGGATGACCGCGGCGACCAGGTAGCCCAGGCCGTGCTCGCGGTTGAGGGGGCCGATGACCAGGGCGACGGCACCGGTGGCAGCGGAGATCATCGCCGCCCGGCCGCCGACGACCGAGATGACCACGGCCATGGTGAAGGAGGCGAACAGGCCGATCTTCGGGTCGACGCCGGCGATGATCGAGAACGAGATCGCCTCGGGGATCAGCGCGAGCGCGACCACCAGGCCGGCCAGCACTTCGGTGCGGAAGACCTTCGGCGACAGCCAGGACGGGCGGGAGCCGCGCAGGCGCGAGGCAGCGGCGAGCGGGGAAGTCTGCAAGAGGGGGTGGACCTGTCGTGCTCGGGCGCGACCGGCGGTACGCGCGGGGACGGGAACGCGGGAGGGCGAGGGCGGCAACCCCGCGGATCGCCCGAGGTGGCGGGCGTAAGACGGAAGGGGCGGAGCGAGGCGGGCCCGAAGGCAGCCGATCAGCTCACGGCACGTGCTGCATCACGGTGGACAGTCGGCGGCGCCGGGCACCTGGGGCATGCGCACGCTTCGTCTCCTGCCGGCGGATGTTCGCGGGGGCGGCTTCGGCCCCGACACAGCGGTGGGCCCGCACCACGCGCACAGGCCGTAGGGTCGGGGAAGGCACAAGGCCACCCCACACCGCCAACTCTACCCTGACGTTAGAGTAGGGAGGGTTGGAGACGTCGGCCGCCGACAGGCCAGGAGACGAGAGCGACACGGGGATGGCGGGCGTGGAATCCGAGCACATGCAGATCGGCGAGGTCGCCGCCCGCACCGAACTGTCCCTGCGCACCATCCGGCACTACGAGGAGACCGGCCTCGTCATCCCCTCCGCCCGCTCCCAGGGCGGCTTCCGCCTGTACACGGAGGCCGACGTCGCCCGCCTCATGGTCATCCGCCGCATGAAGCCCCTCGGCTTCAGCCTCGACCAGATGCGCGACCTCCTCGACGCCACCGACCGCCTCGACGCCGGCAGCCGGCTCGACCCCGGCGAGCGGGAGAAGCTGCTCGACCGCGTCCGCGACTACGAGCAGGCCGCCCAGGACCGCATCGCCGATCTGCGCGTCCAGCTGTCCCGCGCCGAGGACTTCGCCACCACCCTCCGCCGACGGATCAAGGGAGCCGACCCGGCCGACCGCTGAGCAGGTCCAGCGCCGTTCCGTCCGTGTCCACTGCGCCGGCTCCGGGGGCGTCGTGCGCGACGGCCGCTGCCCGCCCGATGCCAGCTACCAGCTGATCGGCAGTTGGACCGGCACTCCCGAGGACGTCTCGACTCGGGCGGCGAGGTCGGCAGGGATCGGCACGTCGAGCTTTACGGCCGTTGGCGTGTAGAGGTCGGTCTCGACCTCTGGTGTCGCCAGCGACACCAGCAGGGCGTAGGAGACGGGAAGGCCGACACGGTCGGAGCGGTCGTGGTCCTTCCACCAGCCGCCGGCGGGGTAGACGGCGAGCATGCCGCTGCCGGCCAGCGCTGTCGCGTCGCCCCTCCAGACGTCGGAGTGGAGTGAGCCGCGTTTGCGGTTGGTCGGGCCGACGACCCACGCGTCGTCGCTGTCGAACTTCTTGACCCTGGTGATTCCGTCGTCCTCCGCCTCCGCCGTCTCCGCGATGCGGCGCTCGAAGGCGGCCCGGGACTCGAGGGAGCCCTTCATGGCGAACCTGAGCCGATGGGAGGGGTAGGTGCGCTGGCCTCTGACACCGCGCCGACCGGGATTGGGTTCGACGAAGTACGACAGGGTGACCCGCAGCTCGACGTCCGTGCCGCCCAGGTCGTCCAGCTGCTCACGCGGCCAGGGAAGCTCGTGGAGCTTGAGCTCACCCAGGCGGACACCCCCCGGGTAGCGGCGGTACGGGATGAGCGAGCCCTGGATCATGAGGGTGACGGCGTTCGCCGCGCTCGACAAGACCCTCTCCTCGGTCGGCACGCCCCAGCCGTAGCGGCGCAGTACCTTTCTCGCGAAGTCACCCGGCCCCATTTTGGGCCGGCCGTTCCTGGTGTAGACACCCTGGAGCATGGGCGTGGTCCAGCGGGCCTCGTGGACCAGCAGGCCGCGGATCGCTTCGGGGCCAAGGGCTGGGTAGGCGGCGTGGGCCATCGCTGCCAGGCGGGCGGCCTGGGCGGTGGCTGCACTGGTGGCATTCGCCGTGGTGAGGGGCCGGTCGATATGGATGCCGGTGGTGGTGAGGCCGACGATGTCGTGCTCGTGCCACCGGGTGTTGGCGTCGTCGACGAGGAGGTTGCCGCCCTCGAGGACGATGTCCGGCTTGATGGGAGTGGACTCGCCCATCGCCACGGAGGTACGGCTGAAGGGCGAGAGTTCACCGGCCGACGCGAGAGCGCGGTAGCCCTTGAAGTCGGGGTGGTCGGGAACGTCGGTGAGGTTGGTGTGGGCCCCGACGGCGAGAATGTTCCAGGCCTGTGCGGGGTCCTCGACGCGGGAGGTGTCGCACAGGTACAGGTGCGAGGGGCTGCCGTCGGCGGCTCGCATCTCGTGCGGCAGGCGGTCGCGGATGTTGCCGACCGAGACGACGATCAGCCGGGAGGCTGCCGGATCGGGAGCGCCGTGCAGTTCGATGCGGTCGTCGCGGACGGTGACGGACGTGCCGGCCGCGAGCGCGTCGACGGTGGCGGACCACAGGGTCGCCGTTCCGTCGGTCCCGTTCTCCGGGCGGACGGAATGCTTGGTGACGGCCATCGAGAACACCCGGGCACGGGGCTGCTCGACGGATCCGGTCTCAGCGACGGCCACGGCGTCGGCCGTGACCTCGCCGAAGGTGCGGGGAGTGCCGGGGGTCTTCGCCGGCAGGAGCTTGACCGCTTCGATGCCGTGGGTGAGGCGCACGGGATCGTTGGTCGCCAGTGCGGCGTCGAGGTCACCGTAGAGCGCCAGGCCGGCCATCCAGGTGCCGTGCCCGTTGCGGTCCTCCGGGCCTTCCGTGGGGAAGGCGCTCTGCGCTCGGCCGGCGAGCGCATCCTTCAGCAGAACGTGTTCCTGGCGGATTCCGGTGTCCAGGATGCACACCGTGGGTGATCCGGGCGGTGCCTGCTCGAGACGGGTGGCGAGGTCGGCCACGAGCGGCACCTGCAGGGCGCGCTCGGTCGTGTGGATCTCTTCGGCGAAATTGGGCCGTCTGATCTCGGCGGGGCAGTTGGTGGTCAGCAGGAGCCTCAGCTGGTCGCCGGGTGCTTCGACCTGGGCGACGTGGTAGTCCCCGAGGGTGATCGACCGGGGTGCGATCCGCCAGCCGTGCTCGGCGGCGGTACGACGGAGATCCTGGATCTGGTCCATCCCGGTGATGGAGGGATCGAACCACAGTTCCCACCATCGGGGAGCCTGCAGCTCCGGGAGCGGTGCCTCCTCCTGCCAGAAGTGTTCGAGCAGTGCACGCTGAATTCGCTCCATGTTGGCGACGGTCGCGGCCTGCTTCGGGTTGTGGTCCCGGGTGTCCTGGGTGAACTGGCTGATCTTGTCGGCGAAGGTCGGCACGTGTCCGTCCGGAATCCAGACCACCGCGTCCTGCGGGTGGCCAGGAGTCGCCGGGTGGGCGCTCAGCAGGGTCAGGCCGGAGCTGTCGAGGGCGCCCAGGTTCAGCCCGTGACCGTCCGCCGCTTCGACGCGGATGGCGAACCCGTCGGGCCGATTGTCTGCGGGGATGTCCCGCCGGTCCTCGACGGCTTCCTGCTGGGCCTGGCGCAGTCCTTCGAGCAGGCGCGTGACGTGGCCGTACCGGTCGGCGGACCTGTCGACCAGGTCGTCCCCGCCACCACGCGCGGTCTGCTTCTTCGGCACCAGGGTGGCGGCGCTCCACGGGACGAGCAGGTGCGGGGTGAACCTCGGCGGGGCCGGGTCAGGCATGGCGCAGCGCGTGCCGCTCGTCCAGGGCGTCGATGAGTTGGCGTTCGTCGATCATGTCGTCCCCTCCGAGGATGGCGCGTTTGGCCGCCGACTCCGCTGCCTTGACCAGCTCTGCGTGGCTGAGCTGGTCGACCTTGCCGGTCAGGTCGGACCACCGTACTGCTGCGGTGTTCATACCGGTGAGCCTTCGCTGCAAAACCTCGATCGCCTGCTCCGCGGAGGGGGGTGCGTAGCGGACGACGAGGTCGAAGCGGCGGAACAGGGCTCGGTCGAGGAGTTGGCGGTGGTTGGTGGCGGCGATGACGAGGCTTTCGGAGGGGGCTTCGTCGAGGAAGAGGAGGAAGGAGTTGAGGATGCGGCGGGCTTCGCCGACGTCGTTGCCGGCGGTGCGCTCGGCGCCGAGCGCGTCGAATTCGTCGAAGAGGTACACGGCCCGGGTCTCGGCTGCCGCTTCGAAGACCAGGCGGAGTTTGGAGGCGGTCTCGCCCATGAAGCGGCTGATCAGTCCGTCGAGGCGGATGGTGAACAGCGGCAGGGAGAGTTCCTTGGCCAGGGCGGCGGCGGTCATGCTCTTGCCGGTGCCTGGCGGGCCGGACAGCAGGATCCGGTGGACGGGCGTGAAGCCGAAGCGTTCCAGGCGGGCGCGCTGGCGCTGCTCGTGGAGGACCTTGTCGAGGGAGGCTCGTAGGTCTTCGGCGAGGGTCATGTCGTCCAGGCGGACATCGGAGTAGCCGGCGGTGAGCAGGCTGGCCAGCTCGCCCCTGGGCTGCACCACGGGGGTGGGGCCGGTGCGGGGGATCTTCTGGGCACGTGCGGCATCGATGAGCTCGCGGATCTCGACGGCGAGCTTGCCGTGCCCCTGGCGGGCGGACTTCGCGGCGACCTGGAGAGCGACGCTGTAGAAGAGGTCCTCGTCGCCTTCGGCATGCGCGGTGAGGAGCGCCTTGAGGTGGTCAGCTGTCGCAGCCACGCACCCCACACCCCTTCTCCGGAAACCGGGCCCGCCCTATGAACGAGCGTTGATGACAGTCGACACTCGCACGGTAGACGAGCCAGCGCTTTCCGCCATCGTACGGGGACGGTAGGAGCTGGGTAGGCCCGGCGCATAAACGGACAGGGCGCGTGGGCGGTCGGCCGGGGCCCTGCCGCGCTCGGGGGTCCGCGGCGGGGCGCTGGAGCACCAGCCTGCGGCCGGGCCCGGGGCGCGCCAGCGCTCCGCACCCTGGCGGGGCACCAGTCCCCCCACCAGCCGCACGGCGAGCGGACGGCCATTCCATGGGCTGGCAGGTGGGCGGTGCGGAAGCGCCTGGGCGGGGCGGCCGGGCAGGAACGGGACATTCGGGCGAAGGGGCCCGGGCAGCCCGTCGGCGCAGAACTCCGATCAGGAACTGCTTCAGCAGGCGCAGCCCCTCCGGTCGGCGCACGCCGCAGAGCGCCCGTGGCCCGGGCTACGCCGAAGGGCGGCCACCGCCTCGGCACGTTGGCGGCGGGCCCCTCAACAACGGTTGCGCCTTCTGCGCGGGCAGGGTGTCGGGCCCAGCCGTGATCCGGGTGACGTGGACTTCACTCGTTGCCTCGGACGACGGTGACGGGACAGTGGGCATGGTGCAGCAGAGCCTGGCTGACCGAGCCGAGCAGCAGGCCGGTGAAGCCGCCCCGACCCCGAGCGCCGACGACGACCAGCTGGGCTTCGCGGCTGACGTCGATCAGTGCGGGGCGGATCCGGGAGCGCACCAGGCGCCGCTCCAGCACGACCTGCGGAAAGGCCTCCTGCCAGGAGGCCACCGTCTCGTCCAGTAGGCGTTGCTCGGTCTCGCGGAGATGGTCGCGGTCCACCACGACGGCGGTCAGGGGATCGCCGGGCCCTTCGTAGGCCCGCTCGCTCCTGGTGTTCCACACGTGCAGAGCCAGGAGCGGCGCCTTGCGCAGGGCGGCCTCGGCGAACGCGAACTCGATCGCTGCCGTACCAGCGGCCGAGCCGTCGATGCCCAGCACGATCGGGCCTTCGGTACGGGGCTGTTCACGCACCACCAGGACCGGACAGCGGCCGTGCGCCGCCAGGTGCACGGCCGTCGACCCCACGAGCAGTCCGACGAAGGCGCCCATGCCCCGGGATCCGACCACCACCAGGTCGGCGGATCGCGACTGCGCCTCCAGGACCGTCAACGGCTCACCGGTCACCACGGCATGACTGACATCGACCTCCGGTGCCGCCGCCCGCGCCTGCTCCACCGCCTCGGCCACCAGGCGTTCCGCCGCGTTGCGCAGCCCGCCCTCGGGCGGGCCCAGGGGTGACGGTCCCAGGGGCACATGCATCGTCGGCCAGATGAACGCGTGCACGACCCGCAATCGCGCCCCTCGCAACCGCGCCTCCCGCGCCGCCACCTCCACGGCGGCGAGACTCGACTCCGACCCGTCCACACCGACAATCACCAGACCGCTCATCATGTCTCCCGCGTCCGGACGTCGTGGCTTCTCTGCTCCAGGTTCGCCCCGTCCACGCCCGACACCCCTTTCGCCACGCACGAACACACCCAAGGAGGACGCTCACGAACGAGTTGAGGAACGCCGTCGTCTCCCCTGCGGTACCGGGCAGCGGGCCGCGAGGGATCGCCCCGCCTGCGGTGCCGCGTCCTCGTCCTCGCCGGGCGGACACGAGGCAGCGGTGGTCGGCAAGGCGGCGGCACTTTGCCACGGGTCCACGGGAGAAGTGCCCCAGCGGGTGGCCTCCGGTCTCGGCGGACGGTGTTCAGGGGACGAGGGAGAAGTAGCTCTCCTCCTCCTGCTGGAAGTGCAGGCGCAGGACGGCGTGGAGTCCGTAGAGGCAGGCGGTGAGGTCGTCGATCTGCTCGGGCCGCAAGTGGCCTTCCTCGTCGGCGAGGTGGAGGTGGGTGGTGATGCGGCGGGCGAGGCGGTCGATCTCGGTGTGGGCGCGGCTCATGGTCTCGGTGGCTTCGGAGCCGCCGAGGCGTCGGGTCAGGGCGGGGTAGAGCTGGTGTTCCTCAGCGTGTTCGTGCGGGAGGAGGCGGTTGGTGAGGAGGCGGTCGATCTCCCGGACGGCAGCGAGGGCGCGTGGGCCGTGTTCGGTGGTGAGCAGGCCGGCTGCTTCGCGGATGGCGTCGAGGGTGTCGCGCAGATCGTCGTGTTCGTCGGCGAAGCGGTGGATGAGGTCTTCGGTGTCGGGTTCGAGCGGCGGGCGGGCGCCGCGGGCGGGCAGCAGGGCCCGCAGGGCGTTGAGGATGACCAGGACGTCGATGGCCTCCTGAAGGAGCGCGCCTGCGGCCGGGGGCAGCAGGCCGAACAGGGCGGCGACCATCGCGAGCAGTGACAGTGCCATGCCGCCGGCGGCGCTCTGGACGGCGATGCGGCGGGCGCGGACGGCGATCTCCATGGCGTCGGAGAGGCGGTCCACTCGGTCGGTGGTGAGGACGATGTCGGCGGCTTCGGAGGAGGCGCTGGAGCCGCGTGCGCCCATCGCCGCGCCGATGTCGGCGGCGGCCAGCGCGGGGGCGTCGTTGACGCCGTC
Source organism: Kitasatospora sp. NPDC051702 (assembly GCF_040681575.1). Classification (NCBI taxonomy): domain Bacteria; kingdom Bacillati; phylum Actinomycetota; class Actinomycetes; order Kitasatosporales; family Streptomycetaceae; genus Kitasatospora; species Kitasatospora sp. NPDC051702. The sequence continues at coordinate 67,142 of NZ_JBFAZB010000019.1, forward strand.
GCCGACCATGAGGGTGACGGCACGGGCGGATTCGGCGCGGACCGCGGCGACCTTGTGGGCGGGTGACTGCCCCGAGCGGACCTCGTCGAGTCCCAGGACGGCGCCTACCTCGCGGGCGGGCTCGGGGCGGTCGCCGGTGAGCATGACCAGCCGGGTCAGTCCGGCTTCGCGCAGCCGTTGCACGGTGTGCGGGGCGTCGTGGCGCAGCGGGTCGCGCAGCAGGACGGCGCCGGCCAGGGTGTCGTCGACGGTGAGCCAGGCGATGGCGGCCCCGTCGAGGACGGCGCGGTTGTCGACCGCCCGCGCCCAGGTGGGGAGGGCTGACGGCGCGAGGTCGCTCTTGCCGACGGTGAGGTGGTGGCCGTCGACGGTCCCGGCGGGGCCGCGTCCGGGCACTTCGGTGCTGTCCCGCGGGAGGGAGAGGGTGAGGTCGCGGGTGCGGGCCTCGTGGACGATGGCCTGGGCCAGGACGTGGGTGGACACCTGGTCGAGGGAGGCCGCCAGGCGCAGTACCTCGGTCGGGGTGCGGCCGGGGGCGGCGGCGACTTCGAGGACGCGGGGACGGCCGGCGGTGAGGGTGCCGGTCTTGTCGATCACCAGGGTGCGGGCCCGGCCGAGGTTCTCCAGTGCCACGCCGTCGCGGACGATGACGCCGCGCCGTGCGGCGCGTGAGAGTCCCGAGACGATGGCGACCGGTGCGGCCAGCAGCAGGGGGCAGGGGGTCGCGACCACCAGGACCGCCACGGCACGCGTGGCGGAGCCGCTCAGCAGCCAGGCCAGGCCGGCGAGCGCGAGGGACAGGGGCAGGAACCAGGCGGCGTAGCGCTCGGCGAGGCGCACGGTGGGTGCCCGCTGTGCGCCGGACTGCTCGGCGAGGCGGACGATCTCCGCATAGGTGCTGTCCTCGGCGGTGGCGGTCGCCGTGATCTCGAAGACGCCGCCGGCGTTGACGACACCGCTGCGCACGGTGTCCTCGACTGCGCGCTCCACCTGTTCGGACTCGCCGGTGAGCACGGACTCATCGAGCACGGCCGTGCCGTCGCTGACCCGGCCGTCGACGGGGACCACGTCGCCAGGGCCGACGACGAGCACGTCGCCGACCGCGACGTCGGCCAGCGGGACGACGGCCACTTCGCGGCCTGTGCGGCGGCGGGCCGAGCGCGGCGCGTGCTCGAGCAGGGCGCGCAGGTCGTGGGAGGCGCGGCGTTCGGCAGCGGCGTCCAGGGCACGTCCGGTGGCCAGCATCAAGGCGATCAGGGCGCCCGCCAGGTACTCGCCCACCGCCAGGGTGCCGACCAGGGCCAGCACCGCGATCAGGTCGACGCCGGCCCGCCCCTTGCGCAGCGCGACCACGACCCAGGCCACCGCCGGAACGACGGCCAGTACAGTGCCGGCGGCCCAGCACAGGTCGGCGGCGGTCTGGCTGCCGGCAAGCCAGGCGATCCCGCCGGCCGCCAGCGCCGCAGCGGTTGCCACGAGCAGACCCGGCTCCAGCCATCGGCGCGCACGTGCAGCCACTGGCCGGGCCTGGTCACGGCCGGTCGTCAGGCTCTCTGCTTCCGGCACGACATCCTCCGGTCTCCCCGGGTAGCGCCGACAGCAGCCGCAACGGCGGCCCGGACCTTCACCTCATCGCGGTACCGCGTCCCGGTACAGGGCCCACCGGCCCACATCGCCTCCCCTCAATGGTCCACTCCGACGGAGGAGGGAGCCACCAGGTGGCCGGCTCTGTGGCCGAACGCCATGGCGGACGGCCGCAGTAGCCGAACGCCGCACTCGAGGGGTCCTTCGCCCGCTGCCCGGTGCCCGCGTCGGGCCGTAGCGTGGAAACGGACCCGCCGAGCCACGGAGGTGCGGGATGGGGAACGCCGCGATACGTACCGAGGGGCTGAGCAAGCGCTTCGGCCGGGTGGTCGCCCTGGACGGCCTGGACCTGTCGGTGGAGGAGGGGGAGATCTTCGGTTTCCTGGGGCCCAACGGGGCGGGGAAGTCGACCACGATCCGGCTGCTGCTCCATCTCATCCGGCCGACCGCCGGCTCCGCGTGGATCATGGGTGTCCCGGTGGCCGACGTGGAGCGGGCCCACGGCCACCTCTCCTACGTCCCGGGCGATGTCTCGCTGTGGCCGCAGCTGACCGGTCTGGAGATCCTCACGTACCTGGGCAACCTGTCCGGCGCCGTCGACCTCGCCTTCCGGGACGAGCTCGTCGAGCGGCTGCGCCTCGATCCGGGCCTGCGGGCGCGCTCGTACTCCAAGGGCAACCGGCAGAAGATCGCGCTGGTCGCGGCGTTCATGACGCGGCCGGACGTCCTGCTGCTGGACGAGCCGACGGCCGGCCTGGACCCGTTGATGGAGGCCGAGTTCCAGGCTCTGGCCCGCGAGGCCGCCGCGCGGGGACAGACCGTCTTCCTGTCGTCGCACATCCTGGACGAGGTCGAGGACCTCTGCCATCGCGTGGCGATCCTGCGTGAGGGCAGGCTGGTCGAGATCGCGGCCCTGGCCGACCTGCGCCGCCTCGGCAGCACGGTCTTCGAAGCCGTCCTGGACGGCCCGGTTCCCGAACTCGCCGATCTGCCGGGCGTGACCGCCGTGGAGCCGACCGACGGCGGCGTGCGGGTGTCGGTGACCGGTCCGCCGGCTGCCGTGCTCGCGCGGCTCGCCGACGCGGGGCTGGTGCGTCTGCGCAGCCGCGAACCGACCTTGGAGGAGATCTTCCTGACCTACTACGAGGCCACCCCCGCCCAGCGCGAAGCGGTCGCCGCCGCTCACGGCTCCAGGCCCGCGCAGGTGAACGACGGCGAAGGAGGCGCGCCGCAGTGACCGCAACCGCAGCCGAGTCCCCCGCGCCCGGGGCCGGCGTTCCGTACGGGCGCGGACGGCGTGCGGAGGTGGCGCTCGCGCGGCTCTCGGCCCGGCTGGTCCGGCGGGGCACGGGCCTGCTGGCCCTGACGGTCGCGGCCTACACAGCGGTCGAGGTCTTCTCCTACCTGGGCACCTATCCCGACGCCGCCTCCCGGGCCAGACTGGCCACGCTCCAGGACAATCCAGCGTTGCGGATGCTCCAGGGCATCCCGCACGCCATCGACACCCCGGGCGGCTTCGTGGCCTGGGACGGCGGCTGGGTCCTGGTGTCCGTCGTGGGGATCTGGGCGCTGCTCACCACCGGGCGGCTGCTGCGCGGCGAGGAGGAGTCCGGACGGGCCGAACTCGTCCTTGCGAGCCCGCTGCGGGCGGGCCGAGCCGTCCTCGTGGACCTTGCGGTCCTCGCCTGCGCCATCACCGTGGTCGGTGCAGCGGTCGCCGTGGTCCTGGCGACAGCAGGGACGGGCGCGGGCGGATCGGTCCTGTTCGGGCTCGCCCTGGCCGGCTTCGCGGCGACCTTCGCGGGCGTCGCCGCGATCACCGCCCAGGCGTTCGAGGTCCGACGGCGGGCGACCGGCGCCGCGGCGGCGGTGTTCGGGCTGATGTTCCTCGTGCGGATGCTCGCCAACAGCAGCGACTCACGTGGCTGGGCGCGCTGGCTCACCCCGTTCGGCTGGATGGACGAACTTCACCCCTACCGGGACCCGCGGTGGCAGGCCCTGGCGGCACTGCTGGCGGTGCCCGTCCTGCTGGGTGCGGTGGCCGTCCGGCTGCGCCGGGCCCGCGACACCGGCGGGGCCCTGCTGGCCGAACCGGACCGCCGGACATCCCGGGCCCGACTGCTGGGCGGTCCGGCCGCGTTCGCCTGGCGCAGCACCCGGGGTGTGCTGATCGGCTGGGTGATCGGTGTCGCGGCCTACGCGTTCGTGATCGGCTCGACGCTCAGGACCGTCACCGATCTCATCGCCGACGACCCGGCCTACCGCAAAGTGCTCCAGGCCCTCGGCTGGGACGCGGCGCAGGCCACGAAGGCCTACCTCAGCATCATGGCCGCACTGATCGGCCTGCTCCTGGCCCTCTACGCATGCTGGCGGATCGGCGCCGCCCGCACGGAGGAGGCCGCCGGACGCCTCGACAACACCCTCGCCCGCCCGGTCTCCCGCCGCCGCTGGCTCGTCGGCCACCTCCTGCTGACGGTGGCCGCAACCATGCTGATCGCCGTGGCCGCCTCGCTGGCGCTGTGGACCGGCACCGCGATCGGCGGAGCGGACGTCGGTATCACCGACACGCTCGGGTCGGTGCTGAACACCCTGCCCGTCGCCGTCCTCCTCACCGGCGTGGCGCTCCTCCTGTACGGCGCGCGGCCGCGCCTGACCGTCGCGGCCTCGGTCGCGGTCGCGGTCACCGCGTACCTCGTCCAGCTGATCGGGCCCGCTCTGCACTGGCCCCGCGGGGTCCTGGACGCGTCCCCGTTCCACCACCTCGCCACCGTCCCGGCCGAGTCCTTCGCCCCGGTCTCCACCGTGGTCATGACCGGGATCGGCCTCGCCCTGATGACGGTCGGCGCCGCCGCCTTCGAGCGGCGCGACCTCACGGGCGCATAGGACCGCCGGAGGCGGTGCCGAGCCGGCAACACGGCGGCCCGACTGGGCCGCGTCGCCGGGACGCTCGGCCGGTGGGACCTCGTCCACCGCTCCGGTCAGACTCCGGAGACGTTGGCGATCTGCCCGACCGCGGCGGTGATGGCCATGGCCAGCCCGCCGCCGAGGACGACACGCAGGGTCGGACGCAGGACGCCGGTCCCGGCGGCGCGGGCAGCCAGAACGCCCGCAACGGCGAGGCCGAGGAGAGTGACGGCGACGATCAGCCACAGCCGGGCGGTGGTGGTGCCGGCGAAGAGGCCGAGGAAGGGGAGGAGTCCCCCGATCAGGAAGCTCGCGGCGGAGGCCAGGGCGGCCTGCAGCGGCCTGGCGGCGGTGTGCTCGCTCTGGCCGAGTTCGTCACGCAGGTGGGCCTGGAGCGGATCGGCCTCGTGGAGGGCGACCGCGACCTGCCGCGCGAGGTCGCCGGGGACGCCGCGGGCCTGGTAGATGGCGGTGAGTTCGGCGAGCTCGGCCTCAGGGTTCTCGGCGAGTTCGCGCTGCTCCCTGGCCCGGTCTGCGGTCTCGACGTCGACCTGCGAGCTGACGGACACGTACTCACCGGCGGCCATCGACAACGCGCCCGCCGACAGCCCCGCGAGGCCGCCGGTGACCACCGTCGAGGTGCTCGCCCCGCTCGCCGCGATGCCCACCATCAGGCTCGCGATGGACACCAGCCCGTCGTTGGCGCCGAGCACGGCGGCGCGCAGCCAACCGGCCCGGCCCGCGCTGTGGCTCTCCTGGTGCGGGTTGAGCATGTCGAAGAAGGTCATGAGTCGGGCGCTCCCGTCGGATCGTCAAGGTCATTCTCGGCGTGCCGGCCGGTGGGCGCATCCGGCTGTCCAGCCTTGGGTGGTGACCGGGGCGGCACGCGGCACGGCGGTCAGGTCTGGGCCCGGTCGGTGTGGAGGGCGAGTCGGGGGCAGGCACGGACGGCGCGCCGGGCGTGGGCGTGGAGGTCGGGTGGGACGGCGGTGTCGTGGAGGACGGGGTAGCCCCATTCGTCGAGGCTGATGAGTTCGGGCAGCAGCTCGGCGCACTGGCCGTGGCCGGTGCAGGCGATGCGGTCGACCCGCAGCAGGGCGAGGGCGGAGGTCATCGCCATTCCCTGATCCGGGCGGTGGGTGGCGCGGGCAGGACCGCCGGGCGGCGGCAGCGGCCGCGGTGGAGGTGGTGATCGACATCGTCGGCGAAGGCGGTCAGGGCACCGACAGCCAGGCGGGCGGCGCCGTCGGGATGGCGGCACGCGCCCCGGCCGGGCAGCAGGCCGACGCGGTGACGCAGCCGTTCCACCTGGTCGGGGGCGGCGTGGCCGTCGGCGAGGGCGGTGAAATCGGCGGCGACGGAAGCCAGGCCGAAGCGGCAGGGCCCGCACTGCTGGGCTCCGTTCGCGGCCAGGTAGGTGAGCATGCGGGCGGTCTCGGTCAGCGGGCAGGCGTCCTGCGGCAGGGCGGTGATGACACCTGCTCCGGGCGCCGCTCCGGCGGGTGCGAGGCCGGCGCGGGTGAAGGGCAGGGCGAGTGCCTGGCCGGCGGGCAGCCAGGTGCCGGCGTAGCCGCCGACCAGGATGGCCTGGAGTGGTTCGGTGGGGCCGCCGGCCTGCTGGAGGAGCGCACCGATCGTGGTACCGGACTCGACTTCGAGGACACCGGGGTCGCGGACGGCCCCGCCGACGGTGATCAGGACGGTGCCCGGGGTTTCGGCGGTTCCGGCTTGGCGGAACCAGTGGGGGCCGTGGCGGGCGATGAGTGCGAGGTGCGCGAGGGTCTCGACGTTCTGGACCAGGGTGGGCAGCCCGTGCACGCCTTTCTCGTGGGTGCGGGGTGGGGATCCGAGCGGGCGGGCCGGGCCGCCGTTCAGCCAGTGGACCAGTGCGGTGGACTCGCTGGTGACGTAGCCGTGCGGCAGCTCCTGGAGGACCACCGGAACGGTGTCGAGGCCGGCCGCACGGCGTTCGTCGATCGCGGCGGTCAGTTCGCGCAGCTGGTGCGTGCGGGTGCGCGGCACGCACAGGTGGACGCGGTCGGCGCCGACGGCCTCGGCGGCGAGTACCGCCCCGTCGAGGACGAGGTGCGGGGCGACGGCCAGGAGGATCTGGTCCTTACGGCTGGCCGGTTCGCTCTCCATGCCGTTGGCGACGACGACAGCACGGCGGCGCTGGGCGGCGACGACGCGCATCTTGCGGCCGGTCGGGAACCCGGCTCCGCCCCGTCCGGTCAGCCCGGCCTCCTCGACGGCCGCGATCAGCGCGGCACCCGGGCGGGGCGCCGCACCGTGGCGTTCCAGGTGATCGGCGAGGTCCGCCGGGCGGCCGGTGGTGTGCCAGGCGTCGAGGAGCCTGGCTGTGCCGGTCGCCTGCTGGAGCGTGCGGGCGGGTGCCTGGTTCATCGGATGCCTCCCAGGGCGGTCAGGGACAGGGCGGCGGCGCGGTGGGACCAGCCGGGCTGCAGCGGCCCGGTGGCCAGGAACGCGGCGACCAGAACGGGCACGACCGCAGCCGCGAGGGCGGCGGTTAGCCGGGGGACGGTACGGCCGGGCCCGGCGCGGTACAGCCGCCACCACACGGCGACGACGACGGTGGCCAGGCAGCCGGCGTACAGCCAGAGTTGGAGCGGCAGGCGGGTGTCGCTTCCGGTGCCGGCGGCGTGGAAGAGGGCGAGCGGCCAGGCGGCGTATGCGAGCCAGTGCACCGCCTTCCAGCGGCCGCGGCCCAGGCGCAGCCGCACGGCGCTGGTGGCCAGGACGGCGAGCAGCAGGTCGAATGCGACGGTGCCCAGGCCCAGCCACAGCGGCCGGTAGGACGCGCCGAACGGGACGACTGCGGCGGCCCAGTCCAGGTGGACGAAGGGGTCGAGGACGGCGGTGGCGATGTGCAGGGCCAGGAACGCCAGGGTGAGCACGGCCAGATTGCGGTGCAGCAGTCCGACCTCGAAGCGGCCGATCCGACGCGGAGCGCCCTTGCCGCCCACCGCGATGCCGAGGACGACGGTCGCGGTGAGCAGCAGCAGGGCGACGGTCCCGCCCGCACGGGTGGCGTACCAGAGCGGGTTGGCAGCGAGGGCGGTGGCGGTGTTCACCGGTGGCCTCCGCTGATCGGGGCCTGGGGCCAGTCGCCGAGGCGGGTTTCGGTGCCGTCGATGTGGACCAGCCGGGCGGGCAGGCCGGTCCGGGTCAGCCAGTCGACGGCTTGGGGGCCGAGAACGATGGCGGCGGTGCTGGCGGTGTTGGCGTCCACGCAGGTCGCGGCGGCGACGGTGGCGGTGCGCCAGTGGGGCGCGGTGGAGCGGCCGGTGGCGGGGTCGACGATGTGGTGCACGGTGCGGCCCGCTCGCCGCCAGGTCCGCACGCCCGTGCCGGAGGTGGCCAGGGCGCCGGAGGTGACGGTGACGACCGGGCCGGGCTCGGTGGAGGCGTGGTCGTCGCAGACTCCGACGGACCAGCCTCCGTTCGGTGCGGGACCGGCGGTGGCGAGGTCGCCGCCGAGGTTGACCAGCACGCCGCCGCCGGTGGCGCGGGCCGCGCGTTCGGCGGCCCGGTCCGCGGCCAGGGCCTTGGCGGTGGCGCCCAGGTCCAGCGTCGTCCCGCGCGGGAGCAGCAGTTTTCGGGCCTGCGGGTCCCACGTGACCTCGCGCCAGCCGGTGGCCGGGCGGGCGACGGGCAGGGGCGTGGCGTCCTCGGGCCGTATGGCGGCGAACGTCCGGTCGTAGCCGATGGCGAGGACGGCCTGCCCGACGGTGGGGTCAACGGCACCGTCGGTCAGTTCGGCGGCGCGCAGGGCGACGGTGAGAGCCTGCGCGAACAGTGCGCTCACTGTGACGGGGGTGCCGGCGCGTGCGTTGACCCGGCTCAGTTCGGAGTCCGGGCGGAACCGGCTGCATGCGTCGTCGATGGCGGCCAGCTCGTAGAGCAGGATCGTTTCGGCATCGGCCAGTGCGCGGTGTTTGGTGGTCAGCAGGGTGGCGGTGGTGCCGAGCGCCGGGAACGAGACGGCCGCCGGGGGGCTGTCGTGGTGCGTCATGAGGCGCCGGTCCGGGTCTGCGGAGCCTGCTGAGCCGGGGCGGGCGGCTGGGTGGGCGGATTGAGGCCGGGCGCGGTGGTGCCGCTGGGGCACGTGGCGGCAACCGGCTGTACTTGGGCGGTGCCCTGCTCGCTGTCGTCCGATGCGCGCTCGCCTTGACCGTCCGCCGCGCGTTCGTCCCCGTCGTCGCTCTCGCGGCGTGTGACGGGTGTGGGTGCGCCGGTCGGGGCAGGGGCCGGCTGGGTGCAGGCGGGGTCGGAGGCAGGCAGGCCTCCGGTTGCGGGGGCGGCGGCGGGCGTGGCCGAAGTCCCGGGCAGCAGCTGGGTGTAGGCAAGGCCGAGGGCGGCGGAGCCCGCGGCAGCCGCGGCGACCGTCCACCGCGTCACGGTGGAGACCCTGCGCATGCCGTGTTCGCGGCGCTGGACAGAGCCGCCTTCGGGCTCGGAATCAGTGTGCGGGTCGGCCATGGTGACCGCTCCTCGTGGTCAGGGTGCGGGTGGTGAATCCACTCACCACGATGCGCGCACGCCTTTCCAGGTCCTGCTCACGGGTTGCTCAGATCTGGTAAAGATCACGGCGAGGTGCTTGTCTCGGGCCCGGCCGTCGGCCCACCCGTCGGGGTGTTGCGCCGCTCCCGCCACCGTGGCAGGTCGAGGACGGCGGTCAGTCCGCCGCCGGGGGTGTCCTCCAGGCGGACGGTGCCGCCGTTGGCGGTGACCAGCCGGTGCACGATGGCCAGGCCCAGCCCGCTGCCGCGGGCTTGCGGGTTGCCGAACCGGTGGAAGGCGACGGCCTTGGCCTCCGGACTCATGCCGGGGCCGTCGTCGACCACCCGCACTCGTACGGTGTCCTGGGCCGGGTCGCTGTCGATCGTGACCGTGCCGCCCTCGGCGACGGCGTCGAGGGCGTTGGCCAGCAGGTTGTCCAGGATCTGCTCCAGGTGGCCGGCGCCGAGTGCGACCGGCCCGGGCGCACGGCACCGCGACCCGAGATGGATGCCGTGTTCCAGGGCCACCGGCTCCCAGGCTGCCGCCCGGTCCTGCACCACCTCGTCCACCCGCACCGCTACCGGCCGTGGCACCGCCTGCTCGGCTCGCGCGACCGCCAGCAGGCCGTCCACCAATCGGGAGAGCCGCGCGACCTCCTCCTGCGCCGAGGCCAGCAGCTCCGGCGCGGCGCCTTCAGGGGCGGCGGCGAGCAGGTCCAGCCGCAGGCGCAGGGCCGTCAGGGGTGTGCGCAACTGGTGGGAGACGTCGGCGACGACGGCCTGGTGGCCGTGGATCAGCGCTTCGGTGCGGGCGGCCATGGTGTTGAAGGTGGCGGCGAGCCTGCGTACCTCCGGCGGGCCGCCCGCGACGGTGGCCCGCTCCCTCAGCTCGCCCTCGCCGAGGCGCTGCGCGGCGGTGTCCAGCGCCGTCAGCGGGCGGCCCACCCACCGCGCCAGCCATACCGACACCAGCGCCGACGCGGCGAGGCCGCCTGCGCCGATCAGCGCGATCCATGCCCACGTGACGGCGATCCGGGTGTCGAGCGGCGCGGTGGACCTTGCCAGTACGACCGCGCCGCCCGGCTGGCGGAAGTCCCCGACCGGTTCGGCGGCCAGCAGGCGGCCCTCGCCCTCGGGCGGCTCCGGCTCGCGGCCCGAGAGCGACTCGGCGGCCAGCTCGCGGGCCTCCGGGCCCTGCGCGGCCGTGCAGGGCGTGCTGGCCACCAGTTGCCCGCCGGCGTCGTAGACGGCTGCGCAGTCGCCCGCCTGCTGAGCCGCGGCGAGGTCCGCGCGCATCGCGTCAGGGGGAAGGTGGTCCGACAGGTACTCCTCGGCGGAGGAGGCGATCACCCGGGCACCGGCCTGCGTCTTGTCCCGGAACGCCACGTGCTCACGCTGTGTGATCGACAGGCCGAGCGGCACCGCCGCCGCCGTCAGCAGGACGAGCGTCAGGGTCAGCAGGGCCAACGCGATCCGGCGGGTCATGGCCGTGACGCCACCTCGCCGAGCCGGAACCCGCGCCCGTAGGCCGTCTCGATAAGTCCCGGGACCGCGAGCTTGCGGCGCAGCGCGGCGACGTGCACGTCGACGACCTTGGTCGGCCCGTACCAGTGGGCGTCCCAGGCGCTCTCCAGGATCTGCTGGCGGGTCACCACCCGCCCGGGATCGGAGGAGAGACAGGCCAGAATGTCGAACTCCTTCGGCGTCAGGGCGACTTCGCGGCCCTCGACGGTGACCCGTCGGGTGCGGGAGTCGATGACGAGCGGACCGTGCCGGACCGGCTCGTGATCGGCCGGGTGAGTGCGGCGCAGGACCGCACGCAGGCGGGCAAGCAGCTCGGCGAGGCCGAACGGTTTGACCAGGTAGTCGTCGGCGCCCTCGTCCAGGGCCAGCACCCGGTCGGCCTCCTCACCGCGGGCCGTGACGGCGATGATCGCCGCATCCGAGCGCTGCCTGAGCCGACGGCACACCTCGACGCCGTCCATGTCGGGCAGACCCAGATCGAGCAGGACCGCATCGGGCGGAGACTGCGCCAAGGCTGCCCGGCCGGTGCCGACACAGTCCGCCGCGTAGCCGACCTGCCGCAGCCCGCGCACGAGCGAGTCCGCGATCACCGGATCGTCCTCCACCACCAGCACCCGCAGGCCCGCCGTGTCTGGCACAACCGCCGTATTCATCACACCGCGCCCGCCTCTCTAACGGCCGATTTACGCGATCCTGCCGCTACAACCAGCATGCCTGCGCCACCGTCGCGGCAGCTTGGGCCACCCAGGCCACCTACCAGCCCTACCCGGTGCTCGCCAGGCAACCGCCGCTGTCGCGCAGCCCATGCCTACAGCTGCCCGACGCTCCCGCCGGGTGCATGACTGTGGTCGTCGCCGGGACGGAATACCTGCGTGGAGGGGTACGGGTCCGTGCGCGCGGCTCCAGCGGTCACGCCTCCCGGCGCGAGAGTCTGACACGCGGCGAAAGGAAGCGGTATGGACTGGCTGGTGACCGTGTCGGGGGCGCTCGTGGTACTCCTCGTTCTGCGGGACGTGTTCCACACACTGTGGCATCCCACCCGCCACGGCGGACTCAGCAGACTCATCATGACAGCCGCATGGCGGCTGACCTCGCACCTCAGCACGCACCGCCGAGCGGCCGGGCTGGCGGGCCCGCTCGCCATGGTCTCGGTCGTGGCCCTGTGGGCGTTCACCGCAGCGATCGGCTGGGCACTCGTCTACTGGCCGCACATGCCGGTGTCCTTCACCTACTCCACCGGCCTCGAGCCCGCCGAACACGCCGGCTTCGTGGACGCGCTGTACGTCTCCCTCGTCAACCTCACCACCCTCGGCCTCGGGGACATCGCGCCGACCGCCGGATGGCTACGCATCGTCGCCCCCATCGAGGCCCTCGTCGGGTTCGCCCTCCTGAGCGCCACCGTCTCCTGGATCCTCGGCATCTACCCGGCCCTCGCCCGCCGACGCGCCCTGGCCCTGCGCCTTTGCCACCTGCGCCGCAGCCACCCCACGACAGGACAGGGCTGGCCGACTGCCGGGGCAAATCTGCTCGACAGCCTCTCCAGGGAAGTCGCCATTGTCTCCGTCGACTTCATGCAGTACGCCGAGTCCTACTACTTCTACGACGGCGACGACCGCACCTCCCTGCCCGCCCAGATCGGCGACGTCGTCGAACAAGCCGACGAAGCTGCGGCCTCCGCACATCCGGAGGTCCGGCACTCCGGTTCGGCACTCAAAGCAGCCCTCGAAGATCTCGCCGCCATCCTCGACGAACGCTTCCTCCACACACACGGCACACCGAAGCAGACATTCGAAGCCTACGGCCGCGACCACGGCCGCCAATCCGGATCCGCAGGCTGAGGTACAACCCAGTCGGGCGCCATGTGACTGGCTGTCCTCGGATGACGGTGGAGTTGACGCCTGCGGTGGAGAGGTGTCTGGGCGCCCTGCCTGCCTCTGCCATTTTCTGCGCCGACTAGACGTGGCCGGGATCGTCGACGACCTGTGCCCGATCCGCGAGGTCGCCCACCCCACCCACGGCCAGGTGATCGAGGTGATGGTCGCCAACCGGCTGTCCGCACCCGCGCCGCTGGTCCGCGTGGGCGATCGGGCCCGGGAATGACGGTGGAGGAGGTCTTCGGCATCGAGCCAAGTACGCCAGGCTCTTGGCCCGGAGCAGACCATGCTCGGCCTCTACCCCGACAACCGCGCCGTCCGCCCCACCGGCCGCGTGATCTTCTACCACCTGGCCGGCCTGACGATCCGGCCCGGCACCGCGACCAGCCCACCCGTCGTCCTCAACCGAGGAGTCCAAGCACACCTGCTCGAACTCCTCAGCATCGACGAAACCCGACCCCGCTGGCTGGAGACCTGAAACCCCACGTGCGAAGTCCGGGGCTGGTACAAGGAATCGACGAAGACCTTAGCGACGACGCCGAAGACCGGAACGACGAAGAGGCCGCGCAGCACAAGAACCAAGAGCCGCGAACGTGGCCGAGCCTGGCCTACAGCTCATCTCCCCTTATCGCCAGCCAAGGGAGACCCACAGGTCAATAGCCATTTTCCGGGGATCGTGGTCGCACAGTGGTCGCCCCAGAGGAGCAGAATGGAAGGCAGAACCCGCGCGCTCGACCTTCCGAGGCGATCACCATGCGCTGCTCACCGAACCCAGGCAAAGACCGAGGACGCGTCTACCGGCGCTGCGGCTGCCGCGACGACCACCGCCGACAGCTCGGCGCCAACTGCCCCCGCCTTGCCGCCGACCCGCACCACGGCACCTGGGTCTTCGCCGTCGACACGCCCTCCCTCGACGGCCACCGCCGCACCATCCGCCGTGCCGGCTTCCCCGACGAGCTCGACGCCCGCATCGCGCTGCGGCGCTTCAACGAGGGACTGGCCCTGTGCGTCGTCACCGACCCCAGGCAGCGCACCGCCGAATACCTGCGGGACTGGCTCGACGAGAAAGAGCTCCGGCTCAAGCCCACCACCATGGCCCGCTACCGCGCCTACGTCGAGCAGGACCTGATCCCCGCCCTCGGGCAGACCCCCCTGGTCGACCTCACCCGCCAGCACCTGCGGGCCTTCGTCACCGACCAGCTGCGCCGGGGCCGCGGCAGGGTCACCGTCCACCGGATCCTGGCCGCCCTCTCCAGCGCCCTTGGCAGCGCCGTCACCGACGAGCGCCTGGCCCGCAACCCAGCCAAGCCACCGCTCCTGCCCCGCCCCGCCTCCGCCCCCAGGCGCCTGTGGACCGAGGAGCAGACCGCGCGCTTCCTGCGCTTCACCCACGTCACCGACCCGCTCTACGCCGACCTCGCCGAACTCATGATCGGCTCCGGCATCCGCAAAGGCGAAGCACTCGCCCTGCACTGGGACGACGTCCACCTGCCCGAACGCGTCTTCTTCATCCGCGCCACCCTTTCCGTCGTCGACAACAACCAGATGCTGCTGACCACGCCGAAAACCAAAGGCAGCAAGGCGTGGGTCGCCCTGTCCGACCGCGTCGTCGACGCCCTCGAAGACCGGGCCGGCACACGAGCGTTCGGCCAGATCACCCCCGCCGGCGGCTACGTCTTCCACCGCCACGGCCGTCCTCTCCACCCCAAGAACGTCCTCGACCATTTCCACCTGCTCTGCGACAAGGCCGGCGTCCCCCGCATCGCCCTCCACGACCTGCGCCACCTCACCGCCAGCTTCGCCACCGCAGCCGGCGTCCCCCTGCCCGTCATCTCCAAGACCCTGCGTCACCGCACCCTGTCCACCAGCGCGAACATCTACACGGACCTGACACTCCTCGCCGCCCGCGCGGCCGTCGACGCCGTCGCCTGGATCCTCAACAACGCCGACCGCGCCGCCCTCGGCCGGCCCGCCTGCCGCGCCCGTCGCCCCTGGCACCAGAACCCACGCCCACACCGGCAACTGCCCGCACACCAGCAGACACGAACAGAAGAACCCTCAGCAGCCTGGCCGATGTGGCCCGGCGACCACCATGCGACCACCAGCTGACTCAACAACAGAAAGAGACGGCACCTGGATTCCCAAGTACCGTCTCTCACAACCGACTTCACAGTCGGGACGACAGGATTTGAACCTGCGACCCCTTGACCCCCAGTCAAGTGCGCTACCAAGCTGCGCCACGTCCCGTGGTCTCGCTGCCGTTGGTGGAGCCTGGGGGGCTCTTCCGTGGGCTTCTCGACCTTGTCCCCGGTTGTCCCGGCGACGTGGAAAACAATACAGCACGTGGAGGGGTGCTCGCTGCCGGGTCGGGGTGGGTGGGTCAGGGGGTGGGGTGGCGGGCGTCGTACTTGAGGAAGGCGGGGCGGCGGGCGGCGAGGAGGAGGACGGCGGCGACGCAGGCGAGGCCGCCGGTGATGACGGAGGTGGCCGGGTTGGTGAGGGAGGCGACGGCGCCGGACTCGAAGTCGCCGAGGCGGGGGCCGCCGGCGACGACGACGACGAAGATGCCCTGGAGGCGGCCGCGCATCTCGTCGGGGGCGGCGACCTGCATCATCGTGTTGCGGAAGATCATGCTGACGGTGTCGGCGCAGCCGGCGACGGCGAGCAGGAGGAGGCCGAGCCAGAGGTTGTGGAGCGCGCCGAAGGCGGCGATGGCGAGGCCCCAGGCGGCGACGGAGGCGAGGACGGCGGCGCCCTGGCGGTTGATGCGGCCGACCCAGCCGGAGAAGAGGGCGCCGGCCAGGGCGCCGACGGCGGGGGCGGAGACCAGGAGCCCGACGGTGCGGGCGTCGCCGCCGTAGAAGGTGACCGCGATGGCGGGGAAGAGGGCGCGCGGCATGCCGAAGATCATCGCGGCGAGGTCGGCGAGGAAGCTGGTGCGCAGGTTGGGCTGCTCGCGCAGGAAGCGGAGGCCGTCGAGGACGGAGGCGCGGCCCTTGCGGTCGCCGAGGGGGCGCATGGCGGGCAGGCGCCACATCGCGTAGAGGGTGCCGGCGAAGGCGACGGTGTCGACGAGGTAGGCGGCCTGGGCGCCGTAGGTGCCGATGAGGACGCCGCCGAGCATGGGGCCGACGGTGAGGCCGAGGTTCATGCTGACGGTGTTCAGCGCATTGGCCGCGGGGAGCTGGTGGGCGGGGACCAGCCGGGGGATCATGGCGGACCTGGCGGGCGAGCTGAGCGCGAAGAAGCCGGCCTGGGCGGCGACCGCGGCGTAGAGGACGGCGACCTGGCCGAGGCCGGCGAGGGCCTGGACGGCGAGGACGGCGGAGACGGCGGCGAGCCCGGCCGAGCCGATCAGGCCGAGCCTGCGCCGGTCGACGCTGTCGGCGATCGCGCCGCCGTAGAGGCCGAAGGCGACGAGCGGGACGAGCGAGAAGAGGCCGACCAGGCCGGTGGCGAAGGCGGAACCGGTCTGGTCGTAGACCTGGACGGAGACGGCGACGGCCGTCATCTGCTGGCCGATGGAGGAGACGGCCTGGCCGAGCCAGACCCGGCGGTAGTCGGCGTGGTCGCGCAGCGGGCTGACGTCGGCGAGGGCGCGCCGGTACCAGGGGCGGGACTCGGGGCCGGGCGCGGGGTCGGCCGGCAGGGCGGCATCGGGGACCGGTGCGTCGGTGGGCACTGCGGAGGACCCGGGCACCGGGACGGCGCCCGATACCGGCGCGGCGCCCGGTTCCGGGGCGGGGTCGGACGGCGGGGCTGAATTGGCAGGATGATTGGTCGACACAACCCCCCATCGTGCGCCCCGCCCGCCGCGCGCCCCGCACCGGGGCCCGGCTCCGGGCCGTCCTACCTGGTCAGGACCTGCTTCTCACCGGCCTCGACCGCGAAGTCGAGCCGGTTGCCCGGCGGCGGGAAGGGGCAGATGAAGTGGTCCGCGAACGCGCAGGGCGGCAGGTAGGCCCGGTTGAGGTCGAGGACGGTGTGCCCGTCCGCGTCCGGGGCGGGCAGGGTGATGAAGCGGAACCGGTAGGTGTCGATGCCGCTGGTGGCGTCGGCGATGACGCCGCTGAGACGGTCGCCGGAGCCGCTGACGGTCAGCGTGCGGTGCTCGCCGGCCACGGTGAAGGCGATCTGCCCGGCGACGGCGAGCGGCCGTTCCTTCCCGTCCGCGTTGGGGACGAGGACGGACTGGTCGCCGGTGTCCTCGAACGGGGTGAAGACTGCGGGGACGGCCCACTCGGGCGAGTAGGGGTACGCGGAGATCCCCGCGAAGGCGGTACGGGTCGGCGCGGCCGGGTCGAAGACCCGCAGGGCGAGCTCGCCCTCCCGCTCGATCGGGACGAGCAGCAGGTCACCGAGGGTGGCGCGGTCGGCGGCCGGGTCGGTGTCGGGGCGGAGCAGTACCTCGCCGTCCACCGGCCCGTCGACGCCGTGGACGGTGATGCCCTCGGCCGCCTCCGCCCGGAGCCGGACGCCCTCGGCGTCGGTCCACCACTGCCCGGGCAGACCGGGGATCCGGGCGGGCTCGGGCTCCAGCCAGTGCGTGCCGGTGAGCGCCAGCTGGCCGTGCGGCGCGCTCACGGCCGCAGCCCGGTTGTCGCTCCAGTGCTTCCAGTCCTCCGCGGCCGTCGCCGTCATCGGTGAACCCTCCCACTTCGGTCCTCGGACGGCCCGCGGTTCGGGCCGCCCAGCTCGGTCAACCAGCACAACGCCGCGCGTCGGGACGGTTCATCCCGGCCCGCCACAACCGCAACACGGCGGCAACACCGGGCCGGGCCCCCGGCGCCGCAGGCCGCCCGCTCCCCGGAGGCCCCCGAACCCGGACAGGGGCCGGATCAGCCGTTCAGCGGCCGGAACAGCCCCTCCTGGACCACGGACACCACGAGCTGCCCGCTCCGGTCGTAGATCTGCCCGCGAGCGAGCCCGCGCGCACCGTGCGCGATCGGGGACTCCTGCTGGTAGAGCAGCCAGTCGTCCGTCCGGAAGGGGCGGTGGAACCACATGGCGTGGTCGAGCGAGGCCATGTCGAAGTGCCGGGTGCCCCAGAGCGGCTCGACGGGGGCGCGAACGGCGTCCAGCAGGGTCATGTCGCTGGCGTAGGTGAGGGCGCAGACGTGGATCAGCGGGTCGTCGGGCAGCTGCCCGTTGGTGCGCAGCCAGACGCCGCTGCGCGCCTCGACGCCGGCCAGCTCCTCCTTGGTCCAGCGCAGCCGGTCGACGTAGCGGATGTCGAAGGGCTGGCGGCGGCTGATGAACGGGGGGAGTTCACCGAGCCTGGATCCGACCTCCTCGAGTGCGCTGGGCAGGTCCTCGGGGGCGGGGACGTCCGGTATCGGGTGCTGGTGCTCGATCCCGCCCGCCTCGGGGAGGTGGAAGTCGGCGGTGAGGGCGAAGATCGACCGGCCGCCCTGGATCGCGAGCACCCGGCGGGTGGTGAAGGAGCGGCCGTCGCGGATCCGGTCGACCTGGTAGACGATCGGGACCCCGGGCACGCCGGGGCGCAGGAAGTAGGCGTGCAGCGAGTGGACCGGGCGGTCGCCGTCCACGGTGCGCCCCGCCGCGACCAGGGCCTGTCCGGCGACCTGGCCGCCGAACGTCCGTTGCAGCGCCTCCTCGGGGCTGCGCCCGCGGAAGATGTTCAGTTCGATCTGCTCCAGGTCGAGCAGGTCGACCAGGTCGTCAACGGGGGTACCCATGGGTGCGTTTCCTCTCCGGGCCCTCGGCCGGGGCGGAGGTCTTCCGTCCGGTTGCCGGTGCCCGTCCTGATCGAATTCTCCAACCCACTCGAATTCTCCGGCGACCGGGGTCATTCCCGCCCGGCGGGCCCGAGGGGCCGGTTCACTCGAACGAGGCCTCGAACGACGAACCGGAGCCCGCGCCCGAACCGGAGCCCGTCCCCGAGCCGGAGCGCGAACCCGCACCGGAGCGCGAACCCGCACCGGCACCCGTACCTGAACCGGAACCGGACGGGGCCCCGGGGGTGCGCGGCGCCAGCCCCGACTGCCGCACCGTGATGTTGAGCCGCCCGACCAGGCCCAGCTCCGGATCCGCCGTCCCGGGCAGCGTGCGCACCACGCCGTGGTACGCGAACCTGGCCGGACCCCCGAACACCAGCAGGTCCCCGCTGCGCAGCTCCAGGTCCGTCCACGGGCGGGTCCGGGTCTCGGTGTTGCCGAGCCGGAAGACGCAGGTGTCACCGAGCGAGAGGGAGACCACGGGGGCGTCGGCCCGCTCGTCGCGGTCCTGGTGGAGGCCCATCTTCGCGCCGTGCGGGTAGTGGTTGACGATCGCGGTGTCGGGCTCGTACCCGGCTGCGCCCGGGATGCCCGCGGGGTCCGGGCCGTAGGCGTCGGCGACGGCCTGACGGGCGAGGCGGCCGAGCTCGGGCGGGAAGGGCTTGACGGGCGCGCCGTCCTCGGCGACGTCGCGGTAGCCGTACGGGTACCAGTGCCAGCCCAGGCTCACCATCCGTACGGACATCGTCCCGCCGGTCGGCATGCGGACCGTGTGCAGGCCGGCCGGCGGGCGGGCCCACTCCCGGCAGGCGGCGACCAGGCGCAGCCTCGCCGCGGCGTCGAGCCAGCCGGGGAGGAGGACGGCGCCGGGGGCGGGCTCGGAGCGCCCGCGCGCGGCGGAGGTCGCCGAAGGGTCACCGAACAGCTCACCCTGGATCACCCCACCATCCTCCCGCACGCGCCGACCACGGTCACGGTCACGGTCACGGCATCAGTCACGGTCGGCGGAAGCCGGTAGCGGTCGGCGGAGACCGGCCGACGGCAAGAGAGCACAGCCCCCGACGGCCGGGAAACCGCCCCGCCAGGGCGGTCAGTCGCCCCCGGTCGCGTCGACGATCAGTCCGAGGTCCCGCGCACAGCTCGGCCAGGCCTCCCAGCCCTGCCGCCGGAGGATCTCCTCGGCGACGCTCGTCTGCTGGCGCCGCGTCGCGTGGTCCGGCCGGTCGGCGAACCGCAGGCCGTCGGCGTCCACCCAGGTGGGCAGCCAGATCTGGAGGCCGCCGTAGTAGCCGTTGCCGGTGTCCGCCTGCCAGTCACCGCCGCTCTCGCAGTCGGCGAGCCCGTCCCAGATCAGGTCCGCGACCCGGTTCGCCGCACCGGCCGAGCCGCCGGGAACCGTCAGCAGCGCCAGGACCAGCGCCGGCACCACGAACGGAACGACGAACGGAACGACGAATGGACCAACACGCCGACCGACGAACCGACCCAACACCGGACCGACCACCGGACCGCCGCCCGAAAGCGCGGCCGGCTCAGCCGGCACGACCGGCACCCCGCCCCCACCCCCGTCACGCGAATGCCGCATAGCGCCCGACGATAGGCCCGCCGCCGCCCGCCCCTCCCCGACACGCCGGGAACGCCGACGGCCGCTCCCCCGCGCAGCGGAGGAGCGGCCGTGGTGTCGGCGCGTGGCCGGGCCGGAGGCCCTTGAACGAGCGTCAGACGCCCGCCATCCATCAGGTCACCGGAACGAGCCGCCGGAACGCATCACCGGAACGCATCACCGGGACGCATCACCGGACGAACCGCCGAGACCGGGTGACCGGACTCAGATGCTCAGGGCCTGGCCCGGGAGGATCAGGTCGGGGTTGCCACCGATGACCTTGGCGTTGTTCTTGTACAGGTCGTGCCAGTCCAGGCCCTTCGCCGCGGCGATGGAGCTCAGGGTGTCACCGGACTTGACGGTGTAGCTGTCGCCCTTGGCCGGCTTGGCGTCGTTCGAGCCGGTCCAGGCGCCCTTGGCGGCGTCGTTCTTCGGCGCGGCCTTCGGGGCGTCGCTCTTCGGGGCGTCGGCCTTGGGGGCGGCGGCCTTCGGGGCGGCGGCCTTCGGGGCGGCGGCCTTCGGGGCGACCTCGGCCTTGGCGGCCGGGGCGGGGGTCTGCGCCGGCTTGGCGGCCGGGGCGGCCGGCTTGGCGGCGGTCGCACCGGCGGAGGTGTCGACGGCGGCGGGGGCGCCGCCCTTGGTCAGGCCGGCCTTGACGGAGCACACGGGCCAGGCGCCCGGGCCCTGCGAGGCGAGGACCTTCTCGGCGACGGAGATCTGCTGCGCCTTGGTGGCCAGGTTGGCCTGGGAGGCGTAGGCGGTGCCACCGAAGGCGGCCCAGGTGCTGGAGGTGAACTGCAGCCCGCCGTAGAAGCCGTTGCCGGTGTTGATGGCCCAGTTGCCGCCGCTCTCGCACTGGGCGACGGCGTCCCAGGTGGAGACGGAGGCGGCGGAGGCCGAGGTGGCCGTGACGAGGCCGGCCACCGGCAGGGCCGCGACAGCGGCGCCCGCCACGACGGCCATCCGAACGCGGTTGCGCTTGGTGGCGGCGGTGGTGGTGGCAGCGGCGGTCTCGTTACGGAAGGTCATGGGGTTCCTCTCGACAGCCCCGGGCGGGCATGCGGAACCAGACCCTGGAGAGGGCCGCGTTCGCTTGCCGCGTCCGTCGGACGGCCGTGCACGTGTCGGACGTGCCGCTGCCGCCCTGGCCACCCAGCCGCTCGCCGGGCGACCTGTTCGAGCGATCGCGTCGGCGGACACCTGCCGCGCCCGGCGGGGCCGGGGAGGGGCAGGGCGTCGGGGGTGAACCCGGGTGGCGCTCGTTGCGCCGCCAATGAAGCTACGAGCCGGTCGACGGGGAAACCAAACCTCCACCGGTCTGCCCAGCTCAGCGAAGGGTTACCGGCGGTAATGACCAAGCAATCATGCCCGAATTGTCCGCTTTGGCCGTCAATTCGTAGATCAAACATCGAGGCCGCGTGACCCACCTCACCGTTTCAATCCGGCAGGCCTGCCACCGACATCGACACATTGCGACCACGAGAACACTCCTCGCGGTCGGATCCGAGGCAATTCCCGTCAGCCTCGACGGCCACCCGTGACGCCTGACACAAGGGCCCGTTGGTCATGGCGACCTCCCCGTCACCCGCCCCCGACCCCAACCGCACCCACCCGAGGAGACCCTGTGCCGCGCATGCTCGACGTCAGCGACGAGGTCCGGTCCGAGATCGGCGACGACGAGGCGGACCGCCTCCTCGGCGGCGACCGCGCACCGGACAGCTACGAGTGCACCTCCTGCCGCACTCCCGGCGACACCCACGTGGAGCCCACCAGCACGGTGCTGTTCGTGGGCGAGGAGACGGCCGTCCTCGCCTTCGCCCACGCCCGCTGCATCCCGTCCCAGGTGGTGCCGGTGGCCGAGGAGCAGCTGGTCGGCGCCGTCCGCAGCATCCACCAGGCGCAGACCGGCGCCCCGGCCGCGGATCCCGCCTTCGCCCAGGCTCCCGCCCCCGCCGCGCAGCAGACCGCGCCGGGCCAGGCCGCCATCCTCGGCATCACCTGCGGGCTGGTCCTGCACGGCAAGGTCGGGCACGCCTCACTGGTGGTCGAGCCGACGGGGCCGGTCGGCCGTCCGGGCAGCACCTCCGGCGAGGACGAGTTCCTCGACCTGCTCCAGGACGCCGGCTTCCAGCGCATCACGGACCTCGACGAGACCCCGGACCAGCTCTCCGGCTGGTCGGTCCTGGTGGCGATGGGCAAGCTGCACGCGATCCTGCAGCCCGCGGCGGCCGGCGGCAGCACCGGCTGGTGGCAGGCCCACCAGCCGCTCCAGGTCACCGACGCCTGGCGGCTGGCGGCGAGCCAGCTCTCCGAGGTGACGATGTACGCCGTCCCGGCGGGGATGGTCGGCCGCCAGCCCCGCGAGGACCTGCTCCGCCAGGCCCTCGAGCGGGCGGTGGCGCTCGGCCAGGTGGTCGCCGCCTCCCTCCCGCTCGCCGGCACCTGAGCCCCGCCCCTCGGCGCACCTGGTCGGCGCCGGGGCGCACGAGCCGAGCCCCCGCACCGGCCGGGCCCCACGGCAGCAACGCTCCCGCCCGCCACCGCTCCGCACCCACGCCCCGCCACCGCTCCGCGCCACGCCCGGCCACCCGGCCGGAAGGCGGCCTCCCCCCGAGGCCGACCCGCCTTCCGGCCGGGCCCCGGCACCCCGCATCCCCCCGCCCCCTCACTCGTTGGCCCCTGTGTGTACAGCTACGACGTCTCCTCGTCCCCCGGCCTGACCACCACCGCCCCCCGCTCCATCCCGGGCATGCGCCCGTCGTACGACGCGGAGCACCCCCACTCGACGACGCCGATCTACGACGAGCTGTACTCCGAGTACCGGCGGCTGTTCCGCGCACTGCCGGGTGACCGCTCCGGCGAGGAGGACCTGAAGTTCACCGGCTTCGCGGTCCGCGACGCCTACTCGGGGCTGGGCGGCGCGTACCCGCAGCAGCAGTCCTTCCACACCTACGGGGGTCAGTCGGCCGGCCTCCCGCAGTTCATGCCGAACCAGCAGGCCGCACACACCACCGCACACAGCGCGGGCCACGGCACCGGGCACAGCACGGGCCACGGCGCCGGCCACGGCACCCACCACCACCTCGCCCACGGCACCGCCCACCACACCGGACACTCCGGGCACGCAGGACACACCGGCCCTGCCGGACACACGGGGCACGCGGGACACACCGCGGGCCACACGGCCGTCCCTGCCGGACACACGGGCCACACCGCGGGACACACCGGCCACCACCCGTCGCACCACACCGGCCACAGCCCCGCCCACCCCGGGCCCGCCGCCCCCACCAGCGACGGCTTCGGTCAGACCGCCACCGCCACGGACCCCGCCCCGGCCCCGTCCCCCGCCCCCCAGTTCACCAACGGCCAGGGCTGGGTGGCCGCGGGCTACCTCGGCCCGATCCCGCACACGGTGCCGGCACCGCCCCCCGCGCCCGCCCCGATGATGGGGACGGCCTCCGGCGTGGCCACCGCTCCGGCGCCGGCCGGCGGACGGCACCGCCAGATGCTCTCCCTCCCCCCGGGCCGCAACGGCGACCACCACTGACCGGAGAGCGGCCCCGGCCCGCCTCCGCCCCTCCCATTCCTCCCCTGCCGCGCCGCCGCTCCCCCTCCTCCCTCCCCTCCCGCGCCTGCCGCGCCGCCCCTCCCGCACCGTGCCTGCCGCGCCGCGCCGAGCACCCCGTAACAACCGGCGAGGGCCCCGCCACCAAGGTGACAGGGCCCTCGCACACGGCCGCCCCGACAAGGGCGACCGCTCGTACCGAAGCGGTACCGGTGCCGGTACCGGGTATCAGCTACCCGGCACCGCCACCCCTCCTCCTACTTCTACTTCTTCTTGCGCTTCTCCCGCACGCGCACCGAGATCGAGATCGGCGTCCCGACGAAGCCGAACTCCTCGCGCAGCCGGCGCTCGACGAAGCGGCGGTAACCCGCCTCGAGGAAGCCCGAGGCGAACAGCACGAAGCGCGGCGGGCGCACGCCCGCCTGGGTGCCGAACAGGATGCGCGGCTGCTTGCCACCGCGGATCGGGTGCGGGTGGGCGGCGACGAGCTCGCCGAGGAAGGCGTTCAGCCGCGCGGTCGGGATGCGGGTCTCCCAGCCCTCCAGCGCGGTCTCGATCGCCGGGACGAGCTTCTCCATGTGGCGGCCGGTCTTCGCCGAGACGTTGACCCGGGGGGCCCACTGCACCTGGACGAGGTCGCGCTCGATCTCGCGCTCCAGGTAGTAGCGGCGCTCCTCGTCGAGCTGGTCCCACTTGTTGTAGGCGATGACGACGGCGCGCCCGGCCTCGACGGCCATCGAGATGATCCGGGTGTCCTGCTCGGCGAGGGTCTCGCTGGCGTCGATCAGGACGACCGCGACCTCGGCCTTCTCCAGGGCGGAGGAGGTGCGCAGCGAGGCGTAGAAGTCGGCGCCGGCCGTCAGGTGGACCCGGCGGCGGATACCGGCGGTGTCGACGAACTTCCAGGTCTTGCCGCCGAGTTCGATCATCTCGTCGACCGGGTCGCGGGTGGTGCCGGCCAGCTCGTTGACGACCACCCGCTCCTCGCCGGCGACCTTGTTCAGCAGGCTGGACTTGCCGACGTTGGGCCGGCCGATCAGCGCGACGCGGCGCGGGCCGCCGGGGGCGGCGTCGCCGAAGGTCTGCGGCGGGGCCTCGGGCAGCGCGTCCATGACGGCGTCGAGCAGGTCGCCCGAGCCACGGCCGTGCAGCGCGGACACGGGGAACGGCTCGCCCAGGCCGAGCGACCACAGGTAGGCGGCCTCGGCCTCGGTGGACGGGCCGTCGACCTTGTTGGCGCACAGCACCGTCGGCTTGCCGGCGCGACGGATGAGCTTGATCAGGGCCTCGTCGGTGTCGGTGGCACCGACGGTGGCGTCGACCACGAACAGCACCGCGTCGGCCTGCTCGATGCCCAGCTCGGCCTGCGCGGCGACCATCGCGTCGATGCCGAGGACGTCGATCTCCCAGCCGCCGGTGTCGACGACCTTGAAGCGGCGGCCGTTCCAGCTGGCCTCGTAGGTGACCCGGTCGCGGGTGACGCCCGGCTTGTCCTCGACGACGGCCTCGCGGCGGCCGATGATGCGGTTCACCAGGGTCGACTTGCCGACGTTCGGGCGGCCGACGACGGCCAGCACCGGCAGCGGGACGTGCTCGGCGCCGTCGAAGCCGTCCACGCCGTCGATGTCGTAGCCCTCCTCGGCGGCGAGGGCCATGAACTCGGCGTAGTCGGCGGCGTCCAGGCCGCCGTGATCGGCGGTGGAGTGCTCTGCGGTCATGTTCGTCTGTTCCGTTTCCCGGCCCGGCCCTTCCCAGGGGCGTGCCGTGCGTACCTGCCCCGGTCGGGGCAGCGCGAATCACTTCTCACGTCGCGCCTCGGCGGCGCGATCGCGTCCTACGTGCCGCCGGGGCGGCACCGCGGTGCGGTCGAGGGTTCCGGGCGTTCACGCCCCCGGGGCGTTGGAAGTCCCGGCCCGGTCAGACCGAGGACAGTCCGGCCCGCTCCTCCACCAGCGCGGCGATCCGGCCGATCACCTGCTCCAGGGTGAGGTCGCTGGTGTCGACCAGGACCGCGTCCGCGGCCTGGGTCAGCGGCGCCGTCTTCCGGGAGGAGTCGGCGGCGTCCCGGCGGGCCAGGTCGGCGGCCATCGCGGTGATGGTCGCCTCGTCGACGCCCTTGGCGCGCAGCTCGGCCGCGCGGCGCTCGGCCCGGGCCTGCTCGGAGGCGGTCAGGAAGACCTTGACGGTGGCGTTCGGGAACACCACCGTCCCCATGTCCCGGCCCTCGGCGACGATGCCGCGCTCGGCGACCTCGGCGCAGCCGCGCTGCAGCTCCACCAGTCGGGTCCGCACCGCCGGCACCGCGGACACGGCGCTGACCTGCGCCGTCACCTCGGGGCCGCGGATCGGTCCGGAGACGTCCTGGCCGTCCACCGTGATGGTGGGGCCGTCGGCGTCGGTGCCCGACACGATGACCGGCTTGCCGCACGCGACGGCCACCGCCTCCGGGTCGGTCACGTCGACGTCGTTGGCCAGCATCCACCAGGTCATCGCCCGGTACATGGCGCCGGTGTCCAGGAAGCTCAGGCCCAGTCGGGCGGCGACCGCCCGCGAGACGGTCGACTTCCCGGAGCCGGAGGGTCCGTCGATGGCGACGACGACCGGGGCGTGCGCTCGGTCGGCAGTGTCCACGGGGCCGAACCTCTCTCTGAGCATGGGAGCCGGAGCCTGGGCGGGCAGACGGCAGGGGATTGTCTTCCTCAAGGTTAATGGACCGGCGCCGGACCCCGGTCCGGGCCGGGTCACGTCCCGGCTCACGGCCCGGGTCACGGCCCGGGTCACGTCCCGGATCACGTCCCGGATCACGTCCCGGGTCAGTACCCGTGCATCCGCTCCAGGGCGCTCGTCAGGTCGGGCCCGACCGAGTTCTCCCTGCCGAGGACGCCGCGACGCGGGTCGAGCAGTCCGACGTACCAGTCCTCGTCGTCCGCGACCCGGAACAGGCAGGCCCACGTGAAGCGGATCACGGCGACCGGCCGGGCCTGCTCGGGATCGCCCCCGAGGTCGTCGACGACGAGCCCCTCCGTGGCCAGCAGGGCGGCCTCGTCCACCCGGCTGACCTGCCGCACCCGCTCGACCGTCCACCCGGCGGGCAGCTGTGCGGCGGCCAGCGCGGCCTGCTCGGCGGCCGGGTCCCCGCCCTCCCGGAGGGCCTCCAGCACGGCGTGCCCGAGCCGGGGCCGCAGGTAGTCGCCGTCCCGTTCGACGCCGAGCACCCCGGCGACGAAGGCCATCCGGCGTGCCCCGGCGGGCTGCCGCCACTCGAACCGCACCTGCGAGACGTGCGAGGGGAAGGCGTTCTCCGTGAACACGTGCTCACGCCCCCACCAGCGGAAGTCCGTCCGCGGCCGGGGGCCGGTGCTCCGCCGGGTGTGCGCGAAGAAGGCGGTGATCCAGCCGGACACGTACGGCCCGCCGGACTCGGACTCCCACTTGTACAGCGAGCGCCAGAAGTCCTCGTCGACGGGCCCGCCGGCCGCGGTGGCGGCGATCTCGTCGAGCACCGGGAGCAGCTCGGCGAACCACGGGTCCAGCAGCGTGAACCTCCGGGCCAGCCCGCCGGCCCGCTCCGCCAGCAGCGCCCAGTCCGCCGCCGTGCCCTCCAGCCGGACCCGCGGGATGCCGCACAGGGAGAGCCACTGGAAATCGCAGTAGGGGCTCACCGCGTCCATCAGCGCGACCAGCGCCGAGGAGACGTCGTCCGGCGTGGTCGTCGAGAAGCTCGGCTGGAACAGGTCCACCAGCTCGGCCCCGATCGCCTCGGCCAGCGGCTCCCGGACCAGCCGGATCGACCGGGACCAGTCGGGATCCGGCCCCAGCAGGGAGTCGTCGCGGACCACGATCGGCCGCCGGGTACCGGGGACGGGCCCCGGCGCGGCGTCCGCGGCGGTCGTCGGAGCGGCCCCGAAGACCCCCGCGTACGCCTCGGCGTTCAGCCGGACGTGCACCGCCACCTCGTGCACCACCGCGTACCAGAGCACGTCCGGTGACAGGCTCAGCGGCAAGTGCGCACAGAACGCCTGGTGGACGGCGCGCAGCAACAGGCTCCAGGTCGGCTCGTCCTCACCCTCGCCCCCGTCCCCGTTCCCTGCCGTGTCCGTATCCCCGCTCCCGGCCGCGCCCGCCGCCCGGCGCTCCCCCGGCAGGGCGAGCAGCGAGGCGGTGCTGCGGTGGTGGACGGTGAACTCGCCGCCGACCACCGCCGCCAGGAAGCCCTCGTTCCCGACGGCTTCCAACTCCCCTACGTCGCCCGGGCGTTCATCCGCTCCGAGCGGGATGTCGATGATCCTCATGCCGTCCTCCCCCCGAGCCGGAAGCAGCGGCTGCTCCTCGGCCTCCTCCACGTACGCATCCGCCCCCGGACGGCCAACCGACCAGCCGGCCAACCGACCGGCCGCTCGGACGCCCCGCCGACCCCCGACCCCGCCGGGCGCCCCCACGACCACCGGCTCAGTCCCGTCAGTCCCGGACGCTCCAACCGCTCTGCCGCAGGGCCGCCGTGAGCGGCTTGACCGCCGCCGGAGCCACCGCCAGCTGGACGAAACCCACCTGCTGGCCGGTCGAGTGCTCGATGACGACGTCCTCGATGTTGACCCCGGCCGCGCCGACCTCGCCGAACAGCCGGCCCAGCTCGCCGGGCTGGTCGCCGAGCACCACCGACACCGTCTCGTACCGGGTGGGCGGAGCGCCGTGCTTGCCGGGGATGCGGGCCTGCCCGGTGTTCCCGCGCCGCATGACCGCCTCGATCCCGGCCGCACCCGCCCGGCGCTCGCCCTCCTCGGCGGCCTCCAGGGCGCGCAGCGCGGTGACGGTGTCACCGAGGTCGGCGGCGACCTCCTCGAGGATGTCGGCGACGGCGCCCGCGTTGGCGGAGAGGATGTCGACCCACATGCCCGGGTTGGAGGCGGCGATCCTGGTGACGTCCCGGACGCCCTGGCCGGAGAGCCTTATGGCGGTCTCGTCGGCGTGCTCCAAGCGGGCGGCGACCAGCGAGGACACCAGCTGCGGGGCGTGCGAGACCAGGGCGACGGCCCGGTCGTGGGCCGCGGCGTCCATCACGATCGGCATCGCACCGCAGAGGGCGACCAGCTCCAGGGCGGCGTTGAGCGTCTCGGTATCGGTGTCCGCGGTCGGGGTGAGCACCCACGGGCGGCCCTCGAAGAGGTCGGCGCGGGCGGCCAGCGGGCCGGAGCGTTCCCGGCCGGCCATCGGGTGACTGCCGATGTAGTGCACGGTGTCGCAGCCGAGCGCGGCGACCTCGCTGCGCGGTCCGGCCTTCACGCTGGCCACGTCGGTGTACCAGCGGGCCAGGTTGCGGCGCTGGCAGTCGGCGAGCACCTTGCCGACCAGCGCGGGCGGGACGGCGATGATCGCCAGGTCGACCGGGCCGTCGGCCGACTCGGTGGTGCCGGCGCCGAGCGAGGCGGCGGTCCGGGCGGCGTCGGGGTCGGCGTCCTCCAGGTGGACGGTCAACCCGCGACCGGCCAGCGCGAGTGCGGCGGAGGTGCCGATCAGTCCGGTACCGACGACGACGGCAGTGCGCATGGCGGGTCGCGCTCCTTCTCGAACTCTCGAAACTCTCGGACTCATCGAACCCTCGGGGTCCCGCCATCCTCTCGCATCCGCTCCACGCCCGCCGCCACCGCCCGTCCCCCGGACGGACGCCCCCCGCCACCGCGGGACCGCCCCGGCGGCCCGGCCGGATCCCCGGAGGGGCAACCGTCCGCCCCGCGCCCCCGTCCCAGTGAGTGCGGACGGCCGTCGGCCGCACACGCCGCCTCGGGGAAATCCGGCGACGGCCGCCCCGCAGCGGGGCAGACTGGCCGCCGGGGGCGGCACGGGCGCCGCGCCCGCACCACGGGGCCGGGCCACGAGGCACCGAGCGCGGGACACCGGGCCCGAGTCACGAGGCCCGAACGACGAAGGACAGGAGCAGCGCAGGACACGGCCAGCCGAGGACACGAACGGCCCAGGACACGGCCGGCCCGGGACAACAGCCCAGGACACGAACGACGCAGGACGCCAGCACGCAGGGCACGCACACGCGGGGCGCCCGACCACGGGGCCCGCGCGAGCGCACGCAGGGGCACGCGAACGAAGGGGTTGCGCATGGACGATCAGCACAGCGGCGGGGCGGGGCAACCGGAACCGCCCGCGGTACCGGCCCATCCGTCGGTCCTGGACTCGGTCGTGGTCCACGCCGAGGGCGCGGTGTGCCGCCGCCGGGCCACCGTCCCGGTGCCGGCCGACGGCCGACTGCGGCTGACCGGCCTCCCGCCCTCCCTGGACGGCGGCTCGCTGCGCGCCCGGGTGATCGGCGGCCCGGCCGGGGCGGCGGTCACCGAGGCCCGGCTGGAGTGGCTAGCCGAGTTCCACGAGCCTGACGAACTCCCCCGGCTCCGAAGCGAGTTGGACGATGCCCTGGAACGCCTGGGCGCGCTCAACGAGCGCCACCGGCTGGTCCTGACCGCGATCGACGAGACCACCGCCCTGCGCGCGGTGCCGCCGCAGCGCCGCGAGGACGAGCCGCTGCGCCGGACGCCCGCGGAGGCCTGGCTGGAGCTCGCCGACTTCGTCGACGAGCGGCTGGCCACGCTCCACGAGCGCGCCGAGGAGCTCACCCGGGAGATCGGACTCGCCGACCACGAGCGCCGGTTGGCCTCCGACCGGCTGGACCGCGCGTCCACCGCCGGCCCCGCCGGGCCGGTCGGGACCGCCGTCACCGCGCTGCTCACCCTCACCACCGCAGCCTCCGCCAACACCACGGACGCCAACACCACGGACGCCATCTCCCCGGACGCCATCCCTGGCACCAGCCCCCGCACCACCCCCACCCAGCTCGAGCTCGAGATCGAGCTGGAGTACGGCGTCCCCGCCGCCCGCTGGGTGCCCGCCTACCGGCTCTCCTACCGCCAGGGCGAGGACACCGGCCGGCTGGTCCTGCGCGCCTCGGTCGCCCAGCAGACCGGCGAGGACTGGACCGGCGTCCGGCTGGCGCTCTCCACCGCCGACCTCCAGCGCCGCACCGACCTGCCCCGGCTCGGTTCGCTGCGGATCGGCCGCAGCCAGCCCGCGCCGCCGCCGTCCGGCTGGCGCGAGCCCCCGGCCGGCCTGACCGACCTGTTCACCGGCTACGACGCGGCCGCCGAGGGCCGACCGTCCCCGCGCCACGGCGGCCTGCGCCCCGCCGCGGGCCCGTCCGGCGCCGGCGGGGCGGGCCGCCCGGGCCCCCGCCCGTCCGGCCGCCGACCGGCCGCAGCGCACCCGGCCGCCGCCGACCTGGTGGAGGCCGACTTCCTGTCCGCCCGCAGCCCGCGCGGCGGCACCCTGGACGTCGACGAGCCGTTCCCGGCTCCCCCGCCGCCGACCGCCCCGGTCGCCCCGGCCGCCTTCGCCGGTTACGGCGCCGCGCCCGTCGCCGCACCGGTGCCGCAGATGTCCGCGCCGCCGCCCGCCCCGGTGGCCCCGGGCGGACCGCCCCCGGGTGCGCGACCCGAGGCCCGTCGGGCCCGCAAGTCGGGCGGCGGCGGCCTCGCCGAGGCCCTGGAGGCCCCGGAGGCCGCGCCCGCCGCACTCGCCCCGGACGCCGCCCTGCTCGATTACCCCGCCCTCGTCCTGGCCGGCCCCGACGCGCCCGCCGCCCAGCGCGGCACCCTGCGCCCCGGGGCCGGGCGACCGGGCGGGGCGGACGGGGCCGGCGGCACGGACCCGTTCGGGTACGGGGGCCCGGCCGCCGCCTCCCCGGCCGCCGCCCGGGTGCGCCAGCTGACGCTCCCCCGCCACGCCGTCCCGCCCCGCGAGTCGGCCGGCTCCTTCGACCACCGCTTCGACGCCGCGGCCCCCGCCGACATCCCCTCCGACGGCACCTGGCACACCGTCACGATCGACGAGATCCCGCTGTCCGTCCGCCCCGAGTACGTCACCGTCCCCGCGGTCGAGGAGAAGGTGTACGCCACGCTGGTGCTGGCCAACCGGACCGACCGCGCCGTGCTGGCCGGCCCGGTCGAGGTCACCCTCGACGACGAGTTCCTGCTCACCGCGGCCCTGCCCACCCTCGCCCCCGGCGGGGATCGGCGCCTCGGCGTCGGCGTCACCGAGAGCATCGAGGTGGCGCGCCGCACCGAGCTGCAGGAGTCCACCGCGGGCATGCTGAACACCAGCACCGTGCTCGACCACCGGGTGCACGTCCGGCTGGCGAACCGGCTCGGCCGCCCCGTCACGGTGGAGGTCCGCGAACGGGTGCCGGTCTCCTCCGACGCCGAGGTCCGGATCGAGGAGCGGGCCGACTGGCACGCCCCGGCCGTCCCGACACCCGAGTGCCCGCCCAGCACCCGGCTCTGGCGGGTCGACCTGCCGCCCGGCGGCCGCGCCGAGCTGGACGGCGGCTACCAGATCAAGATCCCGGCCGGAAAGGCCATCGTCGGCGGAAACCGGAGGAACTGAAGATGCCCGGAGCGACCGTCCCCCTCCCCGTCACCGCCGTCACCTGCCTGGAGGACCGCGGCCAGGTCGAGCGCACGGCGACCGTCGAGCTGACCGCCGGGATCCAGCGGCTGCGCCTCGGCCCGCTCACCGCGCTCGCCGTCGACCGCACCCTGCGCGCCGAGAGCGCCGCCCCCGGCACCCGGGTGCTGGACGCCCGGATCGTCCGGGCCTGGACCCCGCGCGCCCCGCTGCCGCCGGGGCCGGAGGACTCCCGGCTGCGCCACCGGCTGCACGAGCTGGAGGGCGAGAGCCGGCTCGCCGAGCAGACCCGCACCCGGCTGGAGGCCCGGCTGGCCCTGCTCGCCCAGCTCTCGGCCGACCTGCTGCGCGAGGTCGGCGAGGGCGCCGGGGTCGGCGAGATCGAGCGCACCCGCTGGGCCCGCGAGCTGGACCGGGTGGACGCCGAGCGCGAGCGCCGCGGCGAGGAGCTGCGCGCCACCCACTCCCGGCTGCGCCGCCTGGAGGAGGAGCGCTCGCAGGCGCTGACCGCCCTCGACCGGGCCGAGGAGGAGCCGGCCGAGCTGGTCGCCCACCTGGAGCTCACCGTCGAGGCGGCGCAGCCCGGCCCGAGCGCGCTGACCGTCACCCACCTGGTGCCGTGCGCGCTCTGGCGCCCCTCCTACCGGGCCGCCCTGGACGGCGGGGAGCTGCGGCTGGAGTCGGAGGCGGTGGTCTGGCAGCGCACCGGCGAGGACTGGACGGGCGTCCGGCTCACCTTCTCCACCGCCCGGTCGGCCCTCGCCACCGACCCGCCGGCCGTCGCCGAGGACGTCCTGGTGCTGCGCGAGCGCACCGCGGAGGAGCGCCGCACGGTCGAGGTCGAACTGCGCGAGGAGACGATCAGCGAACTCGGTCCGGCCGCCGGGGTGCCGGGCGTGGACGACGGCGGGGAGGTCCGGGTGCTGCCCGCACCCGCCGCGGCCACCGTGCCCTCCGACGGCCGGGCGCACCGGGTGCCGCTGGGCTCGTTCACCGTGCCGGCCACCAGCGAGTACGCCTGCGCGCCGGAGCTGTCCCCGCTGGTCACCCAGGTCGTCCGGTTCCGCAACGCGGCCGGGCACCCGTTGCTGGCCGGGCCCGTGGAGCTGGTGCGCGGCAGCGGCTTCACCGGCCGGGGCGAACTGCGCTTCACCGCGGCCGGAGCCGGGGCCGAGCTGGCGTTCGGCAGCTCGGACGGCTACCGGGTGGTCCGCGAGAGCGAGAGCCGCCAGGCCACGGCCGGGCTCACCGGCCGCCAGACGACCACCCGGACGGTGCGGCTGCACCTGTCCCGGTTCTCCGGCCCGGAGGAGCGGGACGAGCAGGTCGTCACGGTCCGCGAGCGGGTGCCGGTCTCCGAGGTGGCGGCGGTCGAGGTCCGGCTGCGCAAGGAGGAGTGCTCCCCGTCGCCGGACTCCTTCGACGCCGAGGGCATCCTCCGCTGGGACGTGCCGCTCGGGCCGGGCGCCCGCCGGACGGTCACGCTGGTGTACGAGGTCTCCGCCGCCGGCAGGGTCGCCGGGCTCTGACCGCACCGGACGCCGGCGCCCGGGCCGCACCGGGCGCCGGCCCGGCCCGGAGACCCCACCGGACACCGGGCCCCTCGTGACGACCGCTCAGGACCAAACCGGGTACAACAGGAACATGATCCTCCACCTCGCACCCCTGGACGACTGGCTGGCCGACCCCGGTCGGCCGTACGCCACCGCGTCGCTGCTCACCGACGGGTTCATCCACTGCTCGGCGGACGAGCAGACGGCGCTCGCGGTGGCCAACGCCTTCTTCGCCGACACTCCCGACCCGCTGATGGTGCTGCTGATCGAGGAGTCGCTGGTGGAGCCGATGGTCAAGTGGGAGGCCCCGAACGGCGCACCGCCGCCCGGGGCCACCCCCGACGTGCTCTTCCCGCACATCTACGGACGGCTGAACCGCTCGGCCGTCCAGGGCCTGCTGAAGGTCGAGCGCGGCCCGGACCACCGCTGGGCCACCCTCACCCCCTGGAGCTGACACCCGGCCCCGCACCCGGCGCCGGCCCGCATCCGGACCAGGCCCCGGCTCTGCACCCGCACCCGCACCCGGCTCAGCACCCGGAGCGGCCCCGCCCTCAGAGCCAGCCCCGCTCCCGGGCCGCCATCCCGGCCTGGAAGCGGGTGGTGGCGCCCAGCGAGCGCATCAGGCTCTGCAGCCGCCGCTGGGTGGTCCGGGCGCTCCAGCCGAGCGACCGCGCGATCGACTCGTCGGTGAGGCCGGCCGCCAGCAGGCCCAGCAGCTTGCGGTGGTCGGCCTCCGGCTCCAGCCCGGCGTCGCCGGTGCCGATCGCGGCCTGCAGCTGCACGGCCCGCTCCCACTCGGCTTCGAACAGCGTGTCCAGCGCCTGGAGCAGCGCGGAGGGGTGGATGACGTACGCGGCGTCGAGGACGCTGTCGCCCACGCTGATCGGGATGATCGCCATCCGGTCGTCCGACATGATCATCTTCATCGGCAGGGACGGCCGGACCCTCGCCTCCTCGCCGTCCGCCACCCCGGCCAGGATGTTCCGCTCCAGTCGCCCGGGCCAGGCCACCGCGTCCCGGTCGTAGATCGTCCGCAGTCGCAGGCCCTCGCGCAGCCGCCGGCGCTGCAGCGGGATCGGCGCCACCGGGTCCTGGATGTACGGCGGGCGGTCGAAGCCGCGGACCTGGTACTGGCTGGTCTCGGTGATGTGCTCCAGGCGCTGCGCGATCGCCTCGCCGCCGGTCAGCACCTCCACCGAGTGCGCCGGGTCGGTGTACCGCGAGGCCTCCCGGAAGGCGTCCATCAGACGGTGCATCTCGGCCCGGGCGTGCCGCAGTTCGGACTCCCGGTGGCCTATCAGGGTGCCGATCGCGACGTCGGGGGCGACCGGCAGGAAGCGGTGCCGGTCCACCGGGGCCCGGGTCGCCATGCCCTGCTGCGCGAGCCGGTCCAGGGCCCGCGCGCTCTGCTGGAGCGTCAGGCCGCAGCTCTCGGCCAGCTCCTCCGCGGTGGACTGCGGATTGGCCACCAGCGCCGCGTAGACCTGCCCGTCCGGCTCGGCGAGTCCCAGTGCGCTGAGTGGTGCATCCGACACGACGCCGTCTCCCCCGTTCGCCCCCCACCGGCGCACGACCTGGCGCAGTCCCGCCACGGGGCGGGCGGTGGTCCGGTGGCCATCCTCTGCCACGGATCATGACGCTGACAAGGCCGTGACCAGGGGTGCGGCCCGGCTCACAGCCCACCCCCGACGAACGGCCGAGGGCCTCCCCGCCACTCGGCGGGGAGGCCCTCGGAGGAGACCGCGGTGGAGACCGCGGGCACGGCTGCGGTCTACAGACCGACCTCGCGCATCAGCTGACCGACCTCGGGGTTGGTCAGGCGGCGCAGCCAGCCCGACTTCTGGTCGCCCAGGGCGATCGGGCCGAAGTGGGTGCGCACCAGCTTCTCGACCGGGAAGCCGGCCTCGGCCAGCATCCGGCGGACGATGTGCTTGCGGCCCTCGTGCAGGGTCACCTCGACCAGGTAGTTCTTGCCGACGTTGGAGACCACCTTGAAGCTGTCGGCGCGCGCGTAGCCGTCCTCCAGCTCGATGCCCTGGGCCAGCTGCTTGCCCAGGTCACGCGGGATCGGCCCCTGGATGGCGGCCAGGTAGGTCTTGGTCACGCCGTACCGCGGGTGGGTGAGGCGGTGGGCCAGCTCACCGTGGTTGGTGAGCAGGATGATGCCCTCGGTCTCGGTGTCCAGGCGGCCGACGTGGAACAGCCGGGTCTCCCGGTTGGTCACGTAGTCGCCGAGGCACTGGCGCCCGTCCGGGTCCTCCATGGTGGAGACCACGCCGGCCGGCTTGTTGAGCGCGAAGAAGAGGTACGACTGGGTGGCGACGGTCAGGCCGTCCACCTTGATCTCGTCGTTCTGCGGGTCGACCCGCTTGCCCTGCTCGGTGACGAGCCGGCCGTTGACCTCGACGCGGCCCTGCTCGATCAGCTCCTCGCAGGCGCGGCGGCTGCCGATGCCGGCCCGGGCCAGCACCTTCTGCAGACGCTCGCCCTCGGGCTCGCCGAAGGTCTTCGGCAGCTTGACCGCGGGCTTGTCGTGGCGGGCGAGGACGGCGTCCTCGATCTTCGCCTGCAGCTCGCGCGAGCGCTGCGGCTGACGGCGCGGGTCGCCCGGGGCGCCCTGGCCCTCGCGGCGCGGGCGCGGGGCCGGGCCGGGACGCCGGCCGGCGAAGCCGCCGCGGGCGGGGGTGGCGTTGGGGCCGCCGCCGTACTCGGGGCGGTCGTAGCGCCGCTCCTCGGGCCGCAGCGGGCGGTCCGGGTACCGGCGGTCGTCGCGGCGGTCGTCCCTGCGGTCGTCCCTGCGGTCGTCGCGGCGCCCGTCGCGCCCGGACGCACCGGAACCGCCCCGCGAACCGGAGCCGCCTCCGTACGAGCCGCCCCGCGAACCGGAGCCGCCACCGTACGAAGCGCCGCCGTACGAACCGCCCCGCGAACCGGACGCGGACCCGCCGCGACCGCCGCCACCGCCACCGCCGTACGAACCTCCGCGCGAGCCCGACCCCGAGCCCGAGCCGCCGCGGCCGCCGCCGCTGCCGCCTCCGTAGGAGCCGCCGCCCCGGCCCCCGCCCTGTCCGCCGCGACCGCTGCCGCCGCCGCTGCTGTTCCTGCCGTTGCCACTGCTACGCATCAAAGTGTCCGTACGTCGTTCCGTCTGGGATGTGCGGTCGTTTCGGCCGACCTCACCGCCCCCTACCGATCAGGCGCAGCCCGACCGGCCTCGCCACTGCCGTCCACGGCCTGCACGGCAGCGGCGGCGACCGCCTCCGCGATCATCGTGCCCTCCAGGGACTCCGCTTCCACGTCGTCGACCTCGGGCAGGAAGGGAGCGAGCTCCGGCAGCTCATCCAGGCCGCGGAGCCCCATCCGTTCCAGGAAGTAGTTCGTCGTCCGATACAGGATCGCACCTGTTTCGGGCTCGGATCCGGCCTCTTCCACCAGTCCTCGCTGTACCAGGGTACGCATCACGCCGTCACAGTTCACACCACGGACGGCGGAAACCCGGGATCTGGACACCGGCTGCCGGTAGGCGACGACCGCCAGGGTCTCCAGCG
Organism: Kitasatospora sp. NPDC051702; assembly: GCF_040681575.1. NCBI lineage: Bacteria > Bacillati > Actinomycetota > Actinomycetes > Kitasatosporales > Streptomycetaceae > Kitasatospora > Kitasatospora sp. NPDC051702. Next base: position 104,018 of record NZ_JBFAZB010000019.1, read on the forward strand.
CGGCCTGCGTCAGACGGGCCTGCTGGCCGTCCAGCAGGAAGCGGTCGACGGCCGGGGCGCAGGTGTCACGGCTGTAGAACCGCCACCCGCCGGCGACCAGCCGCAGGTCGAACCCCCGGCCCTGGGCGGTGTACTCGGCGGACAGCTCGCGCAGCGCCGCGGCCACCGCCGCCCGGGGGCGCGCCAGCACCCCGGCCAGCCGGTCCTCGGTGGCCGGCTCGTCGACGACCATCAGGATCGCCTCCAGCTCGGCCCTGAGCCCGGCCGTGGTGAGCCCCTCGTCCGCGGCGGCCGGGGCCTGCGCCACGGTCGGCCCGGCGCTCCGGTCCGCCGCCGACGCACCGGAAGTCGACGGAGCCGACTTCTGGTGCACGACCTGCTGCCCGGCCTGGCCACCGGCCCGGGGCACCACCCGCACCCCGCCGTCCGGCACCACCGCGCCCGACTCCGCCACCGGCCCCGGCTCCGGCTCAGGAGCCGCCACCGGCTCCGGCAGCAGCTCGAAGGCCGGCTCCAGCCACTCCTGCGCCCGCGGCCGCCCCGGCAGCCCGAGCGGGCGCCGCGCCGGCCGCCGGCCGCCCTCGTTCCCGCCCGTACCCGTGCCCGTGCCCGTACCCGAACCCATCAGCGCCCGTCCTCCTCGCCCCGGCCCGCGGCCGCGGCCCGTTCCGCCGCCGCGGCCTCGCCCGCCGGCCGGTCGAACTCGTCCGTCACCGCCACCTCACCCCGGTCCGCCCCGGCCACCCAGCGCACCAGCAGCTCGCCCAGCGCCTCCGGCTGCTCGAAGGCCAGCACCCGTTCCCGGTACAGCTCCAGCAGCGCCAGGAACCGGGCGACCACCACCAGGGTGTCCGGCGCGTCCGCGACGAGCCGCTGGAAGGACGCCTCGCCGAGCTCGGTGAGCAGCGCCACCACCAGCCCGGCCTGCTCCCGCACGCTGACCGGCGGGGTGTGGATGTGGTCGACGTACACCACCGGCTCCGGCCTGGGCTCCATGGCCTTGGCCGCCAGCTGCGCGAGCCGCTCCGGCCCGATGCCGAGGACCACCTCGGGCAGCAGCTCGGCGTGCCGGGGCTCCAGCCCGACGGTGCGCGGGCGCCGCGCCAGCTCGGCGGCCCAGCGCTCGCCGAACAGGGCCGCCGCCCGCTTGTACGCCCGGTACTGCAGCAGCCGGGCGAACAGCAGGTCGCGGGCCTCGAGCAGGGCGAGGTCCTCCTCGTCCTCGACCTCGGCGGCGGGCAGCAGCCGGGCGGCCTTGAGGTCGAGCAGGGTGGCGGCGACGACCAGGAACTCGGTCGCCGCGTCCAGGTCCCAGTCCGGGCCCATCGCCCGGATGTGCGCCATGAAGTCGTCCGTGACGGTGGCCAGCGCCACCTCGGTCACGTCGAGCCGGTGCTTGGCGATGAGGCTGAGCAGCAGGTCGAAGGGGCCCTCGAAGTTGTCCAGCCGCACCCGGAAGCCGCCCCGCGGGGCCTCCTCGGAGGCGTTCCCCGACCTCCTCGGAGGCACGTCCGGGGACGGCTCCGGGGGCACGCCCGCAGGCGCGTCCACGGGGGTGGCGGGTGGTTCGGCGGTGCTCGGCATGGCGGTCCATCTTCACCCGCGCCGCCCGCCCGGCCGGCCCCGGGGGCGCCGACACGCCGCGGCGGCGGGCCCGCCGCCGGACCGGGCTCGGGGCACCACCCGCGCGAGCTCGTACGAACGCGGCGGGCGGCCGACCCGGCGGACAGCACCCACCGGACAACGAGCAGAGCGGAACGGAGCGGAACGGAGCGGAACGGAGCGGAACGGAGCGGAACGGAGCGGAGCGGACGGCGGCCGCACCGCCGACTGCGCGCCCCGAGCACCGCGGACCGCGGGCCGCACCACCGAACCGCCGGAACGCCCGGCAGCGGGCCTTCAGGGGCCGGAGGGCGGGCGGACCGGCCCGGGGAGGCCGGGGCGGGGCCCCGAGGGCCCTCAGGGGCGGCTACCGCCCGCGCAGCCGCCGCACCAGGATGGAGGCCTCGCCGCGCTGCTCCAGGTCCGCCAGGACGACCGCGATGGCCTCCCGGACGATCCGCCCGCGGTCCACGGCCAGGCCGTGCTCGCCGCGCAGCACCAGCCGGGTGTGCTCCAGGTCCATGAGCTCCTCGGCGGACACGTACACGGTGATCTTCTCGTCGTGCCGCTCGCGCCCGCTGGGGCGGCGCGGCGCGCGGCCGCGCGGCCGGGCGCGCCCGGCGGTGCCCGGCGCCTCCTCGGCGGTGCCGGCGTGCTGGCGGCCGCCCGGCGCGGGGGCTGCTGCGCGGCCGCCGGCGGCGGCCTGCGCGGCCCCCGGGGAGCCCGCCGGTGCGGCGGACCGCTGGACGGGCGGCTGCGCGGGTGCCGGCACGGAGGCCGGCTGCTGGTCCTGGGACGGCCTGCGCCCGGCCCCGCCGGCGCGCTGGGCGTCCTGCGTGCCGTTGGCGTCCTGGGTGCCCTCGGCACCGTCCTGCCCGTCCGTGCCACCGGCGTTCCGCGCGGTCTCCGGTCTGGATGCCTCGGCGGCCGGACGCGGCGCGAGGGACGGCGACAGCGCCATCCCGCCGGTGGTCCGGAACAGCTCGTCGGCACCCGGGAGACTCACTCGGCGGGGCGGCACCGGTCGAGCACCTCCCTGGCGAGCTGGCGGTAGGCGGCGGCGCCGACCGAGTTGGTCGCGTACGTCGTGATCGGCTCGCCGGCGACGGTGGTCTCGGGGAAGCGCACGGTCCGCCCGATGACGGTGTGGAAGACGTGCTCGCCGAACGCCTCGACGACGCGCGCCAGCACCTCACGGCTGTGCACGGTGCGCGAGTCGTACATGGTGGCGAGGATGCCGTCCAGGCGCAGCTCGGGGTTGAGCCGCTCGCACACCTTCTCGATGGTCTCGGTCAGCAGCGCGACGCCGCGCAGCGCGAAGAACTCGCACTCGAGCGGGACGATGACGCTGTGAGCGGCCGTCAGCGCATTGACCGTCAGCAGGCCCAGCGAGGGCTGGCAGTCGATGATGACGTAGTCGTAGTCGGGCAGCAGCGGCTTCAGGGCGCGCGCCAGCGCGGACTCCCGGGCCACCTCGCTGACCAGCTGCACCTCGGCCGCGGAGAGGTCGATGTTGGACGGCAGCAGGTCCATGCCCGGCACGGCCGTCTTGAGCAGCACCTCATCGGCCGTCAGGCCCCGCTCCATGAGCAGGTTGTAGACGGTGACGTCGAGCTCCATCGGGTTGACGCCCAGTCCGACGGAGAGCGCGCCCTGCGGGTCGAAGTCGACGAGCAGCACCCGGCGGCCGTACTCGGCGAGCGCGGCACCCAGGTTGATGGTCGACGTGGTCTTGCCGACGCCGCCCTTCTGGTTGCACATCGCGATGATCTGGGCGGGGCCGTGCTCGGCGACCGGCGCGGGGATCGGGAAGTACGGCAGCGGGCGGCCGGTCGGGCCGACCCGCTCGCGGCGCTGGCGGGCGGCGTCCGGGGCCAGCGTGGCGGCGTACTCCGGATCCGGCTCGTACTCGGCGTCCGGGTCGTCGTAGGCGCCGTAGGCGAAGTCGCCGTAGCCCACTCCGTAGGCCGCCAAGTCGGTGTCGTGTTCGGTCACCGTGGTCACCTGTGCTGTGTTCTGGCGTGCTTCGAAGGTACGGAGTGCGACCGAGCCGACCTCGGCCGAGCCCACGGTGGCCTGCCGGGCCCCGGGCTCCTCACTCGGCTGGCCGGCGGTGCGCTCCGCCAGTCCTGGCTGACCACCCCCGGGAGCAAATGTCGACTCATTCACAAGTCGTCTTACCTCCTTGGGCATCCAGGACTCTATGTCGATTCGTCAGCGTGGCAGCATGCCGACGGTTTGCGACTCTAGGCCGTTCCAGGCGTTCGCAGCAACACAATCCACGGTAGTGGGCAGGATGTGTCGACTATCAGGCGGGCCGATGTCAAGGGATGAGTGGGCCGTTGACCCTAACGTTTCTGCGGTCGGGTGACGCGACCCACGGAAATTGACGACAGAGCGACCCGCCCGCTCCCCCGCCCGTTCACGGGCACGGCGAAGCCCCCGGCCCGGGGGGAGAGGGTCGGGGGCGAAGGACCGCCGGGCGGTCTGGTGGATCAGGCGAGCACGCTCTCCAGGGAGACCGACTCCAGGCCGAAGGCCTCGGCCACGGCGGGGAAGGTGATCTGGCCCTCGTGGACGTTCAGGCCCTTGGCGAGCGCCGGGTCGCGGCGCAGCGCCTCCTTCCAACCGCGGTTGGCCAGCTCGACGACGTAGGGCATCGTCGCGTTGGTCAGCGCGTAGGTGGAGGTGTTCGGGACGGCGCCCGGCATGTTGGCCACGCAGTAGAAGACCGAGTTGTGGACCTGGAAGGTCGGCTCGGCGTGCGTGGTCGGGTGCGAGTCCTCGAAGCAGCCGCCCTGGTCGATGGCGATGTCGACGAGCACGGAGCCCGGCTTCATGCGGGAGACCAGCTCGTTGGTGACGAGCTTCGGGGCCTTGGCGCCCGGGATCAGCACCGCGCCGATGACCAGGTCGGCCTCGATGACGGCCTTCTCCAGCTCGAAGGTGTTGGAGACGATGGCCTTGATCTTCGTGCCGAAGATGCGGTCGGCCTCGCGCAGCTTGTTGATGTCGCGGTCGAGCAGGGTCACGTCGTAGCCCATGCCGATGGCGATGGTGGCCGCGTGCCAGCCGGAGACGCCACCGCCGATGACGACGGCCTTCGCCGGGTGGGTGCCGGGCACGCCGCCGGGCAGCACGCCTCGGCCGCCGGCCGGGCGCATCAGGTGGTACGAGCCGACCTGCGGGGCCAGCCGGCCCGCGACCTCGGACATCGGGGCGAGCAGCGGCAGGGCGCCGTTGCCGAGCTGCACGGTCTCGTACGCGATGGCGGTGGTGCCGGAGGCGACCAGCGCGTCGGTGCCGGCACGGTCGGCCGCGAGGTGCAGGTACGTGAAGAGGGTCTGGCCCTTCCGCAGCCGGTGGTACTCGGAGGCGATGGGCTCCTTGACCTTCAGCAGCAGGTCGGCGGTGGCCCACACCTCGTCGGCGGTGGGGAGGATGGTGGCGCCGGCGGCCACGTACTCCTCGTTGGGGATCGAGGAGCCGACACCGGCGTTGTCCTCGATGTAGACCTCGTGTCCGTTGCGGACCAGCTCATGCACGCCGGCGGGCGTGATGGCCACGCGGTACTCGTGGTTCTTGACCTCGCGGGGGATGCCGACCTTCACGGCTAAACACGTCCTCTTGCCATGGGGGTCCCTACCGGAGAAGACCGGCGGGCGACGCGCACGTGGGGAAGCCTCCGGGGCAGCCCGGGGCATGGATCGCTGCGCGACTGAGTTCGAGTGTAATGAAGCCCAGTCGGCGTGTCAGCCTTCCAAAGTGAATAAATCTGCCGAACACATTGGCAGGTTCGTAGGCTTCCCCTGCGATCTTCCCGCCAAAAGCGTATGAACCGGGCATCTTCGACAATACCCCCGAAAGGCCTCTCACCACCCGGCGTCGACGCGTTCCCGCAGGTCCGCCAGGGCAGCGCCGACGGCCTCCCGGCCGCGTTCGTCGCCGAGGCGGCGCAGCACCGACAGGGCCGCCCGGTACTCCCGGTCCGCCTCGTCGAACCTGCGCTGCGCGGTGTGCGCCTCGGCCACCCGGGCGAGCAGCCTCGCCTCCGCGGCGTGGTCGCCCAGCGACTGCCGCAGGCCGAGCGCCCGCCCGTACCAGTCGGCGGCGCGCACGGCGTCGCCGAGCGCCCGGTGGCAGCCGGCCGCGCCCTCCAGGGCCCGCGCGCACAGCGGCTCGTCGTCGGCCGTCCGGGCGTGCTCCAGGGCGGCCCGGTAGTGCGCACCGGCCTGCTCCCAGCGGCCCGCCGCCACCTGGAGGTCCCCCAGGTTGAGCAGCGCCGCCGAGGCCCGGCGCGGCTTGCCGTGCCGTTCGGCGACGGTCAGCACCAGCTCGTGCAGCCGGTAGAGGTCCGCGGGGGCCGCGGCGCCGGTCAGCGGCAGGGCCCTCAGCAGGGCCGTGACCAGCCGGCCGGCCGAGCCGTCCAGGTCGCCCTGGCCGATCGCGTCGGCGACCGCGCCGAGCAGCAGGTCCCGCTCCCCGAGCAGCCACTCCCGGGCGTGCCCGGCCGAGCCGAGCCGCAGCGGGGCGGGCAGCGGGTCGGGGCCGGGGCCGCCCGCCGGGTCCAGCAGGGCGCGCGCCGACTCGGTGAGGCGCACCAGCCGCTCCAGCAGCCGGGCCCGGGCGAGTTCGGTCTCGGCCGGCCGGTCCTCCCGCTCCCGCAGCCGGACGAGCCGCGGGTAGAGCCGGCCGGGCACCCGGTAGCGCGGGCTGCCGTCGGCGGCCGGGGCCTCTTTCCCGAGCAGCTCGTGCTCGGCCAGCGCCGCCAGCGTCGCGGCCGCCTCCGGCGCCGGGCAGCCGACCAGGGCCGAGGCGGTGCGCGGGTCGGCGGTCTGCGCCGGGGCGAGGGTGAGGGCGCGCAGCATCCGCGCCTGGGCCGCCGGGAGCGTGCCGTACAGCAGGGTGAACGCGCCGATCAGCGGGTCGTTGTCGGGAACGGGCACCGGCTCGGCCGGCTCCGGCCCGGGCTTGACCCAGGACGCCTGGTCCCCGGCGGTGGTACCGGCCAAGGGCTCCTCCGCCGGCCGGGCGGCGCCCGCGGGCTTCTCCGGCTCCCGGGCCTGGGGCTGCTTGCGGCGGTCCCCGGGCATCCGGGGCTGCCCGGACCGCTCGGTCTTCCCCGGCCTCCCGGACTCCCCCGGGGCACCCACGGCGCCCTCAGCACCCTCGGTGCCCGCGATTCCCCCGGTTCCGGGAGCCGGCGCGGCCCCCTCGGCCGCCACCGCCCCGTTCCCCGCCACCGCCGCGTTCCCCGCCGCCGTCTCCTTCCCCGCGGCCGTCCCCCCGGCCGCCCCGCCCTGGCGCCCGCCCTTCCGCTTCGGCGCCGCCCCCCGCTCCGACTCCTCGCCGACCACCCGGGTGAGCTCGGCCGCCGCCTCGGTGACCGCCGCCTTCGGGTTGCCGCGCAGCCACCCGGCCATCAGCCGCAGCGCGGCCGGGCGCGCCGCGCAGGCCTCCGCCAGATCGGCCCCGCCGACCGGGTCGCAGGAGATCCTGGTACCGCCGACCAGGTCGGCGAGCAGCTCGCCGGAGGCCTGCCGGTCGAGCCCGCCGAGGATCACCGGGTCGATGTCCTCGATCCCGGTGAGCGGTCCGGCGGTGGTGGCGAGCACCAGGCAGCCCGGTTCGTCCGCGAGCAGCGGCCACAGCTGTCCGGCGTCGCGGACGTCGTCCAGGACCACCAGTACCCGGCGGCCGGCCAGCGCCTCGCGCAGCGCCACGCAGGCCGGTTCGTCCCGCGCGTCCCCGACGGCCCCGGGCAGCGGCACCGGGGCCTCGGGGTCGAGCTGCTCCAGCAGCAGCCGGGCGGCCCGGGCGGGCGGCACCCGGCCGCCGTCGGCCGCGGACAGGCGCGCGAAGAGCACGCCGTCGGGGTGGTCGGCGGCGACGGTGCGGGCGAAGCGGGCCGCCAGCGCGGTGCGTCCGGAGCCGGGGCGCCCGGCCAGCACCAGCACCGTGCTGCGGCCGCTGGCCGGGCGGGCCGCGGCCGCCCGCAGTGCGGCCAGTTCGGCCCGCCGCCCGACGAACAGCGCGGGCCCGGCCGGCAGCCGGTCCAGGCCGGGGACGGCCCCGGGGGGCGCGTCGGGGCCGGGGTCCATCGTCGCCGTCTTCCTCGCCACCCGTGCCACTCCCGACGTCATCCGGCGCTCCGCGGGGGCGGCCCGGGACGGGCGCCCTGTCTGCGAAGCGTAGTTCGACCGTCCGGCTCAGCCGAGGTGACATCCGGTCGTACGAACCGGTAAATCACCCCCGTGGATCAACCGCGGCGCGGCCGCGGGCGGCCGGGCCGTTCGCTCACGCCTCGAAGGGCCGGGCCGGCCAGGGCGAGTCCGCCGGGCGCAGCGCGTCCAGTCCGTCCGCCCCGGTGAGGGCGGCGTGCAGGGCGAGGGTGCCGGTGATCAGGGTCGGGTTGTGCAGCAGCCCGGCCTGGATCAGCCGGATCAGCTCCGGCACCGGCACCCAGGCGACCTCGATCTCCTGTTCCTCGCCGTGCGCCTCGTAGCGCTCGCCCTCGGCGGCCGAGAGGTCGGTGGCGAGGAACATCCGCAGCGCCTCGTCGGTGCCGCCCGGGGAGGTGTAGAAGTCCACCAGGACGCGCCAGGTCTCGGCACGGCAGTGCGCCTCCTCGAACAGCTCGCGCCGGGCGGCGTGCCACGGGTTCTCGCCGGGCACGTCCAGCAGCCCGGCCGGCAGCTCCCAGAGGCGGTGGCGGACGGGGTGGCGGTACTGCCGCAGGACGAGCACCCGCTCCTTGTCGTCCAGGGCGAGCACGGAGACCGAGCCCGGGTGGGTCTGGTAGTCGCGGCGGGCCCAGCTGCCGTCGGGCATCCGGACCTCCTCGCTGCGCACTCCGGTGACCTTGCCCTGGAACGGCGTCCGGCTCTCCCGGACCTCCCACTCCTCGGCCGCGTCGGCGATCACCAGGTCGCTCTGCTCGTCCATCGCTCTCCCCTTTTCGTCAGTACGACACAATCTAACGCCGGACGGCGGCCCCGCGGGAATCGCGGGGCCGCCGTCCGGTGAACGACCGACGATTACTCGGCAGTGGCGGTCTTGATCTCGATGGCGGCCTTGACCAGGCCCGCGAACAGCGGGTGCGGGCGGGTCGGGCGGGACTTCAGCTCCGGGTGGGCCTGGGTGGCGACCAGGTACGGGTGCACCTCGCGGGGGTACTCGACGTACTCCACCAGGTCGCCCTTGGGCGAGAGGCCGGAGAACTGCAGACCGGTCTTCTCGAGGTCCGCGCGGTACGCGTTGTTGACCTCGTAGCGGTGGCGGTGGCGCTCCTCGACGTACTGCTCGCCGGCGTAGACCTCGCGCACGATGGAGCCCTCGGCGAGCTTGGCCGGGTACAGGCCCAGGCGCATGGTGCCGCCCAGGTCGCCCTTGCCGTCGACGATGGCCAGCTGCTCGGCCATGGTGGAGACGACCGGGTGCTTGGCCGCGGCGTCGAACTCGGTGGAGTTCGCCTCGGGCAGGCCGGCCAGGTTGCGGGCCGCCTCGATCACGACGCACTGCAGGCCCAGGCAGAGGCCGAGCAGCGGGACCTTGTTCTCGCGGGCGTAGGTGATGGCGCCGACCTTGCCGTTGACGCCGCGGTCGCCGAAGCCGCCGGGGATGCAGATCGCGTCCACGTCGCCGAGCTGCTCCCGGGCGCCCTCGGGGGTCTCGCAGTCGTCCGAGGTGACCCACTTGATCTCGACCCGGGCGTTGTTGGCGAAGCCGCCGGCGCGCAGCGCCTCGGTCACCGACAGGTAGGCGTCCGGGAGGTCGATGTACTTGCCGACCAGCGCGACCTTGACGATGTGCTGCGGCTCGTGGACGCGGCGCAGCAGGTCGTCCCAGGTGGTCCAGTCGACGTCGCGGAACGGCAGGTCGAGCCGGCGCACCACGTAGGCGTCCAGGCCCTCGCCGTGCAGGACCTTGGGGATGTCGTAGATCGACTTGGCGTCGATGGCCGCGACCACGGCCTCCTCGTCCACGTCGCACATCAGCGAGATCTTGCGCTTGATGGCCTGCGGGACCTCGCGGTCGGCGCGCAGCACGACGGCGTCGGGCTGGATGCCGATGTTGCGCAGCGCGGCGACGGAGTGCTGGGTGGGCTTGGTCTTCAGCTCGCCCGAGGGGCCGATGTACGGCAGCAGGGAGACGTGCACGAAGAACACGTTGTCCCGGCCGACCTCGTGGCGGACCTGGCGGACGGCCTCCAGGAACGGCAGCGACTCGATGTCGCCGACGGTGCCGCCGACCTCGGTGATCACCACGTCGACGTCCTCGGTCGCCATCCGGCGGATCCGGGACTTGATCTCGTTGGTGATGTGCGGGATGACCTGGACGGTGTCGCCCAGGTACTCGCCGCGGCGCTCCTTGGCGATGACCGTGGAGTACACCTGGCCGGTGGTGACGTTGGCCGAGCCGTGCAGGTTCGTGTCGAGGAACCGCTCGTAGTGGCCGATGTCCAGGTCGGTCTCGGCGCCGTCGTCGGTGACGAAGACCTCACCGTGCTGGAACGGGTTCATGGTGCCCGGGTCCACGTTGAGGTACGGGTCGAGCTTCTGCATCGTCACGCGCAGGCCGCGGGCCTTGAGCAGCGCGCCGAGGCTGGAGGCGGTGAGGCCCTTGCCGAGCGACGAGGCGACACCCCCGGTGACGAAGAGGTGCTTGGTCGTCACGGCGCGGCCGTTCGCTGCCTTGCCGGAATGGGGCTGTGCCAAGAGGGGGCTCCCGTGGGTCGCGTGTCGAAGGTGACGTGGTGGGAGGCTCGCGGCTCGCCTGGCGACGGGAGGCCGGTGCGGAGCACGGCGCTCGGAGGGTCGTCGATTCGGCTGGTCCGGGGCGTTTGATCCCACCGGTCCACGGGATACCAGGGTATCAGTGACCCGGACGGGACGCCTTCCGGCCCGCTCGCGGCACCCCGGGGGCGTACGCGGGGCGCACCACCGGCGCACCATCCGGCCCAGCAGTCACACCGGTCGCACCACGGCCGGACCGGGCCACCCCGGGGCACCCCGTTCGGGCCATGACAGCCCCTCCACCGGGACCAGCCGGGGCTGATCCGTCCGGACCATCCTGGGCGACACCCTCGCGATGCACGGCATTTCCGCCGAATTGTGGCGCCACACGAGGCTGCGCCCGCGTGCTTCGCCCCTTTCGTCCGTCGTAAGCTGCACGGACGCATCGCCGACAGCACGAGCACGCGGAGGGCGTGGGAGCGTCAGGACACTCCCGGTCCCCGATGCGCGACCGGACCTCCCCGTAATCCAGTTCCTCCCCACCCACTCCAGGGGCTCGACCGGGCCCCGCACGGACACTCCAGCAAGGCCCGCCACCACCCCCCGGCGGGCCGGACGTCCCGGGGTGGACCTCCGGCCCCGCAGACCGCTCGCTCCCCCGGATCGCCGTTGCGTCCTGACCACATTGCGAACTGGAGATCCACGTGGCCGGCCGTATCGAGGACTACGCACTCATCGGGGACATGCAGACCGCTGCCCTGGTCAGCAGGGACGGGGCGGTGGACTGGCTCTGCCTGCCCCGCTTCGACTCGCCGGCCGTGTTCGCCGGCCTGCTCGGCACCGATGAACACGGCTTCTGGCGGATCGGGCCGGCCGAAGCCGTCGTGAGCGAGGTCCCCGCCCCCGCCGCACCGGCCGTCGCCGCCCGCTTCACCGACACCGGCGACCTGCGGGTCCCGCCGCCCACCGCCGCCGCCCCGGCCGTCCCCGCCGACCGCCGCCGCTACCGGGGCGACTCGCTGATCCTGGAGCAGGAGTGGGACGCCCAGGGCGGCACCGTCCGGGTGATCGACTTCATGCCGCCGCGCCCGCTCGCCGGCCGCGACGCCGTCCCGCAGGTGATCCGGATCGTCGAGGGCGTCGCCGGCACCGTCCGGATGCGCTCGGCCGTGCGGATGCGCTTCTCCTACGGCCGGGTGGTCCCCTGGGTGCACCGGGTCGAGCAGGCCGACGGCGGGCACCGCACCGTCGCCGTCGCCGGGCCCGACTCGGTCTGGCTGGACGGCGAGGCCGAGACCTACGGCCGCGACCTCACCACCTACGCCGACTTCACCGTCACCGCCGGCGAGCGGATCGCCTTCGCCCTCACCTGGCAGGCCTCCCACCTGGACCCGCCCACGCCCCCGGACGCCGAGGAGATGCTCGACGCGACCGCCGACTTCTGGCACGAGTGGGCCGGCCAGTGCACCTACCAGGGCCCGTACCGCGAGGCCGTGATCCGCTCCCTGATCACCCTCAAGGGCCTCACCTACGCCCCCACCGGCGGCATCGTCGCGGCCCCCACCACCTCACTGCCGGAGGACATCGGCGGCGAGCGCAACTGGGACTACCGCTACACCTGGCTCCGCGACGCGGCCATCACGCTCTCCTCGCTGCTGCGCACCGGCTACCGCGACGAGGCCCGCGCCTGGCGCGAGTGGCTGCTGCGGGCGGTCGCCGGCGACCCGGAGAACCTGCAGATCATGTACGGCATCGCCGGCGAGCGCGAGCTCACCGAGTCCTCGCTGGACTGGCTGCCCGGCTACGAGGGCTCCCAGCCCGTCCGGGTCGGCAACGGCGCCGCCGGCCAGCTCCAGCTCGACGTCTACGGCGAGGTCGTCGAGGCGCTGCACCTGGCCCACATGACCGGCCTGGTCCGCAACGACCACGCCCACCACCTCCAGCTGCGCCTGATCGAGTACCTGGAGGACCACTGGCAGGAGCCGGACGAGGGCATCTGGGAGGTCCGCGGCCCCCGCCGGCACTTCGTCCACTCCAAGGTGATGGCCTGGGTCGCCGTCGACCGGACGATCAAGCTGCTGGAGCAGACGCCCGAGGACGCCCCGTCCGACGAGCACCTGGAGCGCTGGCGCGGCCTGCGGGAGACCATCCACCGGGACGTCTGCGAGCGGGGCTACGACCCGGAGCGCAACACCTTCACCCAGTACTACGGGGGCAAGGAGCTGGACGCCTCGCTGCTGCTCATCCCGCAGGTCGGCTTCCTGCCACCGGACGACAAGCGGGTGATCGGCACCATCGAGGCGATCCAGCGCGAACTGTCCACCGAGGACGGCTTCGTGCTGCGCTACCCGACCCACGACGAGAGCGGCAACAACGTCGACGGCCTCTCCGGGCACGAAGGGGCCTTCCTGGCCTGCTCGTTCTGGCTCGCCGACGACCTCGCCATGATCGGCCGGGTGCAGGAGGCCCGCGAGCTGTTCGACCGGCTGCTCGGGCTGCGCAACGACATCGGGCTGCTCGCCGAGGAGTGGGACCCGCGGCTCAAGCGGCAGGTCGGCAACTTCCCGCAGGCCTTCAGCCACGTGCCGCTGATCGACACCGCGCTGCGGCTGACCGCCTGCGGGGGCGCCTACCTGTCCGCCCAGCCGGACGGCCTGGCGGCCGACCGGGTGGAACAGGCGACCGTCTAGGGCGGCTGGCTGCGGTCCGGCCGGCCGGGGCGGCGGCCGTCAGGGCCGGCCGGGGCTCAGGCCCGCTGGACCAGCTCGTCGTAGGTGCTCAGCACCTGGGCCACGGTGGCGGCCTCGTCCGGCCAGGTCTCGGCCTGCTGCCGGCCGGCCGCCGCCAGCCGCCCGCGGCGCGCCGGGTCGGACAGCAGCTCGGCCACCGCCCGGCCGAGCGCGGCCGGGTCCCCTGCGGGCACCAGCACGGCCGCGTCGCCGACCAGTTCGGGGATCCCGCCGACGGCGGTGGCGACCACCGGCACGCCGGCCCGCATCGCCTCCTGCACGACCAGCGAGCGGGCCTCCCAGCGGCTGGAGACGACCACCGCGTCGGCGGCGGCCAGCAGGTCGGGGACGTCGGTGCGGTAGCCGAGCAGCCGTACCGGCAACTTCTCGGCGGCCACCCGCTCGCGCAGTCCGGCCGCCTCCGGGCCGTCCCCGGCGAGCAGCAGCAGCGGCTCCGGGTCGAGTGCGGACAGTTCGCGGGTGGCGTCCAGCAGCTGCCCGAAGGCCTTCTGCGGGACGAGCCGGCCGACCGCGAGCACCAGCGGCCGGTCCGGTCCGTCACCGAGCAGGGCGGCCCGGGCGGCGGCCCGGTCCAGCCGGCCCTCGGGCATCGGCGGGGCGGCCACCGGGCCGAGCCGGGCGTCGGTGGCCCCCAGTTCACGGGCCCGGGCGACGAGGTCGGAGGAGGCGCCGAGGACGAGGTCGGCGGCACGCGCCACCCGGCGCTCCATCAGCCGCTGCAGCCGGCGCTCCATGCCGGTGGCCAGCAGCGCGTGGTGCGAGGTGACCACCAGCGGGGTCTCCGGGCGCAGGCCGGGGAAGCGGCCGGCGGTGCGCAGCGCGAGGTCGGAGAGCAGCCCGGCGCGCAGCCCGTGCGCGTGGACGACGTCGGCACCGGTGAAGGCCCGGCGCAGTTCGCCGATCGCGGTGGCGTCGCTGCGGGCGCCGGCGGTGGGGGTGATGTCGACGGTGTGGAACCTGGCGCCGGTGCGGGAGAAGCCGAACAGGGCGTCCGTGCCGGCCGGGGCGCAGACCGTGACGGTCACGCCGTGCGCGACCAGGCCCTGGGCGAGGGAGCGCACGTGCGCACCGATGCCGCCGGTGCTGGCGGCCAGGACGAGTACCACGTGCAGCTGCCCCGGTTCGGGGGTGGCCGCGGCGGCCCGGGCGGCGGAATGGTCCACGTTCTCTCGCATCCGACTCGATCAGGTTCGCGCGCCGCTTCCGCGAGGATTGCCCGCCGACGGCGCTCGGGACTGGAAAGCCAGTGTCCAGCCGCCACCATGCCAGGTCGGCGGCCCTCTTGGACAGTCGGCCGCACCCGGGGCGCGTCGCCGTCCGTCCGCGGGGCCGCCGCGCCCGGCTAGCGGTGGCGCGGGGCCCGGGCCGCTGCCAGCAGTTCCTCCGCGTGGGCGCGGCCCAGCTCGGAGTCCTCCAGGCCGGCCAGCATCCGCGAGAGTTCGCGCACCCGCTCCTCGTCGTTCAGCACCTTGACGCCGCTGCGGGTCACGGTGCCGTCGTGGGTCTTCTCCACGACCAGGTGCCGGTCCGCGAAGGCGGCGACCTGCGGGAGGTGGGTGACCACCACGACCTGGGCGGACTCGGCCAGCTTCGCCAGCCGGCGCCCGATCTCCACCGCGGCCTTGCCGCCGACGCCCGCGTCCACCTCGTCGAACAGGTAGGTGGGGACGGGGTCGGCGCCCGCGAAGACCACCTCGACGGCGAGCATCACCCGCGACAGCTCACCGCCGGAGGCGCCCTTGGCGATCGGCCGGGGCTGGGCCCCGGGGTGCGGGGCGAGCAGCACCTCGACCTCGTCCACACCGTGCGGCCCGTAGGCGACGGTGCGGCCCTCGAGCTCGATGCCGGACAGGTCGTCGACCCGGGTGATCGAGAAGGTCACCCGGGCGTGCGGCATGGCCAGTTCGGCGAGCTCGGCGGAGACGGCCTCGGCGAAGCGCCCGGCGGCGGCGTGGCGGGCGGCCGACACCTCGGCGGCCAGCTCGGCCAACTCGGCCCGCAGCTCCGTCTCCCGGGCGCCGAGCTGGTCGATCCGGTCGTCGTCGCCGTCGAGTTCGGCGAGCCGGGCGGCGCCGGCCTCGGCCCAGGCGATCACCTCGGCGAGGGTGTTCTCGGGGCCGCCGTACTTGCGCAGCAGCTGGGCCAGCACGGACCGGCGGTCCTCGACGGCGGCGAGCCGGACGGGGTCGGCGTCGAGGTCGTCCGCGTACCCGGCCAGGTCGCCGGCCACGTCGGCGAGCAGGTAGCCGACCTCGTTGACGCGGTCGGCGAGCGCGGCCAGGCGCTCGTCGTGGTGGCGCACGGCATCCAGGGCGCGGCGGGACTGCGCGAGCAGGGTGCCGGCGTCCAGCGCCTCCGGGTCCGCCGGGTCGCCGGCCAGCGCGGCGTGGGCGAGGGTGGCGGCGGAGGAGAGCGCGTCGGCGTGGCCGAGCCGCTCGGCCTCGGCGGCCAGCTCGACGTCCTCGCCGGCCACCGGCTCGGCGGCGGCGATCTCGTCCAGGCCGAACCGGAGCAGGTCGGCCTCCTGGGCGCGCTCGCGCGCCTGGGTGGTGAGCTCCTCCAGCGTGGCGGAGACCTCGCGCAGGCTGCGGTAGGTCTCCCGGTAGCGGGCCAGCGGCCCGGCCACGGTCTCGCCCGCGTACCGGTCCAGCGCGCCGCGCTGGCGGGCCGGGCGCAGCAGCCGCTGCTGGTCGGTCTGGCCGTGCACGGCGATCAGGTCCTCGCCGAGCTCGGCGAGCAGGCCGACCGGGACGGCCCGGCCGCCCACGTAGGCCCGGGAGCGGCCCTCGGCGGAGACGGTGCGGCTGATCAGCAACGCGCCGTCGTCCAGCTCGGCCCCGGCTTCCACCGCCCGGGCCGCCACCGGAGAGTCGGCGGGCAGCTCGAGCCGGCCCTCGACGACCGCGCGCCCGGTGCCGTTGCGCACCAGGCCCGGGTCGGCGCGGCCGCCGAGCAGCAGGCCGAGGCTCGTCACGACCATGGTCTTCCCGGCGCCGGTCTCACCGGTCACGGCGGTGAAGCCGGGCGCGAGTTCGACCACCGCGTCGTCGATGACCCCAAGATCCCGTATCCGCATCTCGTCCAACACGGAGACGACCTTACGAGGTTCCACCCCCGGCGCGCGACGAGCGGCAACGGCGCGCGGCAACTCCGTGCCCGGAAGTTCACCCCTTCCGGGAGGTTTGCCCGGGGCCCGGCACCGTGCACCACGGCAGGAAGAACTGCACCAGCGGGCCGATGGCCAGCGCGTACGCGACCGTGCCGACCCCGGCGGTGCCGCCGAGCAGCACGCCGGCGACCAGGACGGTGACCTCGATGCCGGTGCGGATCAGCCGCAGCGAACGCCCGGTGCGCCGGTGCAGGCCGGTCATCAGGCCGTCGCGCGGGCCGGGGCCGAAGCGGGCACCGATGTAGAGGCCGGTGGCCAGGCCGTTCAGCGCGATCGCGGCGGCCATCAGCGCGATCCGGGCGGGCAGCCCGGCCGGGCCGTCGACCAGCCGCAGGGTGAGGTCCATCGACGCGCCCAGCACCAGGACGTTCGCCACCGTGCCGACGCCCGGGCGCTGGCGGATCGGGATCCACAGCAGCAGGACCAGGGCGCCGCAGATGGTCACCCAGGCGCCCACCGAGAGGCCCGCGGCACGCTGCAGGCCCTGGTGGAAGACGTCCCACGGGTCGAGGCCGAGGCCGGAGCGGAGCATCAGCGCCATGCTCGCGCCGTACAGGTAGAGGCCGACGGCGAGCTGCGGGATCCGGCGGCCCAGCGCGTGGGTGTCGCCGAGCAGGCGGGCGGCACGGGACGGCCGGGCGGCCCCCGACCGGCCGGCGGGCCCGGCCGGCTGGACGGTCGGCGCGGCGGCGGGCGGGGCGGCCAGCGCGGCGGCGGGCGGGGCCTCGGAGGGCCGGTCAGGCGTGGTCGGGTGCGTGGTGGCCAACGGGAGCTCCTGCGGGTGGTGCTGCACCGCCCGGCTGCCCCGGCGGTGGCGGACTCGATGGCCGCCCTGCCATGATGGCCAGGCCAAAGCGACCCCCTCCAGGGCCAATTCCGAGCAAGTGGACTGATCCCCCATGGCCGACTGGCACACCACCGTCACCCCGCCCGCGCTGGCCCGGCTGCTCGCCACCGCCCGGCTGCCCGACGCCCCCGGCCCCCGCCGGCCCGCCTACCGGACCCTCGCCGGGCAGATCCGGCTGCTGGTCACCGAGGGCCGACTGCCGGTCGGCGCCCGGCTGCCCGCCGAACGCGAACTCGCCACCGCCCTGGAGCTCAGCCGCACCACCGTCGCCACCGCCTACGAGACCCTGCGCGCCGAGGGCTACCTGCGCAGCCGCCGCGGCGCCGGCAGCTGGACCGCGCTGCCCGAGGGCGCCCCGCCGCCCGGCGACGCCCTGCACCCCGTCCCGCCGGACGAGCTCGGCCGCACCCTGGACCTCGGGGTCGCCGCCCTGCCCGCCCCGCAGCCCTTCCTCGGCGCGGCCGCCGCCCGCGCCGTCGAGCAACTGCCCCACTACGCCGCCGGGCACGGCCACTACCCCACCGGCGTCCCGGTGCTGCGCGAGGCCGTCGCCCGGCGGTACACCGAGCGCGGGCTGCCCACCACCCCGGACCAGATCCTCGTCACCACCGGCGCGATGGGCGCCCTGCACCTCGTCCAGCGGGCACTGATCGGCCGCGGCGACCGGGTCGCCGTCGAGGCGCCCAGCTACGCCCACACCCTGCAGGCGCTACGGATCGCCGGCGCCCGCCTGGTGCCCGTGCCGTACGCCCCCGGCCCATTCCCCGGGCCGAGCGGCCCGGCCCCGTGGGACCTCGCCGAGTGGCGCCGGGTGCTGCGCGGCGCGGCGCCCAAGGTCGCCTACGTGATCCCGGACTTCCACAACCCGACCGGCGCCCTGGTCGGCGAGGAGCAGCGGCGCGAGCTGCTGGCCGCCGCCCGGGCCGCCGGCAGCGTCGTCCTGGTCGACGAGACCACCGCCGAACTCGGTTGGGGCGTCCCGGAGTCCGAGCCCCTGCCGCGCCCGGCGGCGGCGCTGGACCGGGCCGCCCAGGTGGTCACCGTCGGCTCCGCGGGCAAGCTGCTCTGGGGCGGGCTGCGGATCGGCTGGGTGCGGGCCGCGCCCGCGCTGGTGCGCCGGCTGGCCGCCGACCGGGTCTACAGCGACGTCGGCACCCCGGTGCTCGACCAGCTGATCGCCGCCGACCTGCTGGGCGAGCCGCTGGCGGCCGTGCGCGCGCACCAGCTGGACCGGCTGCGGGCCACCGCCCACGCCTTCGCGGCCGCACTGGCCGAGCGGCTGCCGGACTGGACCTTCCCGCCACCGCCCGGCGGGCTCTCGTTCTGGGTGTCCACCGGTGCTCTCTCCGGCGCGGCGCTGGCGCGGGCCGGGGAGCGCGACGGCATCCGGATCGCCGCCGGCAACCGGTTCGGCTCGGACGGCGCCTTCGAGCACCACGTCCGGATCCCGCTCACCGTGCCCGCCCCGGCCGTCCCCGACGCCGTGCGACGGCTCACCGCGTTGGCCGCGCGGGCGGCGGCGGGCGGCCGGTACGGACCGGCCGACCAGGACCAGCCCCTGGCCGTCTGACGGCCGGCGGCCGTCCGGCGGGTTGCCGGGCGCGTCACGGCGCGCGCCCGTCCGCCGGGGCCGCAGGATCCGCCGGACGGCCCGCGGTCAGCAGCCGGTGTCCGCCCGGCCGCGCCAACCCGTCACCGGCAGCGCGAACTTGGCCACCAGCCGGTCGGTGAACGGCGCCCGGTGCAGTCGGGCCAGCCGCACCGGCGTCTGGCCCCGGCGGACCTCCACCCGGGCGCCCGCGGGCAGTTCGACCGAGCGCCGGCCGTCGCACCAGAGCACGCCGTGCGGGGTCTTGGGCTGCACCTCCACGGCCAGCACGGAGTGCGGCGAGGTCACCAGCGGGCGGGCGAACAGCGCGTGCGCGGAGATCGGCACCATCAGCAGCGCCTCCACCTCCGGCCAGACCACCGGCCCGCCGCCGGAGAACGCGTACGCGGTGGAGCCGGTCGGCGTCGCGCAGACCACCCCGTCACAGCCGAAGTTGGAGACCGGACGGCCGTCCACCTCGGTCACCACCTCCAGCATCCGCTCCCGGGACGCCTTCTCGATCGACGCCTCGTTCAACGCCCAGTCCTGGTGCAGCACATCGCCGTTGGTGCGGACGATGACGTCGATCGTCATCCGCTCCTCGACCGTGTAGTCGGCGTCCACCACCCGCTCGACCACCACGGCCAGGTCGTCCCGCTCGGCCTCGGCGAGGAAGCCCACCCGGCCCAGGTTGATCCCGAGCATCGGCAGCCCGTGCTCGCGCGCCAGCTCCGCCCCGCGCAGCAGCGTCCCGTCCCCGCCGGCGACCAGGATCAGCTCGCAGCCGTCCGCCGCCCCCGGGCCACCGGCGACCTTCTCCACCCCGTCCGGCAGGTCCAGGCCCACCGCCTCGGAGGCGAGCAGTCTGATCCGGATGCCCGCCTTCAGCAGCCCGTGCACCAGGCCCTCGACGCTGCGCAGCGCCGCCTCCCGGCCGGTGTGCGCGATCAGGAAGACCGTACGCTCGTCATCGCTCATGCCGCTGCCCTCTCCCTCACGCCTGCCGGGCCGCCCTCCGCCCCGGTGCGGTCGCGTCACACAGCATGACGGACCGGACGCCCGCAGAGCACCCTATCGGGGCCCCTCGGCGACGGCCCGGTCCGCCTCCGCGGGGTTCAACTGCGGGGCGTCGCGGCGCAGCCAGAGGAAGTACTCGACGTTCCCGGACGGGCCCGGCAGCGGGCTCGCGGTGACGGCACGCACGCCCAGGCCCAGCTCCCACGCCTGCCCGGCGACCTGGCGCACCATCTCCGCGCGCAGCTCCGGACTGCGCACCACCCCACCGCTGCCCAGCCGCTCCTTGCCGATCTCGAACTGCGGCTTGACCATCAGCACCAGGTCCGCGTCCTCGGCCGCGCAGCCGGCCAGCGCGGGCAGCACCAGGCCCAGCGAGATGAACGACAGGTCGCCGACCACCAGGTCGACCGGGGTGCCGCCGATCAGCTCCAGGCTGAGCTCGCGGACGTTGGTGCGGTCCATCACCGTCACCCGCTCGTCGCTCTGCAGCGACCACGCGAGCTGCCCGTAGCCGACGTCCACGGCGAGCACGCCGGAGGCACCGGCCCGCAGCAGGACGTCGGTGAACCCGCCGGTGGAGGCGCCCGCGTCCAGCGCCCGGCGGCCCTCCACCACCAGACCCTGCGGGACGAAGGCGGCGAACGCCCCGGCCAGCTTGTGCCCGCCGCGCGAGACGTAGTCGGGGTCGTTCTCGTCCTTGGCCACCACGACCGCCGCCGAGGTCTCCACCTGGGTGGCCGGCTTGGTCGCGGTCGTGCCGCCGACGGTCACCCGGCCGGCTGCGATCAGCTCGGACGCGTGCTCGCGCGACCGGGCCAGCTTGCGGCGGACCAGCTCCGCGTCGAGTCGGCGTCGTGCCACTGCCACTGGTGCTTCAGCTCCTACGGGTCCTACGGATCATTCCTGGTCGAGCGCGGCCAGCGTGTCGGCGAGCCGCTGGTGAACATCTTCGTACACCGCGACGTGCGCCTCGGCGGGGACCCCGTCCAGGGCCTCCAGCCGGGCCAGGCCGGCGTCCACGCCGGGGTGGCCGGTGGGGGCGAGTCCGACGCCGAGCGGCGCCGTCGGGTCAGCCGCTCCGGTCATCGGAGCGCTTCGTGCTGGTGGCCTTGCGGACGGTGGTCTTCTTCGTCGCCGTGCGCTTCGCGGGCGTCCCGGGCGACCCGGCCGACTCGGCGGCGGACTGCTTCGCGGTGGCGGTCTTCTTCACGGCCGTCTTGCGGACCGCCGTCTTCTTCGCCGCCTTCTTCGCCGCCGCCGTCTTCGCCGCCGCCTTCTTCGCCGCCGCCTTCTTCGCCCCGGGCGGCTCGGCGCCGCCCGACTTCGCACCGGGCGCCTTCGCTCCGGACGGCGCATCGGCCGGGGCCTTCTTCGCGGTGCCCTTGCGCGCCGCCGGCCGCTCAGGCTCGACGGGCTCCGCGGGCCCGGACGGGCGCACGGACCCGCTCGCCGGCTTCCGCCCCTGCGCGGCCCGCGGCGTCGGCGCCGCCCGCGGGACGGGCGGGACCGGCGGGTAGACCTCGACCGGCTCGTCCACCTCCACCCGCTCCGCCACTATCGGCTCCCCGGCCGCCCGGGCGTCCGGCCGCGCCTGCTCGTCCTCCCAGCCGCGCCCGAACAGGTCGTCCGCCCGGGGCGCCGGCACCGGCTGCTCCGAACGGTGGGCGTCGGCCGCCGGGCCGGGGCGCTCCGGCCCGCCCTCGTCCTCCTCGACCTCCCGCAGCTTGCTCTCCAGGTAGGCCAGCACCACACCGACCTTGGTGACCTGGTCACCGACCTTCTCGAAGGCCTTCTCCACCTCGCCCCGGGCCACCCCGACGGCCAGGTCCACCCCGGCCCGCCCGGCGGTGACCGCCTCGCCCGCCAGGGTCTGCAGGGTCTGCACCGACGGCGGGAACTGCCCGCCCAGCCGGCGCTCCACGTCGGCGACGTCGACCCCGGTCCGCTCCAGGATCGCGGCCGCCGTCCCGACGACCCGCTTGCCGACCTCCTCCACCAGCCCGGCGGCGACCTCCGCCACTCCCCGCACCGTCCTCGGCAGCATCCGGGTGCCTCCTAAGCGCCTGCGCGCATCGCTCCGTCGCCGTCGGTGCCCGGGCCGATCCGGGCACCCCACGGACGACGCTACCGCCAAAACCCGCCTGCGGTACCGTGGCCCGGCAGTGACCACCGCCGTCACCCGCCCGAATCCACCGGGAGCCCAGAGAGGGAGGCACCGCGATGGCCGACGCCGAGGAGTGCCGCGAGGCGCTGGAGCAGCTCAGCCGGAACATGGCGGAGTCCACCGGCGACGTCCGCAAGGCGGCCGCCCTGGACCGCTCGCTCAGCTGCCGGATCACCGACCTCGACCTGACCTTCACCGGTCAGCTGCGCGACGGCCGGATCCAGGGCCTCGCCTCGGCGCCCGGTGCGCCCACCGAGAAGGCCGCGATCCGGCTCACCATGAGCAGCGACGACCTGGTGGCCGTGGTCGGCGGCGGGCTCAACTTCGCCTCCGCCTGGGCCTCCGGCCGGATCCGGCTGGAGGCCGGCTTCCGCGACCTGCTGCGGCTGCGCACCCTGCTCTGACCCGGCTCCCGGCGGCCCGGGCCGTGCTGCACCCGGGTCACGTCGGGGCCCGGCGGTCCGGATGCCGCGGACCGCCGGGGCACACGCACCGCCGGGGCACACGCACCGCCGAAGCACCGACCGCCGGGGCACTCTCACCGCCGAGCCCGGCCGCGGCCGGCCGGGTCAGAACCCCAGCTCGGCCAGCGCCTTGCGCCCGTCGGCCGCCGTCCCGTCCGCGTCCAGCGCCGCCCACGCCGCCGCGCACAGCGCCCGCAGGCCGTCCCAGCGGTCCCCGCCGCCGGACAGCCGCAGCACGCCGTCCCCGGCCGTGGCGACCCAGCCGCCGCAGCCGGCCCCGCCGTCCTCCCGGCCCACCGCGGGGTGCGACTCCAGCAGCCCGCGCAGGTCCGCCGCCAGGTAGGTCGGCCGGTGCTCGACCGGGGCCGCCAGCAGCTGCGCCGGGGTGGTCACCCCGGTGAACACCAGCAGGCTGTCCACCCCGCCGTTGAAGGCGCCCTCGATGTCGGTGTCCAGCCGGTCGCCGACCACCAGCGGCCGCCGCGCCCCGGTCCGCAGCACGGTCTCCCGGTGCATCGGCGGCAGCGGCTTGCCCGCCACCTCCGGGTCCACCCCGGCGGCGGCCCGCACGGCCGCCACCAGGGTGCCGTTGCCGGGGGCGATGCCGCGCGCGGTCGGGACCGTCAGATCGGTGTTGGAGGCCACCCACGGCAGCCCCTGCTGCACCGCGTAGGAGGCCTCCGCCAGCTGCGCCCAGCCGACCGACGGGTCGTAGCCCTGCACCACCGCGAGCGGCTGCTCGTCCAGCGAGCGGACGGCGACCAGCCCGCGCTCGGCCAGCGCCTCCTCCAGCCCCGCGCCGCCCACCACGAGCACCTTCGCCCCGACCGGCACCTTCTCCGCGACCAGCCGGGCGGCCGCCTGGGCCGAGTTGATCACGTCGCCCGGCTCGGCCGGCACCCCCAGCTCGGTCAGGTGCGCCGCCACCACGCGCGGCGGGCGGGAGGCGTTGTTGGTCACGTACGCGAGCCGCATCCCGGCCGTCCGGGCGGCGTCCAGCGCCTCCACGGCGTGCTCGACGGCGTTCGGGCCCGCGTAGACCACGCCGTCCAGGTCCAGCAGCGCCGTGTCGTACGCCTCGGTCAGCGGCCGGTCGCTGCCGCCGGGGGCGGTCCGTCGCACGGTGGGGGCCGTCTCGGTCATGGCTGCGCTACCTCATTCACTGCGTCGTTCGCTTCGTCGGGCGGCGCCTCGGGCCGGACCGGTCAGACCTCGTCGTCCGCACCGTCCTCGCCCGCCGGCCGCCCGTCCGGGCCGGGAGGGGGCGCCAGGTACCCGGGCGCCCCGGGCAGCAGCGGGCCGTAGGCCCCGGCGCGGGCCGCCAGGGTCGCCCTGGTCTGCCGCAGCGCCGCCCGGTAGTGCTCGGTGCCCGGCCGCATCGCCACGGCCAGCGCCAGGTGCTCGGCGGACGTCTCGAAGTCGCCCAGCCGGGCCGCCGCGACGCCCCACCCGAACTGAGCGTAGTCGTCCGAGGGATCGGCCAGCGCGACGGCCCGGAAGTTCTCCAGCGCCGCGGCGTACGACCCGGTGTCGAACTGGGCGCGTGCCAGCGTCTCCCGGATGCTGCGCGAGTGCGGCTCGGCCACCGCCGCCCGGGCCAGCAGCTGTTCGGCGGCCGCCGGATGGCCCTGGGCGAGCAGCTGCGCACCGCGCCGGAACCAGTCGTACACGTCCCCGGTCGGCTCGCCGGAGCGCGACTGGGCCGGCACGCCGCCGTCCGCCGGAGCGCCCCCGCCGGGGGCGCCGCCGGTGCCGCGCGGCTCGACCCGGCCGCCGCCGTCCACCCGTTCCTGCCCGTCGTCCATGCCGTACCTCGCCCTCGGTCTCACACCCGTCCCACGAGACGGCACGGGCATTCCGATCTCTCAACAACGCGTACCCGGTTACGATGCCCAGAATGAGCACACCCAGTGCAGAACACGGAGTCGAGACTCCGGAGGGCGGCCCCGGCGATCCCGGGCACGTCGCCACCGCAGGCCTGTCCCTGTCCCCCTTCCGCGGCCTGCGCTACGTCCCCGACCGGGTCGGCGCCCTCGCCGCGGTCATGTCACCCCCGTACGACGTCGTCGACCCGGGCCGCCGGCTCGACCTGGAGACCGCGGACCCGCACAACGTGGTGCGGCTGATCCTGCCCCGGCCCGAGCCCGAGGACGCCGGCGACCGGCCCGACCGCGACACCAAGTACCGGCACGCGGCCCGGCTGCTGGCCGACTGGCAGCGCGAGGGCGTCCTCGCCGCCGACCGGGAGCCCGGACTCTACGTCTACGAGCAACGCGTGCCCGCCACCGCCGACTCGCCCGAACTGCTCCAACGCGGGCTGATCGGCGCGCTCGCGGTCAGCGGCCGGGAGGCCGGCGTGGTCCTCCCGCACGAGGACGTCATGCCGCGGCCGGTCGCCGACCGGGTCGGCCTGATGCGCACCACCCGGGCCAACCTCGAACCCCTGCTCCTCACCTACCGGGGCAACGGCGGCGCCGCCGGCGTCGTCGAGCGCGCCGTCGAGGGCGAGCCGCTGCTCTCCACCGCCACCAGCGACGGCACCCACCACCGCCTGTGGGCGGTCACCGACCCGGCCGACATCGCCGAGATCGGCCGCGACCTGGCCACCTGCCGGGCCCTGATCGCCGACGGCCACCACCGCTGGGAGATGTACCTGCGCCTCCAGCGCGAACACCGCCACCTGCCGCGCAGCCCCTGGGACCGCGGTCTGGTGCTCCTGGTGGACACCGCCCGCTACCCGCTGCGGGTCCGGGCCATCCACCGCGTCCTGTACCGGCTGCCGGTGGCCGAGGCGCTGGAGAAGCTCGGCGACCAGTGGAAGGTCAAGGAGGTCCCCGGCCCGCTGAGCGCCGCCCTCCAGGCGCTCGCGGAGCAGAAACGTCACGGCGGCAACGGCTTCGTGCTGACCGGCGGCGACGGCGTCTACTGGCTGCTCGGCGAACCCGAGGAGTCCCTGCTCGACGCCACCGTGCCGCACGACCGGCCCCAGGAGTGGCGCCACCTGGACGCCACCGTCCTGCACGCCACCCTGCTCGACCACACCTGGCGCGTCCCCGACGGCCCGGACGACATCGGCTACCTGCACACCGCGGTGGCCGCCGAGCAGGAGGCCGCCCGGACCGGCGGCACCGCGGTACTGCTGCACCCGGTCCGGGAGAGCGTGGTCCGAAGACTCGCCGAACAGGGCGTCACCATGCCGCGCAAGTCCACCTCCTTCGGTCCGAAGCCGGCCACCGGGCTGGTGCTGCGCAACCTCGAACTGGGCTAGCGCCCGCGAGCCGGAAAGCCGTGAGGCCCTGCCCTTCCCCGGACATCCGGGGAAGGGCAGGGCCTCAGTCGTTCGGTCGGGCTCAGCCCTGCGCGTCGGCCTTGTCCTCGGCCTTCGCCTCGGTGCCGGCCTCGGCCCCGTCCTCACCGGAACGCCCGGGCACCACGCCGTCGAAGTCCTCGTCGATCTCGAGGTCGTCCTCGTCGTAGTACTCCTCGACGTCCTCCTCGTCCTCGTAGATCACGCGGTCGTCGGAGACGTCGCCGCCGCGCTTCTTCGCCGGGGCCTCGGCCTGCTCGGCCTCCTCCTCGGCCGCCTCGGGGTCGAGCGCGTCCACGAACTCGACGCCGTCGATCTCGGCCAGCCGCTCCGAGGCGTTGGTCGTGCCGTCGGTGTCGGCCTCGGCCGCCTTGGCGAACCACTCGCGGGCCTCCTCGGCCCGGCCGGCCGCGATCAGCGCCTCGGCGTAGGCGTACCGCAGACGGGCGGTCCACGAGTGCACCGCGCTGGACGCCAGCTCCGGGCTCTGCAGGGTCACGACGGCCGCGTCGAACTGCTCCATGTCGGTGCGGGCGCCCGCGGCGACCAGGCGCATCTCGACCTGACCGGCCTTGTCCAGCTGCTTCACCTCGGGCTCGCCGGCCATCGCCAGCGCGCGCTCCGGGCGGCCCAGACCGCGCTCGCAGTCGGCCATCACCGGCCACAGGTCCGCGCGACCGGTCATCCGACGGGCGGCACGGAACTCGGTCAGCGCCTCCGAGTAGCGCTGCGTCATGTACGAGGCGAAGCCGGCGGCCTCACGGACGGCGGCGACGCGGGAGGCCAGCCGGAGCGCGATGCGCGAGTACTGGTAGGCCTCCTCCGGCTCGCTGTCGAGCATGCGGGCCACCATCACCAGGTTGCGGGCGACGTCGTCGGCGAGCGTCTTGGGCAGGCTCTTGAGCTCCTGGCGCACGTCCGCGTCCAGCTCGAAGCCGGTGACGTCCTCCGGGATCGGCAGGCGCCGGACGGGCTCGTAGTTGCCGCGGCGGTCGTCGTAGTCACGACGGGGGCCACGGTCGTCGTAGTCGCGGCGGGGGCCGCGGTCGCCGCCGCCCTGGCGGTCGTCACGGCGGTAGCCGCCGCCGGACGGGCGGTCGTCACGGCGGAAGCCGCCGCGGTCGCCACCACGGTCATCGCGGTTGTAGCCGCCCGAGGGGCGGTCGTCACGACGGAACCCACCGCCGGAGGGGCGGTCGCCACGGTCGCGGTTGAAACCGGACGGGCGGTCGTCGCGGCGGAAGCCACCGCCGGAGGGGCGGTCGCCACGGTCGCGGTTGTAGCCGCCACCGGACGGACGGTCGCCACCGCGGTAACCGCCGCGGTCGCCACCACGGTCGTCACGGTTGAAGCCACCCGAGGGGCGGTCGCCGCGGTCGCGGTTGTAGCCGCCACCGGACGGACGGTCGTCGCGGCGGAAGCCACCACGGTCATCACGGTTGAAACCACCGGACGGGCGGTCGTCACGGCGGAAGCCACCGCGGTCGCCACCACGGTCGTCACGGTTGAAGCCACCCGAGGGGCGGTCGCCGCGGTCGCGGTTGTAGCCGCCACCGGACGGACGGTCGTCGCGC